>JALOPJ010000106.1 GCA_025453955.1 Candidatus Edwardsiibacteriota bacterium
TTCATGCCCGAGCATGGGATCCGCCACGGCCGCAGGCAGGAACTGGCACGACAACATCATCGGTGCCCATCTGTGTCATCTGTGGATAAGAAAATGCCCTCGACCACCGACCGCATCACCATCGTCGACTTCGGGTCGCAGTACACCCAGCTGATCGCGCGCAAGGTCCGCGAGCAGAAGGTCTACTGCACGATCATCTCCTGCCGCGCGCCGTTCGCGAAGATCATCGCAGGGAGCCCCGCGGGCTTCATCCTCTCGGGCGGGCCGTCCAGCGTGCACGACCGGGGCGCGCCGCTGATCGACCGGCGGATCTTCGAGCAGGGCGTGCCGGTGCTGGGCATCTGCTACGGCATGCAGCTGACGGCCAAGCTGCTGGGCGGGACGCTGCACCGCAGCCGGGAGCGCGAATACGGCAAGGCCACGCTGCGCGTGAATGCTAAATGCAAAGTGCAAAATGCAAGCATTTTCGCAGGAGTGCCGGCCGAGTCGCAGGTGTGGATGAGCCACGGCGACTCGGTGCTGAAGCCGCCCAAGGGGTTCGTACCACTGGCATCGACCCCGCAGTGCGCAGTCGCCGCCATGGCCGATCCCGTGCGCAGGATCTACGGCCTGCAGTTCCATCCCGAGGTGGTGCACACGGCGCACGGCCTACGCATCATCCGCAACTTCCTGTCCGGCGTCTGCGGCTGCCGGCCGTCCTGGACCATGGGCTCGATCATCGGGCAGTCGGTCAAGACCGTGCGCGAACAGGTGGGCGACGGCCGGGTGGTGCTGGGCCTGTCCGGCGGCGTGGACTCCTCGGTCACGGCGATGCTGCTGCACAAGGCGCTGGGCCGGCGCGTCACCTGCATCTTCGTGGACAACGGCCTGCTGCGGCTGGGCGAGCGGGCCGAGGTCGAGCGGGTGTTCCAGAAGCAGTTCCGGGTACCGCTGGTCACGGTCGACGCCGCGCGGGAGTTCTATAAAAAACTGAAGGGCGTGACGGACCCGGAGCGCAAGCGCAAGATCATCGGCCGGGAATTCATCGAGGCCTTCGCCCGGACGGCGAAGAAGCTCGGCGGCGTGGGGTTCCTGGCGCAGGGCACGATCTACCCCGACGTGATCGAGTCCACCTCCTTCAAGGGCCCGTCGGCCACCATCAAGAGCCACCACAACGTGGGCGGGCTGCCGGAGGACATGCGGGACCTGGCGCTGGTGGAACCGCTGCGCGAGCTGTTCAAGGACGAGGTCCGCCGGGTGGGCCTGGCGCTGGGGCTGCCGCGCGACCTGGTGATGCGCCACCCCTTCCCCGGCCCGGGCCTGGCGGTGCGAATCCTGGGCGAGGTGACGAAAGAGAGGTGCGACGTGCTGCGGCTGGTCGACCGCATCTTCATCGACGAGCTGCGGGCCGCCGGCTGGTACGACCGCACGTCCCAGGCCTTCGCGGTGCTGCTGCCGGTGCGGTCGGTGGGCGTGATGGGCGACGAGCGCACCTACCAGAACGTGGCGGCGCTGCGGGCCGTGGTCACCAGCGACTTCATGACCGCGGAGTGGGCGCGGCTGCCCGCGGCCCTGCTGGCGCGCGTCTCCTCGCGCATCGTCAACGAGGTCAAGGGCGTCAACCGGGTGGTCTACGACGTCTCCACCAAGCCGCCGGCCACCATCGAGTGGGAATGATCGGGCGGAACACCAAAGCAGAAAACGAGGGCTGAAACGATCGATCGGCATACTGTTTCGTTTTCGTTTTTCATTTTGCACGGGTGAGGTGAGCCATGTACGATGATTTCTGCAAGCAGGGCGCGACCCTGGAGAAGCACGGCATGCTGGAGCAGGCGCTCAACGCCTACAACCAGGCGCTGCAGGTCAAGCAGGACGACCCCGAGGCCTGGTACTGCCAGGGCCGGATCCTCTCCAAGCTGCAGATGCTGGAGGAGGCCATCGGCGCCTTCAACCAGGCGCTGGCGCTGGACGGCAACCACGCCAAGGCCTGGTGCAACCTGGGCATCGTGCTCAACGTCCAGGAGCGCTACGACGAGGCGCTGCCGGCGCTGGAGAAGGCCATCGCCGTCAACCCGGAGTTCGTCGAGGCCTGGTACCACAAGGGGCTGGCCCTGCGAGACCTGGGCCGCTACGACGAGGCGGTGGCGGCCTTCGAGAAGGCCAACGCGCTCAAGCCCGACCTCAACGACGCCTGGTACAGCAAGGGCATCACCCTGCGCTACCAGGGCAAGTACGACGCGGCCATCGCCGCCTTCGCCAAGGCGCTGGAGATCTACGACGAGGACGCCGAGGCCTGGCTGGAGCTGGCCAAGA
The DNA here is from genome assembly GCA_025453955.1 of Candidatus Edwardsiibacteriota bacterium. Lineage (GTDB taxonomy): Bacteria > Edwardsbacteria > AC1 > AC1 > EtOH8 > UBA2255. Next base: position 2,293 of record JALOPJ010000106.1, read on the forward strand.
CCCACCTGCTGAAGGGCGACGAAAAGGGCGCGCTGGACTCGCTGGCCAAGTGCATCGCCAACGACGAGTCCTGCAAGGAGAGCGCCAAGACCGACGAGGAGCTGCAGCCGCTGCAGGACAACCCCGAATTCAAGGCGCTGGTGCAATAGAGCAACCGACGGAGGAACCACAGCCATGGCGAAGCGGGCCAAACCCACGGCGAAGAGGAAGGCCAGAACGGCCACGCGCGCGGCGCGGGGAAAAACGGCCGCCACGAAGAAGATCACGAAGCCCCGGCGCCCCGTCAAGGCCCGCCCGGCGGTTCGAAAACCCGCGCCGGCGGTAAAAAAGAAGACCAGGACCGCGACTCCGAAGGCGGCCGCCACCAGGGCCGCGAAGTCGACGATCAAGAAGACCGAGCCCCTGATCCTGGTGCTCAACCCGGGATCGACCTCGACCAAGGTGGCGCTGTACCGCGGCGACGAGCAGCTGGCCGCCGAGTCGATCAAGCACCAGCAGGCCGAGATCGAGCAGTACCCGCGGATCGTCGACCAGTACCCGATGCGTCAGAAAGTGGTGCTCGGCTTCCTGGCCAGGCAGCGGGTCGACGTCACGTCCCTGTCGGCCGTGGTGGACCGGGGCGGCCTGCTCAAGCCCATCTCCTCGGGCACCTACCGCGTCAACGACGCCATGCTGGCCGACCTGCGGGCCGCGGCGCGCGGCGAGCACATCTCCAACGTCGGCGCCTTCATCGCCAGGGAAATAGCGGATAAGGCCGGATGCGAAGCATACATCGTGGACGCGGTGTCGGTGGACGAGTTCTCGCCGCTGGCCCGGGTGGCGGGGCTGGCCGAGTTCGAGCGCAAGTCCCTGCTGCACGCGCTCAACATGCGGATGGCCGCGCTCCAGGCCTGCGCCCGGCTCAAGCGCACGCTGTCGCAGGTCAACCTGATCGTGGCCCACCTGGGCGGCGGCATCTCGATCTCGCCGGTCGACCACGGCCGCTTCACCGACGTCAACAACGCCAACGAGGGCGGGCCGTTCTCGCCGGAGCGGGCCGGCGGCGTGCCCTGCGGCGCCCTGGCGAAGCTGTGCTTCTCGGGGACATCGACCAAGGACGAGATCGTCAGGAAGCTGACCCGCGGCGGCGGGCTGGCCGCCTACCTGGGCACCAACGACGCCAAGCAGGCCTGCGACCGCGCCGCGGCCGGCGACGCCGGGGCCCGGGAGACGGTCGAGGCCATGTGCTACCAGATCGCCAAGGAGATCGGCGCCTGCGCCACCGCGCTCAAGGGGAAGGTGGACGCCGTCGTGCTGACCGGCGGCGCGGCCTTCAACCCGATGATCACCGGCCTGGTCAAGCAGCGCACGGCGTTCATCACGGAGAACTTCCTGGTGTTCCCGGGCGAGGACGAGATGCCGGCGCTGGCGGCCGGCGCCCTGCGCGTGCTGCGGGGCGAGGAAAAGGCGCGGGACTACTGATCACCGAACGCTGAACGGAACGACTGCCATGGCGCACGAGATCAAGTTCGACCGCGAGAAGGGCCTGGTGCGGGTCCGCCACTTCGGGGACGTCGACGGCAAGGACCTGCGGGAGGGCCGGCGCGAGGTGGTCAAGCTGGTGCAGGGCAAGGACCGCTCCCGGATGCTGATCGACCTGCGCGACACCAAGCTGACGTCCTCCGTGGTCGATGAGCTGGGGCTGGCGCGGCCGCAGGGCGGGCCGCACAAGGGCGTGATGAAGGTCGCCGTGCTGGTCCGCAAGGACCGTTACGGAGGCGCCCCGCCGGCGGCGGACCCGGCCGACGGTGCCGCGGGCAACGTCATCCGGGTGTTCGACACCGAGGCCGAGGCGCTGCGCTGGCTGGAGGAGATCGTGGAATAACGCGCGTTGCCTGGACCGCGGCAGTGGCGCAGGACGCCCGGCCGGTCAGCGCGCGCCCCGTGCCGATCCCGACCCGCAACGACATCAGGTCGCACGTGCTGCACAACAATGCCCCGGAGAAGGGACTGCCATGACACACCGCATCACCAAGGACCCCGCCAAGGGCATCGTCCGGGTCGCCAAGGACGACCTGGTCCTGCACCACGACCTGTGGGCCGCCAGCCGCGACCTGGCGGCCGAGCTGAAGGGCGACGTGGCGCCCAAGGTGCTGCTGGACCTGCGCACCGCCACCATCAAGGTGGCGGACTGGGAGAAGAAGGCCTTCGCCGAGGCCCACCGCAAGATCATCGGCCGCCGGACGAAGATCGCGGCCCTGGTCAACACCGCCGGCCCCCAGTACCGCGAGTTCCTGCACTTCGAGATCCTGTTCGCCAACCTGGGGATGCGGGTGCGGATCTTCGACGACGAGCGCAAGGCCGAGCGCTGGCTGGCGCAGCCGGCGAAGTAGCGGGACGTCCCGGCGTCATTCCCGCGAACGCAGAGATCCAAGATCGGTGCCCAAACACAAAGACACGAAGACACGAAGGCGATTTGATCTGGTGTCATTCCCGTGAAGCTTGTCCTCGCGAAGGCGGGGAACGGGAATCCAGTGACGAGGAGGAAGCATGGAACCCACCATCAAATGCGGCAGGCAGCTGGCCGAGCACGCCGACCTCACCGGCTCGCGCTTCCAGGACGTCAACCTGGAGCACGCGGCGTTCGACGACGTCAACCTGCAGCGGGCCACGTTCCACAACATCAACTTCGCCGGCGCGGCGTTCAGCGCGGCCAACCTGGGCGGCGCGTCCTTCAAGCACATCGGGCCGATGCCGAGACCGGACGGCACGCAGCAGCGGCAGCAGGCGGTGACCTTCGAGGAGATGATGCTCTGCGACAGCGTGTTCCGCAACGTCGACCTCTCCGGCGCCAGGATCGAGAACTGCAACACCGACGGGATGACCATCGACGGGGTCAGGGTGTCCGACCTGGTCGCCGCCTACCGGGCGCAGCGCCGCTGAGCGGCCCGGGCCACCCGCACACCGCCAACCGGAGGGAACCGTGGAGAGAGTCCAGCAGATCGTCCACAAGGGCAAGGCCATCGTCTTCACCGACCTATCGGGCCTGACCGACAGCGATACGCAGATCGCCCTCCTCAACCAGGCCCGGGAGCTGATCTGCGCCCAGCCGCCGGCCTCGGCGCGGTCGTTGATCGACTACACCGGCATCCGCTACAACATCCCGGCGGTCGAGGCCCAGAAGCAGTTCTCCACGGCGGTGGGGCCGCACCTCAAGGCCAGCGCGGTGGTGGGGATCACCGGCATGCTGCAGGTGGTCTACCGCAGCGTGGTGCGGATCACCCGCCGCAACATCAAGATCTTCGACGACCTGGAATCCGCCAAGGACTGGCTGGCGGAACAGTAGGACGACGGTCGCCGCAGCGAAGGAGGGGCCATGGAACGCGTGAAGTGGATCAGGCACCGGGACGCGGACATCCTGTTCATCGACATGTCGAACCTCCAGACCACGGAGGAGGAGGTGGCGGTCGCCAACGAGGCCGAGCGGATCATCAAGGGCTGCCCGCAGCAGTCGGTGCGGACCCTGCTGGACTACACCGGCATGCACTACGACGTCACCGGCGTCGAGGCCCAGAAGAACTACTCGGCGGCCGTGACCCCGTACGTCAAGGCCAGCGCCACGATCGGGATGGACGGGCTGAAGAGGGTGATCCTGCGCTCGGTGGCCCGGATCACCGGCCGCAACATCAAGGCGTTCGACGACCTGGAGGCCGCCAAGGACTGGCTGGCGGGGCAGTAGGGCTGGGAACCACGCCACGGAGGCACGGAGACACGGAGATCGTCTTCTTTCGTGTCATTCCCGTGTAAACGGGAATCCAGGATCGGGACCGAACCGCAAGGACGCGAAGACACGAAGACTATTCGACTTGGTGTCATCCCGGCCCCGCATCGCCGTGCGGGGTGAACTCCGGCCGGGATCCAGGATGCATGGCGTACCACGTGTATATTCTCGCCAGCAAGAGAAACGGCACGCTGTATATCGGCGTGACGAACGACATCAGGAGGCGTATCCGGGAACACAAGGAAGGCCTGGTCAAGGGGTTCACGCAGCGATACAAGGTCACGAAGCTGGTGCATCTGGAGGGCTTCACCGATATCAGAGATGCCATCGTGCGGGAGAAACGGCTCAAGGAATGGCATCGGGCATGGAAGATCCGGTTGATCGAGGAACACAACCCGGATTGGGAAGACTTGACAAAGGATTTGTGATCCACTGGCCGCGGTCTGCCCGGAAAACGGATGGACTCGGTGTCATCCCGGCGAATGCCGGGATCCATAAGTTTGGCCTGCTGGATTCCGACCTTCGTCGGAATGACA
>JALOPJ010000206.1 GCA_025453955.1 Candidatus Edwardsiibacteriota bacterium
GAGCTGGTCATCGGCCTCACCATCGTCGCCGCCGGCACCTCCCTGCCCGAGGTGGCCACCTCGGTCATGGCCGCCATTCGCGGCGAGCGCGACATCGCCCTCGGCAACGTGGTCGGCAGCAACATCTTCAACGTCCTCGTCATCCTCGGCCTGTCGGCCCTCATCACGCCGCTGGTGGTGCACCAGCAGGTGATCCGCCAGGAGGTACCGGTGATGATCGGTGTTTCCCTGCTGCTGTGGGCCTTGGCCCTCAACGGCGGCATCGGCCGCGGCGAGGGCCTGTTGCTGGCGGGCCTGGGGGTGGCCTACACCCTCCTGCTCATCCGCCAGAGCCGGCGCGAGACGGCGGCGGTGCAGACGGCGGTGGAGGCCGAGTACGCCGAGGCCTTCGACCGGCCGTGGCCGGGCTGGCGCGACCACTGGGGCACGCAGGCCCTGCTGATCCTGGCGGGGCTCGCCCTGTTGCTGCTGGGTTCGCGCTGGCTGGTGGAGGCGGCCGTGGGGTTCGCGCGCCACCTGGGGGTGAGCGAGCTGGTCATCGGCCTCACCATCGTCGCCGCCGGCACCTCCCTGCCCGAGGTGGCCACCTCGGTCATGGCCGCCATTCGCGGCGAGCGCGACATCGCCTGCTCGGGTTCTCGGTGATCGTGGCGCCGGCCGAACTGGCCGTGGCGCCGGCCCTGCTGGCGGTGGACCTGCCGGTCATGGTGGCGGTGGCCGTGGCCTGCCTGCCGGTGTTTTTCACCGGCGCCCGCGTGGCGCGCTGGGAAGGACTGCTTTTCCTGCTGCTGTATGTCGCCTACACGGTCTATCTTATCCGGCGCGCTGGCGGGCACGCGGCCCTGGGGGACTACGGCGCCGCCCTGCTCCTGACCCTGCCCCTGGTGGCCCTCACCCTCGCCATCCTGGCCTGGCGCCACTGGCGGAACGACTCGGTGGACGGGGACGCTTGACGCGCGGCGGCCGGCTCCGCCATGCCGCACCCTGTGATGGACATGGACTCAGGACTTTCGCTTGGAAGACCCTAATCTACCATATATGGTAGATTTTTATCTAAAAAACCATACATGTAGTGCAAAAGCGAAAGCCCTAGGACTAAACCTTTCAAGGTCGATGGCAACACCGTGCGAACGCGAAGTCGGCACGTCGCGCATTCTCGAAGTCGATGGCTGCATCCTGTTGGATGAAGCGCATGACCGACCGGTCACCGACCCACCGAGCAGGAGGGAAACGAAGCGCGCCGTCGAGCCTTGGTCCGTCGGCCGAACTTGGCGCCCCGCTGACCCCCACTTTGGCGATGCGCTGACGGCCGCTTTGAAAAATGACACCGGTGCTTATAACGCTCGAACCCCAGCGGCCATCGGCGCCGCAGCCCCCTTCCACTTCACGCGGCGCGACGCGCGCTCCTGCACGAGCCCGAGGTCGATCCCCCGTTCGTGGTGATGTTGCGGGAAATGCTGCCCGATGAAGAAGCGCGCCTCGCGGCTCTGAAGCACCGGGCCGGGCCGACGCGAACCTGACTGCAACCGCCCCCGCCCGGAATCCCCCATGATACCAACCGCTTGCGCCGTTTAGTCCCATTGCTGGGGACGTCGGGGCGGCGGGGCCTCCGGACGCGACGGCACCCTTCCCAACGGCAACCCCCAGGCCCTGGCCGATCTGCTGGCCGAGGCCAGCCAGGAGCGGGTGGTCGACAAGCGCCGGATCCGGGAAATGAAGCACGCCGCGAGGGTCAAGTACCTCGACTTCACCCCGGCGATGATCGTGGCTCTGGCCTTGGTGGTGGTGGCGCGCTATCTGGCCATCATCACCGGCGACGCCGAACTGTACATCTTTGCCGGGATGCTGGCGGCGGCGGTCATCTCGGCCCGGGTGTTCCTGTTCCGAGGCGCGGGGAAGGCGAATTGGCGGAATGGAACGGCGGGAGGCCCGCGCTGGTCGGTTCTCCCTGAACCCGGGCGACTCTGAACCGGAGGAGTAGCGCCAGGGTCGCGCCCCAGTGTGGTCTTCCGATCTCTGCAACGAACCCGGAGCCTGGACCGATATGCTCGATACCCTCCACCAACGCTGGCAACAGTTCGCCGCGTTCCCGCCCGGCCAGCGGTTCGAGGCGCACTTCAAGCGCCAGCAACAGACCCGGCCGCGCGGGCTGCACCAGAAAATCCTCGCCGTCGGGGGCGGCGTCCTCGTCATGGGAGCCGGGCTGTTTTTCCTGCTGGCGCCCGGACCGGGCATCCTCATTTTCCTGATCGGCGCCCTGCTGGTGGCCGAGGAGTCGCTGACGGTCGCGCGGCTGATGGACGGGGCCGACCTGCGGCTGCGGCGGCTGGCCGCCTGGGTCTTGGCCCGCTGGCGGCAACGGTCGTCCTCTACCGGGGCGGGGCGACCCTGTTCGGCTACCGACGCGATCGGTTGGCTACTCGCCGCCCTCGCCAGCCTGTTGCCCGACATCGACCTGCCGCCCGCCCGGATCGGCCGGCTGTTCTGGTTCGTTTCCGTGCCGCTGGAACGCCGCTTCGGCCATCGCACCCTGACGCATTCCGCCGTCATGCTGCTGGCCGTGGCCGGGCTGGCGTCGCCGCTCGGGTTCCTCAATCCGCGGTACTTCTGGGCGCTGGTGGGCGGCGGCTGAGGCCGAGGCACGGGTGGGGTAGGGTGGGCAAAGTCGGGTGGCCAGAGCGACGGGACGGGCTCGCACTACGATCTACCGGGCAGGAAGCGGGCAGGCGCTCGATCAGCAACCTCTGCGGGATCGGATGCGGTGGGTCAGAGGTGGGCGTAAAAAGCTGACCG
>JALOPJ010000207.1 GCA_025453955.1 Candidatus Edwardsiibacteriota bacterium
GTGTCCGGCCAGGCCCCGGAGGGCGCGGTAAAAAAAAACTGACCGTCAAGGTCAGCGTCCCCCGCCGGATGGTCCCGGCGGACATCCTTCGGCAACTGCTCTCCGGTGACAAACGGCCGGGCGGGTTGATCCGCGGCATCAGGCGGTTGTTCGCCAGGAAACCCGCCGTCACCGTCGACCTGGGGCAGCAGCCCGCCCCGCTGTTCGAGTCCCGCCGCGACCTCACCGGCCGCCTCAAGGCGGGGCTTTCCCGTTTCCTCAAGAAGTTCGCCGTCAAGAAGTCGCGGTCGTTCCGGGGCGGCACCAAGCGCAAGTCGGTGCTGTCCGAGCGCGCCGGCCGCGACGTCCGCGTGGTGCCGTACCGCGCCGGCGAACACTCGCTGGCGCCGCTGCCGACGCTGCTGCGGGCCGCGGCCGGCGGCGGCTACGACTTGCGCACCCGGCGGTTCACCGTGCGCGGGGCCGACCTGGCGGGCTGGGAGAAGCTGCAGCGCCAGAGCCTGGCCCTGGTGCTGGCGGTCGATGTCAGCCACTCGACGCACCCCTTCGTCCGGTCGATGGCCGAGATCATCGACTCGCTCACCGGCTACTTCCGGACCCACCACGACCGGGTCGGCCTGATCGCGCTGGCCGGCACCCAGGCCCGGATCGTCAACCATCCCACCCAGAACTACCGCATCGTCACCAAGGGCCTGCTGGCCCTCACGGTCCACGGCCAGACGCCGTTGGCCGACGGCCTGCAGAAGGCGCTGGCGATGATCCGGCTGGAGAAGTTCCGCAAGCCGGGCGCCGCCAGCCTGGTGATCCTGCTGTCGGACTGCTACCCGGAGCCGCTGACCCACGGCGTCCCGGAGATCTTCGACGAGCCGGCCTACCGGGAATCGCTGCGGGCGGCCCGGCTCTACCGCAGCGGGCGGGTGCCGCTGCTGGTGGTCAACCCGACCTTCGAGCACCGCGAGGGCGGGCGGCTGTTCCCGGGCGAGCGGCTGTCGGCGGCGATCGCAGAGGAGGCCGGAGGCCGTCTGATCAAGCTCTTCCGTACCAGGACCATCATGCGCTTCGAGGGGGAGGGCTACAGTCCGCCCAGCGCCCGGGAGATCGGTCAGATCATCTCCGGCATCGAGGACGCCCTGGGCAACCGGCCGATGGGCGAGGGCAAGCGGATGGCGATATGACCGCGGCCGCCGCTGCGATGCGAACGGGACGCTGGCGGCGTCCCGCTTCTTTTCGATTACGTGTCAAGATATCGGTTGCGGTGCGTCCGGTGTTCTTGTACAATGAGGGCACGGGACAGATCGACGACCGCTCATTTACGAGAATTGAACCATGATGCCTTCAACGACGACGATGTACCGAGCCCTGGCCCGGCGCGACCGCAGCTACGAGGGGATCTTCGTCGCCGGGATCCGGACCACCGGCGTGTTTTGCCGGCCGGGCTGCCGGGCCCGCACGCCCAAGCGGGAGAACGTGACCTTCTTCACGGGGACCAAGCAGGCCCTCGACGCCGGGTACCGCCCCTGCAAATTGTGCCGGCCGATGGAACCGGTCGGCGCCGTGCCGCCGGGGATCGCGCGGGTGCTGGCCCTGCTGCGCGACGACCCGATGGCGCGGGTCCGCGACGCGCGACTGCGGGCCATGGGCCTCGGGCCGGCCGCGGTGCGGCGCTGGTTCCGGAAGCACCATGGGATGACCTTTCAGGGCTACCAGCGGGCGCTGCGGATCGGCCGGGCCTACGGCACCATCATCCGCGGGGAAAGGGTCTCGGCGGCGGCCTTCGACCACGGCTGGGGCTCGCTCTCCGGTTTCGGGCACTCGTTCAAGAAACAAACGGGCCATTCGCCGAGGAACGGGACAACGATGTCGATCATCCATCTGACGCAAGCTGCTGAACGCCGAGGTCGTGCCGGGCGAATCGCCGCACTTCGACCGGCTGCAGCGGGAGCTGGGGGAATACTTCCGGGGAGAACGCGATGCCTTCACCGTCCCGGTGGTGGCGCCCGGGACGGCGTTCCAACGGAAGGTCTGGGACGGATTGGGCACGATCCCGTACGGCACCACCCGTTCCTACGGCGAGCAGGCCGCCCGCCTGAAAATGCCCGCCGCGGTGCGGGCCGTGGCCCGGGCCAACGGCGCCAACCGGATCTCGATCCTGATCCCCTGCCACCGGGTGATCGGCAGCGACGGCGGGCTGACCGGCTACGGCGGCGGGCTGTGGCGCAAGCGGTTCCTGCTGGACCTCGAACAGCGGCCCGGCCGGACTCGCCGGCCGGCGAAAAGCAGAAGCCCCGCCTGATGCGGGGCTTCTGCTTGGGTGGGTCCGGTACTACTTGCCGGCGGTCTTGGGGGCGATGTCGGCCGCGATCTTGGCGCACTGGTCGGTGATCTCGGTGGCGCGGCCCACGGCCTCGGCCAGGTTGCCGTCCTTGAAGGCCGCTTGGGCCTTGGTCCAGGTGGCGGGCATCTCGTCGAGGCTGGCCTTGGCCTGGTCCAGCATCGCGGGGTCGACGCCCTTGGCCTTGGCCACGGCGGCCTTGGTGCTGGCGATCAGCTTGGGAACGTCCTTGGCCAGGGCCTCCCAGACCTTCGGCAGCTCGGCCTTCTTGGCCTCGATGGCGGCGGTCAGGTCCTTGATCTTGAGCGGGATGTCCTTGGCCGCGGCGATGGCGGCGTTGTAGTCGCCCTTGGTGAACGAGTTCTTGGCGTTGCCCAGGGCGGTCTCCAGCATGGCCAGCTGGTCGGGCACGAACTGCTGGGCCTCCGCCCGGACCAGGTTGAGGGCCTCCTCGGCGGCCGTGATGGCCGCCTGGGCCGGGGCCTTGCTCAGGCTGCAGCCCGCGATCAGCAGGGCGCCGCAGCAGAGGACGGTGAGCGTCAGCAGCACGGTCAGGGAAACAACGACGATGAGGGCGGCCATGCTAGGACGTTTTAGTCCCTTTTGACTGAAAGACTATTCCCGGGATAATATCCGCGGCGATGCACGGAAATCACAGATGGCGTTGTCATACCTAAAACCCAACCTGTGCCCGGCTGCGTGATCTGTGGGTCGGCAACCGCCGGACTTACTTGTGCACCCGGCGCACGAAGTCCTCCACCTCCGGCACGCCGCCCTGCAGGATCAGGTAGCCGTTGTAGGGCTCGCGCGGCGTGATGTCGTCGCCCATCGGCGCCAGCATCATCCGCTTG
>JALOPJ010000107.1 GCA_025453955.1 Candidatus Edwardsiibacteriota bacterium
GCCCCGGCCCTGCCGCTTGTAGGCGCTCACCGACAGCCGCTTGATGTAGCCGGCATGGCTGATGGTGATCACCATGTCCTCCTCGGCGATCAGGTCCTCCACCGAGAACTTCTCCTCGGCGGCCGTGCGGATCTCGGTGCGGCGCTCGTCGCCGTACTTCTTGCGCAGCTCGGCGATCTCCTCGCGGATCACGCCCATCATCCGGCGCTTGCTCTCCAGGATGCCCTTCAGCCTGGCGATCAGCTTGATCAGCTCCTCGTACTCCTCGTCGATCTTCCTGGTCTCCAGGCTGGTCAGCCGCTTGAGGGTCATGTCCAGGATGGCCTGGGTCTGGATCTCGGACAGCTTGAAGCGCTTCATCAGGGCCGCCCTGGCGGCCTCGACGGTGGGCGACTTCTTGATGATCCGCACCACCTCGTCGATGTTGGCGATGGCGATCTTCAGACCCTCCAGGATGTGGGCCCGTTTCTCGGCCTCGGCCAGCTCGAACCTGGTGCGGCGGGTGACCACGTCCACCCGGAACTTGACGAACTCCGCCAGGATCTGCTTGAGGTTGAGCACCTTGGGCACCCCGTCCACCAGCGCCAGCATGATGATGCCGAAGCCGTTCTGCAGCTGGGTGTGCTGGTAGAGCTGGTTGATGGTCACCCGCGGGTCGGAGTCGCGCTTGAGGTCGATCACGATCCGCATCCCGTCGCGGTCGCTCTCGTCGCGCAGGTCGGAGATGTTGTCGACCTTCTTGTCCTTGACCAGCTCGGCGATCTTCTCGATCAGCGACGCCTTGTTGACCTCGTAGGGCAGCTCGGAGACGATGATGCTCTCCTTGCCGTTCTTGGCGGTCTCCACGCTGACCTTGCCCCGCACGGTCAGCTTGCCGCGGCCGGTGAGGTAGGCGTCGCGGATGCCGGACACGCCCATGATCATGCCGCCGGTGGGGAAGTCCGGCCCCTTGATCACCTTCAGCAGCTTCTCCGGCGCGACCTCGGGGTCGTCGATCACCGCCATCAGCGCGTCGCAGACCTCGCCCAGGTTGTGGGGCGGGATGTTGGTGGCCATGCCCACCGCGATGCCCGACGAGCCGTTGGCCAGCAGGCCCGGCAGCACCGAGGGCAGCAGGGCCGGCTCCTGCAAGCTCCCGTCGAAGTTGTCGACGAAGTTGACCGTGTTCTTGTCGATGTCGCGCAGCACCTCGTCGGCGATCCGCGACAGCCGGGCCTCGGTGTAGCGCATGGCCGCGGGCGGGTCGCCGTCCACCGAGCCGAAGTTGCCCTGGCCGTCCACCAGGGGGTACCGCAGCGAGAAGTCCTGGGCCATCCGCACCATGGCGTCGTACACCGCCAGGTCGCCGTGGGGATGGTACTTGCCCAGCACCTCGCCCACGATGCGGGCGCACTTCTTGTAGGGCTTGTTGTGCGCCAGGCCCAGCTCGCTCATGGCGTAGAGGATGCGGCGGTGCACCGGCTTGAGGCCGTCGCGCACGTCGGGCAGGGCCCGGCCCACGATCACGGACATCGAGTAGTCCAGGTACGATGCCCGCATTTCCTCCTCGATCTCGCGGGGGATGATGCGTTGTCTCTCGAGTGGCATGACTCTATCCTTGTTGGTTGTACATCTCGGTTGCGTCGCCACCGCGCCGCAGCTCGGCAATCAACCGGTCGACCTCGGCGGCCGGCACCCGGCCCTCGTCCCCGCAGTGGCGCAGCTCGGCGCGGGGCACGCGGTACAGCTCGATCTCCAGCCAGGCGCCCCGGGCGCAGGCGTCGTAGAAGGCGCGGTATTCCCGCTCGTCGGTCAGGTCCACCGCGATGGCGAAGGCGCTGCCGCGCACGACGCCCACCAGGGCGTCCAGGTTGGAGACGTACGTCATCATTGTCCCGGCGTAGCCGATGCGCCGGCCGCGCGCCAGCACCTCCCGCACGCTGAAGTAGCGGCCTCCCGCCGCCGCGCCGCGGCCGAACGCCACCCCGGCCAGCAGGTCGCTCAGGGTGCTGTCGGGCGCGGTGGATCGCGTCGCTCGTTCAGGAGGAATGGCCATGCTCGCAATGACTCTTCCCGTGTGTCCCGACCGGGGGTTTTCTCCGTGTCTCCGTGCCGCCGTGGCGAAGGGTCCCTAGACGTCGAGGTTCTTGACGTACTTGGCGTTCTGCTCGATGAACTGCCGCCGCGGCTCCACCTGCTCGCCCATCAGCAGGGTGATGGTGCCGTCGGCCTCCACCGCGTCGTCGATGGCCACCTGCAGCAGGGTGCGGCGCTCCGGGTCCATGGTGGTCTTCCACAGCTGCTCGGGGTTCATCTCGCCCAGCCCCTTGTAGCGCTGGACGTTGGCCGAGTCCTTGCCCAGCCGGGCCACGGTCTTCTCCAGCTCCTCGTCGGTGTAGACCCAGTGCTCCTCCTTGCCCTTGGCCACCCGGAACAGCGGCGGCTGGGCGATGTAGAGGTAGCCCTTCTCGATCAGCGGCCGCATGTAGCGGAAGAAGAACGTCAGGATCAGGGTGCGGATGTGCGCGCCGTCGACGTCGGCGTCGGTCATGATGATGATCTTGTGGTAGCGCGCCTTCTCCGGGTCGAAGTCGTCCTGGCCGATGCCGGTGCCCATCGCCGTGATCAGGGTGCGGATCTCGTCGTTGGCCAGCATCTTGTCCATCCGGTACTTGTCGACGTTGAGGATCTTGCCCTTGAGCGGCAGGATGGCCTGGAACTTGCGGTCGCGGCCCTGCTTGGCCGAGCCGCCGGCCGAATCGCCCTCCACCAGGTAGATCTCACACAACTTGGGGTCGTCCAGCGAGCAGTCGGCCAGCTTGCCGGGCAGGCCGGAGGACTCCAGCGCGTTCTTGCGCCGCACCAGGTCGCGGGCCTTGCGGGCCGCCTCGCGCGAGCGGGCCGACAGGATGCCCTTCTCACAGATCCTGTTGGCGACCGGGTTGTTCTCCTCGAAGAAGGTGGCCAGCTCCTGGCCCACCAGCGACTCCACGATGCCCTTGACCTCGGAGTTGCCCAGCTTGGTCTTGGTCTGGCCCTCGAACTGGGGCTGCCGCACCTTGACCGACACCACCGCCGTCAGGCCCTCGCGCACGTCGTCGCCGGACAGCGTGAAGTCGTCCTTCTTCATCAGGTTGTTCTTCTTGACGTAGTCGTTGATCACGCGCGTCAGCGCCGACTTGAAGCCGATCAGGTGGGTGCCGCCCTCGACGGTGTTGATGTTGTTGCAGAACGAGTAGATGTTGTCGTCGAAGCTGTCGTTGTACTGCAACGCCACCTCCACCTGGACGCCGTCGCCCTCCTTGGCCACGTAGATCGGCTTGTGCAGCGAGTTCTTGTTCTCGTCCAGGAACTTGACGAAGCTGACGATGCCGCCGTCGAACTTGAAGTTGTGGACCTTGCCGCTGCGCTCGTCGCTGATGTCGATGGCCAGCCCCTTGTTGAGGAAGGCCAGCTCGCGCAGCCGTCCCGACAGGGTGTCGAAGTTGTAGGCCGTGGCCTTGAAGATCTGCTTGTCGGCCAGGAAGGTGACGGTGCTGCCGGTGCGCGACGTCTTGCCGACGGTCTTGAGCGGGTACTTGGTGACGCCCCGCTCGTAGCGCTGCTGGTACACCTTGCCGTCGCGGTGCACCTCGACCTCCAACCACTCCGACAGGGCGTTGACCACGCTGACGCCCACGCCGTGCAGCCCGCCCGAGATGGCGTAGGACTTGTTGTCGAACTTGCCGCCGGCGTGCAGCACCGTCAGCGCCACCTCGACGCCGGGCTTCTTCTCGGTGGGGTGGATGTCCACCGGGAAGCCGCGGCCCTGGTCGGTGACGACCACCGCGCCGTCCTTGCGGACGGTGACGGTGATGTGGTCGCCGAACCCCGCCATGTGCTCGTCCACCGCGTTGTCCACCACCTCGTAGACCAGGTGGTGCAGGCCGCGGCCGGTGGTGTCGCCGATGTACATCGCCGGCCGGCGCCGCACCGCCTCCAGGCCCTTGAGCACGGTGATCTTCTCGCTGCCGTAGGATTCCTTGGCTGTCATGGTCTATCCCCTATGTGATGATGCAATCTGCGGGGCTGGGCCCGGGCTACCGATCATCGCGGTCCACGTCGCCGGCCGCGCTGTTTCCATGTTCCGATCGCCATTCCCGTCCCGGTTGTCATTCCAGCGAACGCTGGAATCCAGGGCAACTCCGGCGGCGATCCCAAGCACCTGGATGCCGGCCTTCGCCGGCATGACACGAGGGCGATGCCCTGCCGCGCCGGCCTGTGCGGGAAGGGTCTACGACCAGTTCCCCACCCGGAACGAGATGGACTTGATGGCGTCGGCCCCCAGCTTGCCGTTGAGCTTCTCCCGGATCTGCGGGCTCATCATCCGGCACTCGTTGGCCCACACCGGGCTCTTGGCCTCCACCGTCAGCCGGCCCCGCGACACCGACACCGCGCGGGTCTTGGCGGCCAGCTGCGGGCCCACCGCCTCCGGCCACAGGGCCAGCGCCCGCTGCTCGTCGATCTTGCGGTCCAGCTCCAGGCTCCGCAGCAGCCGGTCAAGGATGCCGGCGACGGCCTCGGGCCGCCGCTTTTCGCCGCGGGCGGCCATCAGTAGAACGCCACCTGGTGCCCGGTGAACCGGCCCCGGTCGTAGCTGATCCTGGCCGAGAAGAACCGGTCGCCGTCCAGCCACGGCATGAAGACCTGGTCGCCCTCCCACAGGTCGAGCGTGGGCAATTCACCGTTCTCGATCCACTCCAGGCGCCCCTCGCCGTTCTCGGCCAGCGTGCCGGTGAACTCGCTCGCGGTGAACACGAAGACGTACCAGTCCTCGTACTGGTCGAACGCCGGGAAGGTGATGAATCCCCTGAGCAGCGGCTTGGCCAGCTCCAGCCCGCTCTCCTCCCGGACCTCGCGGATGACGCACTCCTCCGGCGTCTCGCCCGGGTGCATCTTGCCGCCCAGGCCGTTCCACTTGCCGTAGTGCATGTCGTCCGGCCGCTTGATGCGGTGCATCATCAGGGTCCTGCCGCCGGAGCGGACGTAGCAGAGCGTGGCCAGCTTCATTGGATGCCGATTCTATAAGGAACCCACGAAACCAGGAAAAACCATTCATGCATTCCTGGATTCCTGATAAGTATTCCGGTCAACGGATCCGCTCCTCGACCACGAAGGCCGAGTCGCCCCGCAGCGCCAGGTAGTGGAAGGCGCCGGCGGAATCCGCCGCGATCGGGCGGTCGTCCTCGGCGAACAGCAGGTGATACGGCCGGCCCGGCCGGTCGTCGGCCACGGCGTAGCTGCGGCCGACGGACCGCGACGCGAACAGGAAATGGCGGCCGTCCGCGGTGAACGCCAGGCTGTTCCCGAAGATGTGGGGGTGGGACTTCCCCTGCCTGCCGTCGACCACGGCGTGCCAGTCCGGCCCCCGGCGGGCGACATAGGCGAACCGCGCGCTGTCCGCGCTGTAGGCCGTACCCGCGACCTGGTCGAACACCGGCCCGGGAATGCTATCATGCACCACCGACAGTCCCACGGTGACGCCGCCCACCCGGCGGGGCTCGATCCGGTCCCGTGGCCGCGGCGCCGGTCCCTGCGCCGCCGGGCGGCCGTCGCGGATCTGGACCTGTTTCCCCCGGTCGACCGCGGCGTATGTCAGCCGTCCCCCGGGGGCCTCGAACGACAGGGTCGCGACGAGCAGGTCGTCGTACGGCCGCTGCGGCAGCGAGTCCAGCACCGCGAACTTCCTGGGCCCGGTGCGGGCGGCGTAGGCCAGGTGGACGCCGTCCGGGCTGAACAGCGGCGGCCAGATCTCGTCGAACGACCAGCCGGCGCGGCCGTCGGCGACCACGGTCCAGAACCCGCCGCGCAGCTCGCCCCAGGCGGCGCGCTTCCCGCCCGGGCCGAACACCGGGGTGCCCTCGCGGATGCCGTCGCAGGGCTTTTGCGCGATGCCGTCCAGCACCACGAACCGCCGCTTTCCCTTGCCGGCGCCGTAGGCGAAGCGCCGGCCGTCGGCCGAGATCGCCAGCGTCCCGGCCAGCACCCCGTCGTGCCAGGGCCCGGCCTGGCCGTCGAACACGGCGCGCTGGCGCTTGCCGTCCGCCTCGGCCCACAGCAGGTGGCGCCGGTCGGCGCCCACCGTGATGCTGCCCGGCACCAGCCGCCCGGTGTCGATCCGGCAGAGGAAGGTCTCTGTCGCCTCGCGCCGCGGCCCGCATCCGGTGATGACCGCGAGAACCAGGGATATCGACCACAGAGCGCGCAGCGGCCTTCCCATGATTTCGTTACCCATGCTTTCTCTGTGCCCGCTGTGGTTGGCTTCAGGGGGTCGTGATCCTGCCCGCCTCGATCCGGATCTTTTTGATGGCGAACGTGTCCGAGATGCCGTCGTCGTGGGCCGAGGCGATGAAGGCCTGGCAACCCGGGTCCAGCCGGCCGACCAGGTTGGCGCCCCGCCGGCCGTCCAGCTCGGCGAAGATCTCGTCCAGCAGCACCAGCGGCTGGTCGCCCAGCTCCCGGGCCAGCAGGCCGGCCT
>JALOPJ010000208.1 GCA_025453955.1 Candidatus Edwardsiibacteriota bacterium
CGCTACGTGGCGCCGGTGCCGTTGCAGGGCGTGCCCTGGACCGGCGACGCGGCCAACGACACGATGACCATCGCGGCCGATGACATCGAGTGGGCCTGGCTGCCGGGCTTCGCCTACGGCGGCAGCTACGAGGTGACGATCTCCACGACGCCGGACTGGTCGGCGAACAACTGGGACCTGAACTGGAACCCGGATTCCAACGACCTGTTCGTCTCTGGCATGCCGGCCACCGGCGTGGTGTGGTACTACAAGGTCCGCTCGATCCGCCCGGATGCCAGCACCAGCGCCTGGAGCGGCGTCTACACGTTCACCTACGCCGGCGCGACCATCAACATCGGCCCCGAGTGGGGGCCCAGCGGCGTGACCGGCAACCCGACCAAGCCGGTGAGCTACGGCTTCGCGCTGAGCCAGAGCCGTCCCAACCCGGCCCGGGTGCGCGCCCAGGTCTCCTTCTCGCTGCGCAATGCCGGCGACTACACCATGAAGGTCTACAACATCGCGGGCCAGGTGGTGAAGAGCGTCTCCGGTCGCGGCGTCTCCGGTCGCGGCGTTGCCGGGCCGAACAGCCTGACACTGAACACCGGCGAACTGTCCAACGGCGTGTACTTCTACCAGCTGAGCGCCGGCGGCCGGAACGCCACCCGCAAGCTGACCGTCATTCGATGAACTTGATAATAGGACTAAAATAGTCCTATTAAAACCGTCACCGACCAGCGGATGTGAACCGATGATCGACCGCTACACCCTGCCCCGGATGAAGGCCGTCTGGAGCGAGCGCAACAAGTTCGACACCTGGCTGCGGATCGAGCTGCTGGCCTGCGAGGCCCAGGCCAAGCTGGGCCGGATCCCGGACCGCGACCTCAGGGAGATCAAGGCCAAGGCCGGCTACGACATCGCCCGGATCGACGCCATCGAGGCCGAGGTCCAGCACGACGTGATCGCCTTCCTCACCAGCGTCTCGGAGCACGTCGGTCCACATGGGGATGACGTCCTCCGACGTGCTGGACACCGCCTGGGCGGCGCTGATGCGCGAGGCCGGGCTGATCGTCCTGGAGGGGCTGTCGGAGCTGTCGCTGGCGCTCAAGGCCCGCGCCAAGGAGCACAAGCGCACCATGATGATGGGGCGCAGCCATGGCATCCACGCCGAGCCCACCACCTTCGGCCTGAAGTGCGCCATGTGGTGGCAGGAGAACGAGCGCAACATCATGCGGATGCAGCGCGCGGTGGACGCCGTCTCCTGCGGCAAGATCTCCGGCGCGGTGGGCACCTTCGCCCACATCGATCCCAGGGTGGAGGAGCACGTCTGCCGCAAGCTGGGGCTGCGGGGTGGTCGGCGCCAGCCTGGAGAAGATCGCGCTGGAGGTGCGGCACCTGCAGCGCACCGAGGTGCGCGAGGCCGAGGAGCCGTTCGCCGAGAAGCAGAAGGGCTCGTCGGCCATGCCCCACAAGCGGAACCCGGTGGTGGCCGAGCGGATCTGCGGCCTGGCCCGGCTGCTGCGGGGCAACGCCCTGGTGGGGCTGGAGAACGTGGCGCTGTGGCACGAGCGCGATATCTCGCACTCCTCCGCCGAGCGGGTGGCCATCCCCGACAGCGCCATCGTGCTGGACTACATGGTGGCCAAGGCGACCTGGCTGGTGCGCGGGCTGCGGGTGTTCCCGGCCCGGATGCAGCGCAACGTCGAGAGCTCCGGCGGGCTGGTCTTCTCGCAGAAGCTGCTGCTGGCGCTGGCGGCCGCCGGCATGTCGCGCGAGGACGCCTACCGGGTGGTGCAGGCGCTGGCGATGCGGGTGTGGGAGCACGGCGGCCAGCTGCGCGACCTGGCGGCCAAGGACCCGGCGGTGCTGGCCGCGCTCAAGCCGGCCCAGCTGGAGGCCGCGTTCGACCCGGCCGGGTTCCTGGTGAACGTCGACCATATCTTCAAGCGGATCGGGCTCTAGCCCCGGCGGGCGCCGGCGCAACGCATCAGTATGAGGTGGCAATGAACGCCCTGACATTCATCGGGCTGGGCCTGGCGGCGGTGCTGTTCGTGGTGGTGATCGCGCTGGCGACCAAGGCCGGGGCCCGCGAGGCCATGCTGCGGCACGCCCAGGGCGAGCTGGCCAAGCTCAAGGACGAGGAGAGCCGGCTGCGGTCCCTCAACAGCAGCCTCAAGGCCTCCTGCACCACCATGGAGAAGGACCAGAGCGAGAAGACCCGCAGCTTCATGGTGCTGCTGGAGCTGGCGCGGACGCTGGGCGGCAACCTGGAGGAGGACAAGCTGCCGTCGCTGCTGCTGCGGATCGCCCAGCAGCTGTTCGACGCCGAGGAGCTGGCCCTGTTCAAGCCCGGCGAGGACGGGCAGGAGTTCACCATCTTCAACTCGATCGGCATCGACGACAAGCCGGCCCGGGAGCTGACGGTCAAGCTGGGCGACGGCTACGTCGGCCACACCGCCGCCAAGCGGGTGATCATGACCAAGGACGACTTCCTGAAGGAGAGCAACCTGGTCAAGCAGCGGCTGGAGACCACCCGGGAGACCGGGATCGCGCCGGTCTACTGCATCCCGCTGATGCAGCACAACACCCTGCTGGGGGTGGTGGCGGTGGGCAAGGTGCCGCGCCGGGCCAAGGACGAGCGCGACCTGCTGCTGATCTTCCAGAGCCTGTCGTCGATGGCCATGGACAACGCCCGGCTGTTCCAGCAGCTCTACACCAAGGACAAGCTGACCGGGCTGTTCAACAAGCGGTTCTTCGAGGAGCGGGCCCAGGCCGAGCTGTCGCGGGCCAAGCGCTTCGGCCACAAGCTGTCGTTCGCCCTGCTGGACGTCGACAACTTCCGGGCCTTCAAGGAGGCCAACGGCTCGCAGGCCGCCGACCGGGTGATCGGCCGGCTGGGCGCCATCCTGGAGGAGCACGTCCGCAAGATCGACATCTCCAGCCGCTGGGTGGCCGACCAGTTCGCGGTGGCGCTGCTGGAGACCGAGCGGCCCCAGGCCCTGCAGTTCGCCGAGAAGATCAAGAAGATC
>JALOPJ010000108.1 GCA_025453955.1 Candidatus Edwardsiibacteriota bacterium
TGGCGGCCGCGGCGATCACGATGTGGCTGTTAGCGATCCGCATGGCGGGCGATGAAATCGTTGAGCATGACCGCGGCGGCGACCTTGTCGAGGTCGGTCCTGTTGCTCTTGAGCTTTTTCCCGCAGTCGTGGACGGCGCGCTGGGCGATGGCGCTGGTGAAACGCTCGTCGTACTCGTACACCGGGACGGTCAGCGTCGCTTTCAAGTGATCGATCTGACGCCGTGCCTGGAGCGAGAAGGAGGTCGCGGTGCCATCCAACCTGATCGGATACCCCGTGACCACCGCGACGACGCGATGCTCGCGCACCAGCCCGCCGACCTGCGCCGCCAGGTCGTTGCGGTCCCTGATGGCGATGGTCGCCAGGGGATTGGCGATGGATGCGGTCTCGTCGCTGAGGGCCACGCCCACGCGCTTCCTGCCCAGGTCCAGGCCCAGCAGTCGGCCGCTGAACTTCACTGGCCCGCTCCGGTGGGAGTCCACCTATGATAAGGAAACCAGGAACACTTGAAAACGATTCTTGGCTTCATGGATTCCTTATGAAGAAGACTTCCTGTAATCCCTGATCGCCTGCCGGTGGGCGCGGAAGGCGATGCCGCGCGGCAGCCGGTCGAAGGGGAACAGGCCGATCTCCGCGGCGTCGTCCCCGGCGGCCAGCGAACGCGACAGCAGGGTCGCCCGGTAGACGATCAGGATGGCGTGGCAGCGGGGGTCGTCGCGGCCGCTGTAGACGCCCACCAGCCCGCCCAGCCGGACCCGGCCGCCGGTCTCCTCCAGCGTCTCCCGCACGGCGCACCGTTCGGGCGACTCGCCGTACTCCATGAACCCGGCGGGCAGCGACCACCGCCCGGCCCGGGGCTGGTACTTGCGCCGCACCAGCACCAGCTTGCCGTCCTGCGTCATGATCACGCCCACCGCGGGCGTGGGGTTGACGTAGACGACGTGGCCGCAGGCCGGGCAGTGCTGGCGGGCATGGCCGTCGATCCGCCCGGTCCGCAGCAGGGCGGCGCACCGGGGGCAGTGCCGGTATCGCTTCGGCGGCATCGTCGTCGCTGTCGCAGGCCGGATGGCGACGGGGGCTGCGCTTATCGCCGGTGGTGATAAGGCAGCCCCCGTCGGCGGGTCCGCGCTACTTGGCCTTCTGGACCTTGCCGGAGCGGATGCAGCGGGTGCAGACGTCGATGCGCTTGGCCTTGCCGTCGACCAGCGCCTTGACGGTCTGAGGAACCGGCCGCAGTTGCCGCAGGTCGCCAGCGTCCGGTTCTTCTGGGCGTCGCTGGCCTGGGCGGTCGGGATCTTGATGTAGCAGCCGCAGCAGTTGCCGTTGATCACGGGCACCACCGGGCGGCCGTTGCGCTCCCGCAGCCGGTGGTACTGCTTGAGGATGGCGGGCTCCAGCTGCTTCTCCAGGTCGGCCTGGGCCTTCTGGAGCTGCTCCAGGCCGTCGATCTTGAACCCCATGGCCTTGAGCTTGGGGGCCTCGTCGGTGGCTTCGTGGATCATCAGCTCCAGGTGGTTGAGGGCCACCAGCAGCTCGGTCTGTGGCTGGATCATGGTCGTCGGGCCGATCTATTTGGCGTTCTTCTCGAGTTCGGCGACGCGGGCGATGAACGCCTGGGGGTCGTCGGTGGTGAACAGGTCGTCGGTCGCCGTCACCTGCTTGGCCAGCTGGGCGATCTGCCCCAGGGTGATCAGGTACTGGTTCTGGGGATCGTGGGGCGGGGCGATGATCAGGAAGAACAGCCGGGCCGGCTTCTTGTCGATGGCCTCGAACTCCACGCCGGGCTTGGAGCGCCCGACCAGCAGGGTCAGCGAGTTCAGCATCAGCGAGCGGCAGTGGGGGATGGCGATGCCCTTGCCGATGCCGGTGGAGCCCAGCTCCTCGCGCTGCTTGAGGTTGACCAGCAGGATCTGCTGGGCCTTCTCGCCCAGGCTGGACATGGCCAGCAGCTCCTTGAGCACGCCGTCGCGGCTGCCGGCCTTGAGCGCCAGGTTGACCTGGGCCGGCTTGATCAGCGCGGTCAGCTTTATTGACGCACTACCCATAGCTTGATGATGGCCTCCACGTCCTGATGCAGTTTGATGGGGATGTTGTAGACGCCCAGCTTCTTGATCGGCTCCTCCAGCGCGATGCGGCGCTTGTCGATCTCCAGGCCCTGGGCGGCCAGCAGACCGGCGATGTCGGCGGCGGTCACGGACCCGAACAGCTTGTCGTCCTCGCCGGCCTGGACCGTGGCGGTGCAGGAGACCTCGGCCAGCTTCTTGGCCAGTTCCTCGGCCTTGCCCTTGTTGCGGTTCTGCTTGAGGTCGTCGTGCTTGATCGACTGCTGCAGCCGCTTGAGGTTGGCGTCCGACGCCGGCAGCGCCTTGCCCTGGGGGATCAGGTAATTGCGGGCGAACCCGGGCTTGACCTCGACCACGTCGGTGCGCTTGCCCAGGGTGGGGATGTCCTGTGTCAGGATCACTTTCATCGTCTGTCGCTCCTCGCCGCTCTTATCGGTACTCGGCGACGAAGGGCAGCAGGGCCAGGTGCCGGGCCCGCTTGACCGCCATGGTCAGCAGGCGCTGGTGCCGGGCGCAGGTGCCGGAGATGCGGCGCGGCACGATCTTGCCGCGCTCGGTCATGAAATGCCGCAGCCGCTTGTCGTCCTTGTAGTTGATCACGGTCACTTTTTCCACGCAGAACTTGCATTCCTTGCGGTGCATCGTCTTGCGTTCGCGGGGGCCGGAGCCTTTCCCGGGTTTCGCCTTGCGTTCGTACATGGATTGGTCCTTGTGTTGTTATGATGATGATATGATCGTTCGCATCGGTCAGGCCGGATCGTCGGGCAGGGTGGCATCGGGCGACGACTCGCTCTTCTCCAGGAACCGCACCTGGTCGGCCCGCACCTCCAGCACGCTGCGCTTCTGGCCGGTTTCCGTCTCCCAGCTGCGGCTCTCCAGCCGGCCCTCGACGACCACCGGGCTGCCCTTGTGCAGGTACTTGTTGATGGTCTCGGCCGCCTTGTGCCAGGTGACGATGTTGACGAAGGTCGCCTCGTCCCGCCACTGTCCGGTCTGGTCCTTGTAGCGGCGGTTGACGGCCAGGGCGAAGTTGCAGACGGCGATGCCGCCGGCGGTGAACTTCAGCTCGGGATCGCGGGTCAGCCGGCCCGCCAGCAGCACCCGGTTGAGGGTGGGGATCCTCAGGTCGGACATCTCGGCTCGCTTTCGTGCAGTGGCGCGGGGATCAGAAGGGAAGGTCGTCGTCGACCTGCGGCCCCGGTGTCGGTCCGGCGGGTTCGGGCGCTTCGGCCGGGGCCCCGGCCGCCGGCTCGGCGGCCGGCCGGGAATCGCCGCGGTCGAGGAACTCGACGCGGTCGGCCCGCACCTCCAGCAGCGACCGTTTCTGGCCGTCCTCGGTCTCCCAGCTGCGGGACTGCAGCTTGCCCTCGACCAGCACCGCCCGGCCCTTGGCCAGGTACTGCTTGCACAGCTCGGCCAGCTTCTGCCAGGCCACGATGCCGACGAAGGTGGTCTCGTCCTTCCACTCGCCGGCGGCGTTCTTGTAGCGGCGGTTGACGGCGATGGTGAAATTGGCGACGGGCGTTCCGTTGGTGGTCTGCCGCACCTCGGGGTCCTTGGTGAGGCGTCCCACCAGGAAAATGCGGTTGAGCTCGGCCAGGCGCAGTTCGGTCATCGGTCGTTCCTGTTTGCTCGCTGGGACGGCGCCGCGGTCAGACGGCGGCCGCTTCCTTCTTTTCGGCCGGGGCCTCGGCGGCGGGCGCCGTCGCGGGCACCGGGACGTTCTCCTGGATATGGCCGCGGATGATCAGGTGCCGCAGCACGCTCTCGTCCAGCCGCAGCATCCGGTCCAGCTCCTTGGGCGCCGCGGCGGGGGCGTTGAACTGCAGGCAGACGTAGTAGCCTTCCTGCCGGTTGTTGATGCGGTAGGTCATCTTGCGCTTGCCCCAGCGGGCGACGGTGGCGATGGTCCCCTTGTGGGAGCTGATCAGGCCGGTGACCTTCTCGATCTGGCGCTCGATGCCGGCGTCGTCGGTGGTGGGGTCGATGATGATGACGGTTTCGTAGGCGTTCACCGTGGCTCCTTTATTGGGTGTTCTGATTGATCTGGTTCATGGCGCGGGCGATGCCGTTGCCCGCCAGGTATTCCAGGCCCCGCGCCGCCCGCTCGACCATCGCGGCGACGGCCGCGGCCTGGGACCGCTTGAACGGCGACAGCACGTAGTCCGCCGAGTCGACGCCGGGCGGGTTGGGGTCGACGCCCAGCCGCAGGCGGGGGAAGGCCGGGGTGCCGAGCGAGGCGATCACCGACTTCAGCCCGTTGTGCCCGCCGTCGTTCCCGGCGGCGCGCAGCCGCAGCCGGCCCAGCGGCAGGTTGAGGTCGTCGCACACCACCAGCAGCCGCGCGGGCTCGATGGAGCGGTAGGCCGTGAACTGGCGCACCGCCCGGCCGCTGTCGTTCATGTAGGTGGCCGGCTTGACCAGCAGCAGCCCCGGGTCCGGCAGCTCGCAGTAGTCGTACAGCTGGCGCGCCGTCCAGCGGGCGCCGTGGTCCGCGGCCAGGGAGTCCAGCACCATGAAGCCGGCGTTGTGCCGGGTGCCGGCGTACCGCCGGCCGGGATTGCCGAGCCCGACGACGCACCAGGTGACCGCCATGGCCGGCGCCGGTTACTTCTTCTCCTTGGCCTTGGGCTTGGCCGCGGCCTCGGCCTCGGCCAGCTCCTCGTCCTCGGTCTTCTTGCGGCCGATCAGCTCCGGCTCGGCCGGCGCTGCCGCGGCGGCCGGCGCGGCGGCGGCGGTCTCCTCCTCGGCGGCGCGCGGCGCGAACACCGAGACGATCGGCTGGGTGGGGGCGCCCAGCACCTGGTACTTCTCGGCGGCGATGTCGGAGATGTGGAGCGAGTGCCCCAGCTTCAGGCCCGAGACGTCGAGCACGATCTTGTCGGGGATGTCGGTCGGCAGGCAGGAGACCTCGACCGTGTGCAGGATGTGCTCGATGATGCCGCCCTCCTTCAGCCCCGGCGCCTCGCCGGTCAGCTCGATGTGCACCGGCACCTTGATCTTCTCGGTCAGCAGGATCTCCTGGAAATCGATGTGGGTCAGCTTGTTGAAGATCGGCTCGGTCTGGATGTCGCGGACGATGGCCGTCAGCCCCTTGTCGGCCCCGTCCAGCTTGAGGGTGATGATGGTGTTGTCGCGGGCGCCGGCGCGGAACAGCGGCAGCAGGTCCTGGGAATTGATGGTGATGGCGACGGCCGGCTTGCCGTGGCCGTAGACCACCCCGGGGATCTGGGCGTTGTCGCGCAGCTTCTTGGCCTGTTCCTTGCCGCGCCCCTCGCGGCGGCGCGCGGACAGGGTCACTTCGTGCATGGTGCTCGGTTCCTTCTATGGTGGATGGTGTGATTCCGGTGCGGGGGCGCCGGCTGCCTCACTGGAACAGGCTGCTGACGGACTCCTCCTTGTGGATCCGGGTGATGGCCTCGCCCAGCAGCTTGGCGATCGACAGCACCCGGATCTTGTCGATCCGCTTGGCGGGCGGCAGGGGGATGGTGTTGGTGACCACCACCTCCTTGAGCGGGGAGGCCTTGATGTTCTCGATGGCGTTGCCGGACAGCACGGCGTGCGAGGCGCAGGCGTAGAGGTCCTCGGCGCCCTTGGCCTTGAGCACGGCGGCCACCTCGGTGATGGTGCGCGCGGTGTCCATGATGTCGTCGACGATCAGGCAGTGCCGCCCCTGGACGTCGCCGATCACGTTCATGATCTCCACCCGGTTGACGCCGGGCCGCCGCTTGTCGATGAAGGCCAGCGGGATGTCGCCCAGCCGCTTGGCGAAGGCCCGGGCGCGGTTGGCGCCGCCGGTGTCCGGGGCCACCACCGTGAAGTTCTCGGTGCCCATCTGGTTGAAGTGCTTGAACAGCACCGGCCCGGAATAGAGGTGGTCCACCGGGATGTCGAAGAATCCCTGGATGGCCTCGGCGTGCAGGTCCAGCGTCAGCACCCGGCCGGCGCCGGCGGTGGTGATCAGGTTGGCCACCAGCTTGGCCGAGATCGGCACCCGGGGCTGGTCCTTGCGCTCCTGCCGCGAGTAGCCGAAGTAGGGGACCACCGCCGTGATGCGGCGGGCCGAGGCGCGGCGGGCGGCGTCGATCAGGATCAGCAGCTCCATCAGGTGGTCGGCCGGGGCGAAGGTGGGCTGCACCATGAAGACGTCGGCGCCGCGGATGTTCTCGTTGATCTTGATCCGCAGCTCGCCGTCCGAGAAGCGCGAGATGGTGCAGTCGCCCAGGGGACAGCCGATCTCGGCGCAGATCTCGCGCGTCAGGTCGGCGTTGGCCGTGCCGGAGAAGATCCTGAGCTGTCCGTTCATCGTTCCGTCCTCGCAGGTGTTGCGTTGGCCGCCGCGGCGTTCCCTGGCTCGGGGGCAGGGACTCGAACCCCGATCCTCAGCTCCAAAGGCTGGTGTCCTACCATTGAACGACCCCCGAGTGCTCCATCCAGATGACATTGAACGTCTGAACCACGGAAACACGGTATACACTGTGAAAGGCACCATTCACTGGGGATCAGCGTCCAGATTATTCACTAGGGAACCAAGGAGACGCAACGACGTTCTCCTGGCTTCATGGTTTCCTTATTGAAATCCTCAGGCTGCGGGCAATAAAAAACGTTGACCTCCGGCGCCTGGAATGAGTCAGGCATGGAGCCGCATGGAGGTGCTCCGCAGCTGGTGCGGAGCGCGGCGACCAAATCGTCAACGCGTCTGCCGATGTCCGGTGTCGATCGCGGCGCCGTCCGGCGCGGGGTCAGTCCATCTCGCCGCCCGCCGCGGGCGGGGCCCCGCTGGCCCTGGTCTTCTCGTACTCCGCGAGGATCAGCCGCTCCAGCTCCTGCCGGGTCTGGGCGTTGATGGGGTGGGCGATGTCCTTGTAGGTCCCGTCGGCCAGCTTGCGGCTGGGCATGGCGATGAACGGGCCGCTGGTCCCTTGGATGATCTTGATGCCCCGCACCGCGAAGGCGTTGTCGATGGTGATGTTGGCGAAGGCCAGCAGCTTGGTGTCGTCACCCTGCCGCAGCGATACCCTGATCTCGGTGATCTGCATGGAGCGCGCCTTTCGTGGGAAGGAGGGCCCGTGGTGGATGGATGCCTGAGATCATTCGATGGGATCGCCGCAGCTGGCGCAGCAATAGCTGCGCGGCCAGCGCGGCCGCACCTGTCGGAGCCCGGCGCTCGCCGGCGCCGCGTCCGGGAAGATCCCGAACACCGCCGAGCCGCTGCCGGACATCAGCACGCCGAGGGCGCCCGCCGCCGCCAGGTCGCCCTTGGCCTGCGCGATCTGCGGGTGCTGGCGGACCACCGTCGGCTCGAAGTCGTTATGAAAGAACTGGGCCAACCGCTCCGGCCCCTCGCCGTTTAAGCAATGGGTGCCGCGGAAACGCCTGCGGCTCGATGCGTTCGCCCCTGCCGGTGACCAGCGCGGCGCGGGCCAGCACGAAGAACGGGACGTCTGATCCGATCTGCGCGCCCAGCGCGGCGAGGTCCTGGCGCGAGGCGTTGGCGCCCCACAGCTTGTTGAGGGCCAGCAGCGCGGACGCGGCGTCCGACGATCCGCCGCCCAGCCCGGCGCCGACGGGAATGTTCTTCCTGACCGTGATGCTGGTGCCGGTCGCCGTCGGTAATCCAGAGGTGGTCCGCAGCAGCAGCGCCGCCTTGACGACCAGGTTGTGCTCGTCGACCGGCAGGTGGGGGTCGTTGCAGTCCAGCACGATCCGGCCGTCGGTGCGCGGCGCGAACTCCAGCTCGTCGGCCAGCGTCACGGCCAGGAACACCGAGCGGATGTCGTGGTAACCGTCGGGGCGCCGGCCCAGCACCTCGAGGGTGAGGTTGAGCTTGGCGGTGGCGGTGGCGGTGATCGGTTCCATAACGGCATCGATTATACCATACTCAGTCCGCCGGGCACAAATGAATATATCGACAGCAGGGACTACGGGTGTCGACCGGCGGATGGTAGCGGTCGAAAATAACTATTAACTTTCCGGCCGCTTTGTGTTACAATATAGGTTCCTCCCGAGCAAGCGAATACGGCGAAAAAGACCATGCACGATCCAGCCCGCCAGGGGTTCCCCATCATCCTGTCAGCGCCCTCGGGCGGGGGCAAGACCACGCTGTCGCGCGAGATCATCACGCTGCACCCCGAGATCCACTACTCGATCTCGGTGACCTCGCGGCCGCCCCGCGAGGGCGAGGTCGACGGCCAGGACTACCACTTCGTGGCGGTGGCCGATGATCATGGACATCGACACGGTGGGCGCGCGCTCCATCAAGAAGATCTTCCCGCAGGCGGTGACCATCTTCGTGCTGCCGCCCTCGCTGGACGAGCTGGCCCGCCGCCTGCGCGGCCGCGCCACCGACAGCGAGGAGGTCATCAAGAAGCGGCTCAACCGCGCCAAGCTGGAGCTGAAGGAGATCGGCGACTTCGAGTACTTCATCGTCAACGACCGGTTCGAGGACGCCGTGGCCCAGGTGCGGGCCATCATCGAGGCCGAGCGCCGCAAGCTGGCGCGCTACGACGTCAAGCGGGTCGTCGACCTGCGCTGAGGGACCCCGTCATTCTGAGACGGGCAGCATAGCCGGGCCCGCGAAGAATCTGGCTCGAGATCCTTCGTTCGTCGGGCGGGGAGCCATACTCAGGATGACGGGGAAGTACGTCATTCTGAGACGGGCAGCATGGCCGGACCCGCGAAGCATCTGGCTCGAGATCCATCGTCCGCCGGGCGGGGTGCCATACTCAGGATGACGGGAAGACGGTAAAAATTCAATCAAACGATACAAGGAGACACCATGGGTTTCATCCCGATCGAGAAGCTGCTGAACGGCGTGGAGAACAAGTACATGGCGGTGCTGGTGGCGGCCAAGGAGTCGCGGCGGCTCAACGACCTGCGGCGGGCCGGCAAGATCGAGATCACGGTCAAGCCGATCACCCTGTCGCTGGAGCGGATGAGCGACGGCGCGGTGGTCTTCAAGCATGAGCAGCAGCCCAAGTAGACCGACCGTCGTCCTGGGCGTCACCGGGTCGATCGCCGCCTACAAGGCGCTGGACCTGGTCTCGCGCCTGCGGCGGAAGGACATCGCCGTGATCGCGGTGATGACCAGGAGCGCCCGGGAGCTGGTGGGGCCGGCCTCCTTCGAGTCGCTGTCCGGCAACCCGGTGGCGGTCGACCTGTTCCCGCGGTCCAAGCCGCAGCAGATCGAGCATATCGCGCTGGCCGACGCGGCCGACGCGCTGGCGATCGTGCCGGCCACGGCCAACATCATCGGCAAGGCGGCATGCGGCATCGCCGACGACCTGCTGTCCACGGTGATCATGGCGGCCACCGCGCCGGTGGTCTGCGCGCCGGCCATGAACGTCAACATGTGGAACAGCGCCGCGGTCCAACTGAACGTGAAGATCCTGGCCGCGCGCGGCTGGACGATGGTCGGCCCGGCCGAGGGCCGGCTGGCCTGCGGCACCGATGGCCGGGGCCGGCTGGCGCCGGTGGAGGAGATCGAGGCCGCGATCCTCAAGGCGCTGGGCTGGAGCGACGACCTGGCGGGCGTCCCGGTGCTGGTCACCGCCGGCCGCACCGAGGAGCCGGTGGACCCGGTGCGCTTCCTGTCCAACCGCTCGTCCGGCAGGATGGGCTACGCCCTGGCCCGGGCCGCGGCGCTGCGCGGCGCGAAGGTGACGCTGGTCACCGGCCCGGCCGACGTCCCGGCGCCGGCGGTCGGCACGACCGTGCGGGTGCGGACCGCGGAGCAGATGCTGGCCGCGGTCACGCAGCACCTGCCGCACCATCGGGCGCTGATCATGGCGGCCGCGGTGGCGGACTACCGGCCGAAGAACGCCGCGGCCCGGAAGATCAAGAAGTCCGGCACGGCGACCGCGCTGGAACTCGCGGAGAATCCCGACATCCTGAAGTATGCTTCGGTGCATAAGAAAGCAGGGACCGTGCTGGTGGGCTTCGCGCTGGAGACCGACGACCTGGTCGCCAACGCCACGAAAAAGATGAAGGCCAAGGGCCTGGACCTGGTCGTGGCCAATGGCGCGTCCGCACTGGGCAGCGACGACAACGATGCGATCCTGATCCGGAAGGGCGGGAAGCCGCTGCGCTGCGGCCGGCAGTCCAAGCGGGACCTGGCGCGGACCGTCCTCGACGAAGTCGTGAAACTGGTCGCTCGCCCGAGATAAAACATGCCCGATGCCGCCGCGCACGAACTGATGCGACGCTACCTGCTGCAGCAGCGGGAGCAGGGCGAGCGCGAGCTGCCGGTGCGGTTCGCCCCGGCGCGGTCTGCGCCGGACGTCGCGAGGGGAGTCCCAGCCAAACCGGCCGTGGCGGCCCCCGCCGCGGCGATCGTAGGACCATCCCCGGCGAAGCCGGCGGCGCTGGGGAAGCTGCGGAAGAACTTCGTGTTCGGCGAGGGTAATTCCTCCGCCAAGCTGGTGTTCGTGGGCGAGGCCCCGGGCGCGGACGAGGACGCGCAGGGCAGGCCGTTCGTGGGCGCGGCCGGCCAGCTGCTGACCAAGATCATCGAGGCGATCAAGTTCCGGCGCCAGGACGTCTACATCTGCAACATCCTCAAGTGCCGGCCGCCCGGCAACCGCGACCCCGAGCCGGACGAGGTCGCGCAGTGCGAGCCGTACCTGGTGCGGCACCCAGGTCCCGATCTCCAAGCTGCGGGGCCAGGTGCACGCCTACCACGGCATCAAGCTGGTGCCCACCTTCCACCCGGCGGCGCTGCTGCGCAACCCGGGCTGGAAGCGGCAGACCTGGGAGGACGTCCAGCTGGTGCGATCGATCTACGACCAGGAGCTGTCCTAATCCGGGTAATTTATCCACGAATTTACGCGATTTATCACTAACGTGGTGTTCGCGTATAAACAACGGTATTGTCATTCCGGTGAAAACGGGAATCCCGTGATTTCAATACGATTTATATTTCTTCTCCTGTAGCAATGATTAAAAAGAGGCTTCCTAACCAAATCTAGTTTGCAATCCATGTTTATTTGGTGTTCATTCGTGGATCATGCTCTATCATACTATCCTGAATTCACTTGTTAGCGACTGATGCCAGAGAACCCGAACATCCCC
>JALOPJ010000109.1 GCA_025453955.1 Candidatus Edwardsiibacteriota bacterium
GCGGATCGAGCCGCGGGTGGACCTGCTGAAGATGGCGGTGGGCATGGACGACCGGCTGGTCCGCTTCGCCGTCGACTCGGGCGCGCGCGGGCTGGTGATCGAGGGGATGGGGCGGGGCAACGTGCCGCCGGCCGTGGTACCGGGGATCGCGGGCGCGATCAAGCGGGGCATCCCGGTGATCCTGTGCTCGCGCTGCATCGGCGGACGGGTGCTGGACACCTACGCCTACGAGGGCGGCGGCCGCCAGCTGCGGAAACTGGGCGTGGTGCTGGGCGGGCACCTGCCGGGCCAGAAGGCGCGCATCAAGCTGATGATCCTGCTGGGGCAGGGGATGGCCGTGGCGCGCATCAAGCGGGCCTTCGAGTGCCGCGAATACGCCTGTGACGCCTGACCCGGCGAGCCAGGACGCCGCCGGCGTCGTGCCGGCGCTGTTCCGGCTGTACTACCACCGCGGCGAGGTGCTGGAGCGCTCCAGCGGGTACCAGCCGTCGCTGGACAACTACCGGGCGATGGGGCGGCTGGCGGCGGCGCTGGGCGAGCGGGCGCAGCTGTTGCGGGCGCGGATCGAGACCGGCTACCGGCTGACCCTGCTGGGGCGCTACGACGAGGCACTGGCCGTCCACCGGGACGCCGCAGCCGAACTGGACGGGGGGGAGGTTGCGCTGCGGTCCCGCAACTGGCAGTGCCTGGCCATCGTCCTGCGGCTGCTGGGGCGGTACGAGGAGGCGCTGGACGCGCACCGGCGCGCCGCCCAGGGCGACGACGACGAGGCCCGCGTGCACAGCGGGAAAAACAGCCTGGGCCACACGTTGTGGCGGATGGGACGCTACGACGAGGCGGTCGGCTGCTTCCGGGAGATGCTGGCGTGGGCCGAGAGCCACTCGCTGATCATCCATGAGGCCACGGCGCACAACAACCTGGGGCTGGTGTACGCCGACATGGAGCGGCTGGCCGAGGCCCGGACGCACCACGAGAAGGCGCTGCGGCTGCGCACGATGTTCCACGACGCCGGGGCGGTCTGCTCCTCGTACCTCAACCTCGGCAACATCCTGGTGCAGCAGGATGACGCGGCCGGCGGCGTGGCGCTGTGGGGCCGGGCGCGCGAGATCAGCCGGCGGCTGGGCGACGCGGCCACCGAGGCGATGATCGAGAACAACCTGGGCGAGGTGGCGTACAACGCGGGCGACTACCCGGCCGCGCTGGCCCATTTCGGGCGCAGCCTGGCGATGAAGGAGGCGCTCAACCTCCGCTCCTACCTGGCGTCCAGCCTGGAGGGGCTGGCCAAGACGCACTACGAGCTGCGGGCTGACCCGGCGCACCGGGAGCTCTGCCGCCGCAATGCGCAGCGGCTGCTGGCGCTGGACGCGGCCCGGCCCCGCCAGCAGCAGACCGCCCGCGAGATCCTGGACAGCCTCGGCGACCCGGAACCCGGTCCAAAACCTGTTGACAAGGCCGCGCCGAATTGATACAATCGGGGCGTCGCTGACATACGATTTCTTGTCGGATCAGGCCGTCGCCAGCCGGGACGGTCGGGCGCCAGCAGCAGGACCGGACGCATCCTGCGGGACCGCATACCCAGTGGTTTCGCGGGATTTTTCATGGCCCGGCCCGCGACAACTCCACACTACGGGCAGCACACCATGACAGGCGCAGCGGAAACGGGCGGGTTCGAGCAACGGCAGCGGCAGTCGGAGCTGGTGGTCAACCTGGGGCTGGCCTGCAACGCCCTGCTGGCCGCGGTCAAGCTGGCGGCCGGCATCGTCGGCCACAGCCGGGCCCTGCTGGCCGACGGCGTCAACTCGACCTCCGACGTGGTCTACTTCATCGTGGTCAAGATCTTCGTCGGGATGTCGGGCAAGCCGGCGGACGAGGAGCACCCCTACGGCCACCACCAGCTGGAGAGCATCGCCGCCCTGATCGTCGGGGCGTTCGTGCTGACCACCGGCGTGGCCATCTTCTGGGACTCGGTCAACTCGCTGTTCGACCTGATCGTCAGGCAGGAGGTGCCGCGGGCGATCCGGCTGTTCTCGCTGTGGGTGGCCTGCGGCACCATCCTGGCCAAGGTCTACCTGATGGCCCAGGCCCGGTCGATCGGGGTCAGGGTCAACAACCAGGCGGTGATGGCGCTGGCCAAGGACCACCGCAACGACATCTTCGCCTCGGCCGGGGCCGCCGCCGGCATCCTGCTCAGCATCATGGGCTATCCCTGGTTCGACCCGGTGGCCGGCGCGGTGGTCGCGGTGATCGTGGCCAAGACCGGCGTCGGCATCATCCGCGACTCGGCCGACGAGCTGATGGACTCGGTGCCCGGCGGCCCGCTGGACCAGCAGGTGCGGCGGTCCCTGGCCGCGGTCCCCGGGGTGCGGGCGGTGGAGGACATCCGGGCGCACCGCTTCGGCCCCTACCTGGTGCTCAACGTCACCATCGGGATCGACGGCCGGCTCAGCGTCAGCGAGGGCGACGCCATCGCCACCGCGGTGGAGCGCGCGCTGGCCGCGGACATCGACCTGCTGCGCACCGTCTATGTCCACTACCACCCGGCGGTCGGTCAACAAAGCGGAGACCATGCATCCCACGCTTGACAGCGACATCCTGGCGCGGCTGCGCGCCATCG
Organism: Candidatus Edwardsiibacteriota bacterium; assembly: GCA_025453955.1. Classification (GTDB taxonomy): domain Bacteria; phylum Edwardsbacteria; class AC1; order AC1; family EtOH8; genus UBA2255. The sequence goes on from JALOPJ010000109.1 coordinate 2,615, forward strand.
CCGGCGACAAGTTCGTCATCACGGCCGACGACGACAAGGAGCCCTACTCGCACGACGAGACGCTGAACCTGCGGTTCCCGCCCGGCGTCGTCGTCAAGCCGGGGACGACCGCCGAGGTCGCGGCGATAATGGAGCTGGCCAGTTCCGGAAAGGTCCCGGTCACCCCGCGGGGCGCGGGCACCGGGCTCTCGGGCGGCGCGCTGGCGGTGAACGGCGGCATCCTGCTGTCGCTGGAGCGGCTGGACAAGATCCTGGAGATCGACGCCGAGAACCTGATGGCGGTGGTCCAGCCGGCCGTGATCACCAGCGCCCTGCAGCTGGCCGCCGAGGCCCGGGGCCTGTTCTACCCGCCGGACCCGGCCAGCCTGGAATCGTGCTCGATCGGCGGCAACGTCGCCGAGAACGCCGGCGGGCCGCGGGCCCTCGGGCGAGGTCTCGCGGCTGGGCGGCAAGACCATCAAGAACGTCACCGGCTACGACCTGATGCAGCTGCTGTGCGGCAGCGAGGGCACGCTGGGGATCGTCACCGAGATCACCCTGCGGCTGCTGCCCAAGCCGGCGCAGGCGGTCGACCTGATGGTGCCGTTCCCGTCGATCGACGCGGCCGTGCGGGCCTGCACCGCGGTGATCCGGGCCAGGATCGTCCCGGCCACCATGGAGTTCATGGAGCGCGCCGCGGTGCTGGCCGCGGAGCGGTTCCTGGAGAAGCCGGCGCCCTTCCGCGACGCCGAGGCCCACCTGCTGATGCAGCTGGACGGCGACGACCCGGCCGCGCTGGCCGCCCAGTACGAGCGGATCGGCGCGATCGTGTCCGGATTCGGCGCGCCGGACGTGCTGGTGGCCGAGGACCGGCCGGCCCGCGACCGGATCTGGGAGATGCGGCGCTGCATGGCCGACGCGCTCACCGCGATGAGCCCGGTGCGCGAACGCGAGGACGTGGTGGTGCCGCGGGCCGCCATCCCGGAGCTGTTCCGGCGGCTGCGGGCGCTGTCGCAAGCGCACGGCGCGGCCATCATATCATACGGCCACATCGGCGACGGCAACGTCCATGTCAACGTGATGAAGCAGGCGATGGCCGCGGACGAATGGGGGCGGATGCTGCCCGCGTTGCTGGACGGGCTGTTCCGCGACGTGGTGGCGCTGGGCGGCACCATCTCCGGCGAGCACGGCATCGGCTGCGTCAAGCAGCGGTTCCTGCCGCTGGCGCTGGACCCCGCGGCCATCGCGATGATGCGGGCCGTCAAAGGCGCCGTGGACCCGGGGAACATCCTCAACCCCGGGAAGATCCTCCCGGACCGAGCGGCGCCGTCCCGACGACGATGAGCGGGAAACAACGGGCCAAGATCCCCGAGCCCGCCATCCGGCGGCTGTCGTTCTACCGCCGCCACCTGGCGGACCTGGCGGCGCTGGGCGTGGCCACCATCTCGTCCCGCGAGATCGCCCAGGTCTACGGCCTGGAACCGTTCCAGGTGCGCAAGGACCTCTCGTACTTCGGCTCGTTCGGCCGGCGCGGCCGCGGCTACCCGGTGCGGACGCTGCTGCGGCGGCTGGAGCGGATCCTGGGGCTGGACCGCCGCTGGCGGATCGCGCTGGTGGGGGCCGGCAACATCGGCATGGCGCTGTTCCGCTACGCCGAGTACCGGCGGCAGGGCTTCGAGATCGCCGCGGTGTTCGACGCCGATCCCCGCAAGATCGGGACCAGGCTGGAGCACGGGGTGACGGTGCAGCCGATGGAGCGGATCGGCGCGGCGGTGGCGGAGCTGGGGATCAGGATCGGCATCGTGGCGGTGCCGCCCGGGGCCGCCCAGCAGGCGGCCGAGGCGCTGGCGGCGGCCGGCATCAAGGCGATCCTCAGTTTCCCCGGCGGCCAGGTGCTGGTGCCGAAGGACGTGGCCCTGCGCCGCGTCAACCTGGAGGCCGACCTGGAGGCGCTCAGCTACTTCCTGGCCAACAAGTGACCGCGATCAACGTTCAATGAGCATCGGACGATGAGCGAGACGAAGCACATCATCATCATCGGCGGCGGCCCGGCCGGCTACGTCGGCGCCATCCGCGCCGCGCAGCTGGGCGCCAGGGTGACGCTGGTCGAACGGTCCCCGACCCTGGGCGGCACGTGCCTCAACGTCGGCTGCATCCCCACCAAGGCCCTGCTGGCATCGGCCGGCCTGCTGCGCGAGATCAGGGGCGCCGGGGCGTTCGGCCTGAAGACCGGCGAGGCCGGCTTCGACTGGGCGGCGGTGCAGCAGCGCAAGGACCGCGTGGTCAGGAAGGCCACGGCCGGCGTGGGAATGCTGCTGAAGAAGCGCGGCGTGACCGTGGTCAACGGCAGCGCCCGGCTGGTCAACAACACGACCGTGCAGGTGACCGCGCCCGACGGGAAAACAGCGGAGCTGGCGGGGGATTTCATCCTGATCGCCACCGGTTCGGAGCCGATCAAGCTGCCCATCCCCGGCGCCGACCACCCGCGGGTGATCGACAGCACCGGCGCCCTGTCCCTGGCCGGGGTGCCGCGGCGGTTCCTGATCATCGGCGGCGGCGTGATCGGCTGCGAGCTGGCCGACGCCTACTCGGCGTTCGGCTCGCAGGTCACCATCGTGGAGCTGATGCCCCAGCTGATCCCGGGCGAGGACGCCGACGCCGTCAGGGTGCTGCAGGCGGCGCTGGCCAAGCGGGGCGTGGAGGTCCTGCTGGAGCACCGGGTGACGGCCATCGTGGAAAAGCGGCAGGACACCGAGGTCTGCGTCCAGGGCAAGGACATGGCGGAGCGGCGGATCGAGGTGGACGCGGTGATGGTCGCGGCCGGACGCAAGGCCAGCCTGGCCGGCCTGGGTCTGGACGCCGCCGGCGTGCGGACCGAGCGCGGGTTGATCGCGGTCGACGGGCGGCTGGCGACCAGCGTCCCCGGGATCTGCGCGGCCGGCGACTGCACGGGCGGCGGCGGGTGGTTGCTGGCGCACGTGGCCTCGCGCCAGGCCGAGGTGGCGGTGGAGAACCTGCTGGGGCATGCGGCGGCCATGGACTACGCGGCGGTGCCGCGCTGCGTCTACACCCACCCCGAGATCGCCTCGGTGGGGTCGCTGCGGCCGCCCGAGGGCGAGGCGCCCTACCTGACCGGCAGTTTCCCCTTCTCGGCCAGCGGCAAGGCCAGCTGCCAGGGCGCGCTGGAGGGCTTCGTCAAGGTGGTGGCCGACCCCGCGACCCACGAGGTGAGGGGCGCGGTGATCGCCGGCGCCGGCGCCACCGAGCTGATCGCCGAGCTGTCGCTGGCGGTGTCGCTCAAGGCCAGGCTGGAGGACGTGGCCGGCGCCATCCACGCCCACCCCACGCTGCACGAGTCGACCCTGGAGGCGGCGCTGGCCGCGCTGGGCCGGCCGGTCCACCTGTAGCAACGCCGCCCACTTGACACACGGGCGGCGCCGTGGGATAATCATGGTACTGCAATCAACCACCACAACCATACTGCGGGGGACAACGACCATGTGCAAGTGCTGCGGGTGCGGGAGCAAGGCCACCTACAAGTGCGAGAAGTGCGACAAGACGTCGGCGGTGCCCAAGGAATGCTGCGGCCAGCCGATGAAGAAACAGTAGGTCCACGGAGCTGACGGAACGGCCGGAGCCATCGGCTCCGACCGTTCCGTATCAAAGTACTTGACAAAACGCGGGATATCCATTAGGATACGGGGCAACGCTGAATCGGAGCCCGCATGCCTGCCATCACCAAGGACATGACCATCATGGAGGTGGTCAACAAGCACCCCAAGTGCATCAAGGTGTTCTTCGAGCACGGCCTGTTCTGCATCGGCTGCGGCGTGGCCTACCGCGAGACCGTGGAGCAGGGCGCGACGGCCCACGGCATCGACGTGGACTCCCTGATGGCCAGGCTCAACGAGGCGGCCGAGAGCGGGGAGGGCGGCGCCCAGCCCTCATAGATAACCCCCGCATGTTCCGGAACGAGAGGACCCCGTCAGTGATGACGGGGTCCTCTCGTTCGCCTCGCCTCCGGCCGGTCAGCCCTCCAGCGACTTGAGCACCTCGGGCAGCTCCGCCACCGATCCGATCGCCGCCAGGCACTCGGGCTGCGCCTCGGCCTCCCGCCGCACCCACACCGCCTGCATCCCGGCCGCCATCGCGCCGCCGACGTCGGCGGCGGCGTTGTCCCCCACGTGGACCGCCGCCGCCGGTTGGACCGCCAGCGCCGCCAGCGCCTGCCGGAAGATGGCGGGATCGGGCTTGCGGACGGCGGTCTCGTCCGAGAACAGCGCCACGTTGAACCGCTTGAAGATCCCGAACGACTCCAGCAGCCGGCGCAGCGCGGCGCCGGGCGACCGGCCGGTGTTGCAGATCAGCCCCAGCTTGAGGCGTTTCCGTTTCAGCGCCGCCAACGTCTCGGCCACCCCGGGTACCAGCTGCGGCGGGTAGTGCAGCACCGCCTCGCCGTAGACGGCCGCGGCCCGCTGGCGCACCGCGGCCGGCAGCGAGGCCGCCAGCCCGGGCCGCACCAGGTCCAGGAACAGCGCGGCCTGCTCGGCGAACGGCAGGTCGGCGTTGCCGCGCCACTGCAGCTCGCAGCGGCGCCACACCTCCTCGTGGGCGGCGTAAAGGTCGCCGAGGTCGACGGCCGCGCCGGCGGCCAGCAGCAGCTGGGCGGTCTGCGACACCCGGTACTCGGTGCGCAGGTCGTCCTGGACCCGGGAATCGGCGATCAGCGTCTCCCACAGGTCGAAGGTGACGGCTTTGATGCGGGGCATGCGGTGCGGCGATAGCGGATGGGATCGGTGGGACCGGATCAGATGGTATCCAGCAGGGACGACAGTTTCGCCACGGCGCCGGGCGGCAGCGGCTGGCCGTCGCGCGCCAGGCTGAAGAGGGCCAGGGTCAGCTGGTCGATGGTGGTGCGGCAGAACGAATTGACATCGAACTCGGCCACCGCGTCCAGCAGGCGCTGCAGGCGGGCCGGGTCGGCGGGGAAGGCCGCCGCCAGCGCCGTGAAGCCGGGGTCGTCGGGATGGGCGCTGATGGTCTGGAACTGGTAGGTCAGGCCGCGGCCGGCGCCGGCGTTCTGCCGGGCCTGGTGCCACAGCTTGATCTGGGCGTAGACCGAGGAGTCGCTGACCTCGGGGTTGAGCAGGCAGCGGTCGCCCAGGTTGTAGAACAACCCCTTCAGCTCGTCGGCCGGGATGCCCTCGGCCGCGGCGAGGCCCGACACCGCCTTCAGCCGCATCTGGCGCATCATCCGGCTGGTGCGGTCGAAGATCCGCAGCTTGGGGCCGAAGCCCGGGACGGTGCGCACCGCCTGCTCGATCTTGTTGTAGATCTCCTCGTCGTTCCAGTTCTGGAAGTCGGCGCCGAACAGCGACCGCCGGTCGATCCACAGGTCGACGATGGCGATCTGCTGGACGTGCTCCTCCTCGCCGCGGCGGGAGGTCATGTCGCTGGGCTTGTCGGGCATGGCCGCGGTGAACCCGGGCACCCGCGACAGGGCCGCCACCAGCTCCAGGCCGTGGCCGGCCTCGGCGCCGGACGCCGCCACGATCAGCTTGAAGTGGTCGGGGGCGTGGGGATGAATGTAGCCCTGCGGCACCCGCAGCTCCCGCTCCTCGTCCAGCATCAGGGGCACGATCTTGCGGCGCACCAGCTCCACCCCGGGCGTCGGCCCCAGCGTCTCCTTGGCGGCCGGCAGGGTGCGGACGGCCGCCGCCAGCTCGGCCGCGGCATCGGGCGCCAGGGCATGGTCGGCGCGGTCGGTGATCTCCAGGTGGAACACCGCGATCTTGTCGGCGGTGAAGTAGGCGTAGTCGTTGTAGCGCCGGCCGCCCGGCACCAGCTCCTCGAACAGCCGCAGCAGGCGCTCGAAGGTGACGTTGGGCTCGCGGGTGATCACCGACAGGCCGGTCAGCTCCTTGTGGCGGAACTTCACCGGCCGCAGGTCGACCTCCAGCGCCGACCGCCCCGAGCGGATGCGGCGCTTGAGCTCGAAGTTGGCCAGCACCTGCTCGGCGATGGAGTCGGGCGAGCGCTCGCTGATGTAGGAGTCCTGGCGGGCGATGAAGAACTTGATGGCCTCGCCGGAGTCGCCCATGATCTCCTTGAGGTCGTCGGCCGAGACCTTCCGCTTCAGCAGGTCGGTGACCGTGGTGTAGGCGTAGAGGCGGCGGGCCTCCTGGCGCTGCAGCGTGCGCTTGGCCTCGTCCTCGGCCGCGATCCGCGACAGCCGCTGCTGGATCTTGGCCCGCGCCATGTCCAGCGCCGAGCGGGACAGGCTGGGGACGATCTCCACCTCCATCAGCACCACGCCCAGCTTGTCGCGGCCCTTGCGCAGGATGAAGCCGTGGGTGTAGGCCAGGTTCAGCCCGGCCTCGTGCACCGTGCCCATGCAGGCGTCGGCCAGGCCGGCCCAGTCCGGGGCCAGCACCGCGAACAGCAGGGACGGCAGCGCCTCCCCCGAACGCTCGCCGGCCACCCGCTCGGTGATGACGTGGGCCATGCCGGGCAGGGCCTCCTCCTCCCGCAGCAGCCGGACCAGGATGGCCCGCTCCTGGGCGGTGAGCCGGCCGGCATAGGCGGTGCCCCGGGTGATCGTCCGGTTGAACCCGGCGATCTGCCGCGGCGTCAGCGAGAAGTGCGAAAGGTGCTTGGCGATCTCGGACAGGCGCATAAGCCATAATGATAGCATCTTGGCCCGGAAAGTCAAGAGGGAAAACCGGATCGCTATGATATCCGCAACCCCACGAAAGGTCCGACCATGAAACGATCGCTATTTATGCTAGCCGCAATGCTGGCGGCCACGTCCCTGTTCGCCCAGCAGGAGCTGACGCTGGACGGGCGGGCCTTCGCGCCCGATTCCCGCAACGCCAAGGCCGATGGGTCCGCCGCCCTGCTGGCCG
>JALOPJ010000110.1 GCA_025453955.1 Candidatus Edwardsiibacteriota bacterium
GATCGTCGACGGCGGCCGCGAGGACGCGCCGCGGGAGCACCGCGACAAGGCCGGCACCCCGACCATGGGCGGCCTGATCATCCTGGCGGCGATCATCGTCCCGGTGCTGCTATGGGCGGACCTGGGCAACCGCTACATCCAGGTGGCGCTGTTCGCCACCGTCGGCCTGGGACTGATCGGGTTCTACGACGACTACCTCAAGGTGGTCCGGAAGAACTCCAAGGGCCTGGTGGGCCGCAAGAAGCTGGTCGGGCAGTTCACCGTCGCGCTGCTGATCGCGCTCTACCTGCAGCTGTGGCCGCTCCACCCCGAGTTCGCCACCAAGACCAGCTTCCTGTTCCTGAAGAACGTGTTCATCGACCTGGCCTGGTTCTACGTCCCGTTCGTGATGCTGGTGATCGTCTTCACCTCGAACGCCGTCAACCTCACCGACGGGCTGGACGGCCTGGCCATCGGCGTCTTCCTGTTCGCGGCGGCGGCCTACAGCGTGATGTCCTACATCACCGGCAACTTCAAGTGGTCGGAGTACCTCAACATCCTGTTCATGCGGGGCTCGGGCGAGCTGACCGTGCTGGGGGCGGCGATGGTCGGGGCCTCGCTGGGGTTCCTGTGGTTCAACGCCCACCCGGCCGAGGTGTTCATGGGAGACGCCGGCGCCCTGGCCCTGGGCGGCGTGATCGGCACCATGTCGGTGCTGATCAAGCAGGAGATCCTGCTGGGGATCGTGGGCGGGGTGTTCGTGATGGAGGCGGCCTCGGTGATCCTGCAGGTGGCGTCGTTCAAATCGACCGGCCGGCGGATCTTCCTGATGACGCCGATCCACCATCATTTCCAGAGGCTGGGCTGGAGCGAACAGAAGATCGTGGTGCGGTTCTGGATCATCTCCTTCATCTGCGCGCTGGTCGCGCTGTCGACGCTCAAGATACGCTGACCAGAATCGGGCGCGAGCACAGATGCCACTCGATGTCGAACATGTCCAGGTCGCGGTGATCGGCGCCGGCCGCAGCGGCACCGCGGCGGCCGCACTGCTGCGACGGCGCGGGGCGACGGTCCTGCTGTCGGAGCAGCGGCCGGCAGCGCCGGGGCAGGCGGAGGAGCTCGCCCGGCTGGGCATCGAGGCGGAATTCGGCGGTCACAGCGACAAGGTCCTGGCCGGCGGGCTGATCGTCACCAGCCCGGGCGTGCCCGCGGACCTGCCGCTGTTCCAGCGGGCCCGGGCCAACGGCATCAGGATCATCAGCGAGATCGAGCTGGCCTATCTGGCCACCCCGGCCCGGATCGTGGCCGTCACCGGGACCAACGGCAAGTCGACCACCACGTCGATGATCGGTGCGATCCTGGCCGCCGCCGGCATCGAGGCGCTGGTCGGCGGCAATCTGGCGCCGGGCCGGCCGCTGACGGAACTGGCGATGGCCGCGACCGACCGCAGCGTGATCGTCGCCGAGGTCAGCACCTTCCAGATCGAGACCATCGACACGTTCAAGCCGTCCGTCGCCGTGATCACCAACATTTCCCCGGACCACCTGGACCGGCACCCCGGCTTCCCGGCGTACGCCGCGCTGAAGGCCCGCCTGCTGGCCAACCAGACGGCGGACGACACGGCGGTGCTGAACGCCGATGACGAGACCGTGGTGCGGGCCACCGCCGGTTCGCATTCCCGCAAACGGTGGTTCAGTGCCCGGGCCCGGCAGGAGTCCGGCGCCTGGTGCGACGGCGCGTCCCTGCGGTTGGCCCAGGGCGGGAACGAGACGGTCGTGATGCCGGCGTCCGAACTGCCGGTGCCGGGCGTCCATAACATCGAGAACGCCCTGGCGGCCATCGCGGCGACGGCGGCGCTGGGCGCCGCGCCCGCGGCGATGCGGACGGCGCTGCAGGCTTTCCGCGGCGTACCCCACCGGTTGGAGGACGTGGCGACCGTAGGCGGGGTGCGCTACGTCGACAACTCGATGTGCACCAACGCCGCGGCGGGCGTCAGCTCGCTGCGGGCCTTCCCGCAGCCGCTGGTGGTGATCGCCGGGGGTCGGGACAAGGGGCTGGACCTGTCGCCGTTCCTGCTGGAGATCGCCGCCCGGGCCCGCGCCGCGGTGCTGATCGGCGAGGTGCGGGAGCGGCTGGCGGGCGAGCTGCGGTCGACCGGGATGGCCGCGGTGCACACCGCCGACGACCTGGCGCAGGCCGTGCGGATCGCCGCCGCTGCGGCGCGGCCCGGCGACGTGGTGATCCTGGCGCCCGGCTGCTCCAGCTTCGACATGTTCCGCGACTTCGAGGAGCGGGGGGAGCGCTTCCAGCAGCTGGTGCGGGAGCTGGCCGGATGAGCATGCAGCGCGGCGACATCGATTACGTGCTGCTGGCGGCGCTGCTGGCGCTGGTCGGGTTCGGGTTCATCATGAGCTACAGCGTCTCCTCGCATTATACCGAGACCACCGGGAAGTTCTCCTTCGACCGGTTGTTCTTCTTCAAGCGCGAGACGGTGCGGGTGCTGGGCGCGGCGCTGGCGCTGGTGCTGGCCGCAGCGGTCAACGTCCGCAAGCTGCGATCCGGCATCGTTCCCCTGTTCGCCGCCAGCGTCGCCCTGTTGCTGCTGACCCTGGCCATCGGGACCACGGTGCGGGGTTCGCGCAGCTGGCTGTTCGGCCTGCAGACCGGCGAGCTGGCGCGCTTCACGCTGGTGCTGTTCCTGGCCCGGACCATGGCCGGCCGGGAGAACGAGATGAAGCGCTTCTCGCGCGAGCTGGTCTGGTCGCTCGTGGCGGTGGCGGTGGTGGCCGGGACCGTGGTGCTGCAGCGCGACTTCGGCAGCGCCCTGGCCATCGGCGGGGTCGGCCTGGTGATGCTGCTGGCGGGCGGCGCCAATCCGCTGGTCTGGACCGGCACCGTGGCGCTGGGGGCGGCGGGATTCGCGGCCACGGCCCTGGCCAAGCCGCACGTGATGGCGCGGGTCCGGGCGTTCTGGATCACCCTGACCGACCCCGCGGGCGCGGCCGCGGCCGCGGTGACCGCGGGCGGCCACCTCAAGAACTCCCTCAACCAGGTGCACCAGTCGCTGCTGGCGATCGGATCGGGCGGGCCGCTGGGCGTCGGGCTGGGCCAGAGCCGCCAGAAGCTGCTGTTCGTCCCCGAGGCCCACACCGATTTCATCTTCTCGATCGTCGCCGAGGAAGGCGGCATGGTGCTGACGCTGCTGGTGATGGCACTGTTCCTGGTGCTGCTGTGGCGGGGTTTCCGGATCGCCCGGCACCTCGCCGACCCGTTCGAGCAACTGGCAGTGGTCGGGTTCACCAGCGGGATCTTCATCTATGCGGCGATCAACATCAGCGTGGCGGTGGGGCTGTTCCCGGTCACCGGCCTGCCGCTGCCGTTCCTGAGCTACGGCGGCTCTGCGCTGCTGTTCAATGTCACGGCGCTGGGGCTGGTGCTGAATGTCTCGCGGCATCGAGGCCAGCAGTGCTTCCAAACGTTCACGCGGAGGGTCGATGCGTCTGCTGATCGCCGGTGGGGGCACCGGCGGCCATCTCTATCCCGGGCTGGCGGTCGCCGCTGAACTGCGGCGCCGCGATCCCGGGGCCGCGGTCGGTTTCATCGGGACCCGGCGCGGCCTCGAGCGGCGGATCGTGCCGGCCCACGGGTACCCCATCCGCTACATCGCGATCCGGGGCTACCTGGGGAAATCCCTGCCCGGCAAGCTGTCGTTCCCGCTGCTGTTCGCCTGGTCGGTGTGCCAGTCGCTCTTTCACCTGATCGCCGACCGCCCGGACGCCGTGCTGGGCACCGGCGGGTACGCGTCGGCGCCGCCGGTGCTGGCGGCCTGGCTGCTGCGGGTGCCGGTCGGGCTGCTGGCGCTGGACGCCCTGCCCAGCAAGGCGGTGCTGCTGCTGGCGCGCTGTGCCCGGGAGGTCTACGCGGGGTTCCCGGAGTGCGCCGCGCACATCGCCGGGCGCACGGCGGTGGTCCATACCGGCAATCCGCTGCGGCCCGGGATCGGCCGGACGGCGCGGGCGGAGGGCAGCACGGCCTTCGGGCTCGATCCCGGGCGGACGACCGTGCTGATGTACGGCGGCAGCCAGGGAGCCCACGCCCTCAACCTGCTGGTGCCGGCGGCCATCGCCGCCAGGGCCGGGGACCCCCGGTGGCGGGAGCTGCAGTTCATCGTCCAGACCGGCCCCGCGGACGCCGCCGCGGTGGCCGAACGGCTGCGGGGGGTGCCGGTCAGGACCGTGGTGCTGCCGTACATCGATAATATGCCCGCGGCGTTCGCGGCCAGCGACCTGGTGATCTCCCGTTCCGGCTCCGGCGTGGCGGAGACCCTGGCCTGCGGGCTGCCGTCGATCCTGGTGCCGTTCCCGCACGCGGCCAGCAACCACCAGGAGCACAACGCCCGCAGCCTGGAACGGGCCGGGGCGGCGGTGGTGGCGCTGGAACGGGACCTCGATCCGGGGAAACTGGCCTCGCTGGTCGAGTCGATCCTGTTCGATCCGGAACGGATGGCCGGGATGGCAGGCGCGGCCCGGCGGATGGCCCGGCCCGGAGCGGCCGCGGAGATCGCGGCGCGGCTGTCCGCAATCGCAATGGAAGGAACCAATGTTCGGTCGCATTAAGAACATCCATTTCGTCGGCATCGGCGGCATCGGCATGAGCGGCATCGCCGAGGTGCTGATCAACATGGGGTATTCGGTGTCCGGCTCCGACCTCCGGCTGTCGGACGTCACCGAGCGCCTGTCGCGGCTGGGCGCCCGCATCGTCGAGGGCCACCGGCCGGAGAACATCGCCGGGGCCGGCGTGGTGGTGACCTCCTCGGCCGTGCAGGACGCCAACCCCGAGGTGCGGGCGGCCCGGGCGGCCAAGGTCCCGGTGATCCGCCGGGCCGAGATGCTGGCCGAGCTGATGCGGATGAAGCACGGCATCGGCATCGCCGGCACCCACGGCAAGACCACCACCACCTCGATGGTGGGGCAGGTGCTGACGTCCGCCGGGCTGGACCCGACGCTGGTGATCGGCGGCAAGGTCCGCTACCTGGGCAGCAACGCCAAGCTGGGCACCGGCCGCTACCTGGTGGCCGAGGCCGACGAGTTCGACCGCTCCTTCCTGCGCCTGGCGCCGGTGATCGCGGTGATCACCACCATCGAGGCCGAGCACCTCGACTGCTACCGGGACCTCGACGAGATCAAGAACGCCTTCGTGGAGTTCGCCAACAAGGTGCCGTTCTACGGGGCGGTCATCGCCTGCCTCGACGAGCGGGGCGTGCGGTCGATCCTGCCGCGCCTGGAGAAGCGCTGCATCACCTACGGGCTGTCGCCGCAGGCCGAACTCAGGGCCAGCGACGTCAGATACAGCGGCATGGAGACGACCTTCGCGGTGGAGAACGGAACGGGCCGGCTGGGCCAGGTCGCGCTGAAGGTGCCCGGCCTGCACAACGTCAAGAACGCGCTGGCCGCGTTGGCGGTGGGGCTGGAGATGGAGGTCCCGTTCGCCGCGGTGGCCGGGGCCCTGGGCCAGTTCAGCGGGGTCTACCGCCGGTTCGAGATCAAGGGCGAGCGCGACGGCGTGCTGGTGATCGACGACTACGGCCACCACCCCACCGAGATCGAGGCCACGTTGCGCGCCGCCAAGGACGCCTTCGGCCGCCGGGTGGTGGCGGTGTTCCAGCCCCACCTCTACAGCAGGACGCGGGACTTCCACCGCGAGTTCGGGGCCTCGTTCAACCAGGCCGACGTGCTGGTGGTCACCGATATCTACCCGGCGCGCGAGGCGCCGATCCCCGGGGTGACGGGCGAGCTGGTGGCGCAGGCGGCGCGCGACCTGGGGCACCGCCAGGTGGTCTATGTCGCGGAGACGGGCGACGTCCCGCGGGAACTGGCGTCGATCGTCCGCGCGGGCGACATCGTCATCACGCTGGGCGCCGGCGACATCTACAAATGCGGCGAGGCATACCTGAAGTCATGAGACCGGCCATCCGACATGCCATCGCGGCCTCCGGCTGCGAGCTCAAGGCGGGCGAGCCGCTGGCCCGGCACACCTCGTTCCGGATCGGCGGCCCGGCCGACCTGATGGCCCTCCCCCGCGACGAGCGGGAGCTGGCCGCCGTCCTGAAGGCCGCCGCCGCGGCGCGGGTCCCGCTGCTGCCGATCGGCAACGGCACCAACCTGCTGGCCGGCGACCGGGGCATCCGCGGCGTGGTGGTCAAGATGACCAGGGGCTTCCGGGCGATCGAGCGCGACGGCCTGGCGCTGCGGGTCGGCGCCGGCTGCAGCCTGCCCCGGCTGGTCGAGTACTGCCGCGACCAGGGCCTGTCGGGGCTGGAGTGGGCGGTGGGCATCCCGGGATCGGTGGGCGGCGCGCTGGTGATGAACGCCGGCGCCTACGGCGGCCAGATGTCCGACGTGGTCCGGCCTGCCGCCGACTGGCGGGGCGCGCACCCTGCGGGCGTCGGCCCTGCGGTTCTCGTACCGGCATGCGGAGTACCCCCGGGGATTCGTGATCACCGGCTGCACCCTGCGGATGACACGGGGCCGGCCGCGGGCGATGCGGCGGGCCATGGACGAATGGATGGCCAAGCGCCGGCGCAACCAGCCGCTGTCGCTGCCGTCGGCCGGCTGCGTGTTCAAGAACCCGGCCGGCGACTCGGCCCGGCGCCTGATCGGCCTGGCCGGGCTGCGGGGCAAGAAGATCGGCGGCGCCCAGGTCTCGGCCAAGCACGCCAACTTCATCGTCAACCGGGGCGGCGCCACGGCCCGCGACGTCCTGGCGCTGGCGCGGCTGGTCCAGGCCGGGGTCGCCAGGGAGCTCGGGATCGAGCTGGTGCCCGAGGTCAGATTGGTCGGCGAACGATGATCCGTCCGTACTTCGACCGCAGCGAGGCGCGCCGCGTCCGGGCCCAGGGACGGCGCCGGACGCTGCGAACGGTGATCGTGGCGGTGCTGCTGGCCGCGGCCGCCGCGGCGCTGGGCCGCGCCGGGTTCACCCGGGCGGCGCGGCGCGGCTGGTTCGACATCGACGAGGTGACGGTCAGCGGCAACCGGCTGGTCCCCGCGGCCGAGATCGCCGCGGTGGCCCGCCGCTGGGTGGGGCGCCCGGTCTGGTCCGTCGACCGGCGCCGGCTGGCGGCCGCGCTGCGCCAGCGCTGCCCGGCCGTCGGCGAGGTCAGCTGCGGGCTGCGCCCCTGGTGGACCCTGGCGCTGACGGTGCGCGAGCGCAGCGCGGTGGCCCGGATCGAGTGCGACCCGGCGGCGGTGGTCAGCCCGGAGGGCGTCTTCTTCCGCGACAGCAGCCGGGCCGGCCTGCCCGCGCTGCGGATCGCCGGGACGTCGGACATCGGCCGGATGCGGGCCATCTCCGCCATCATCGCCTGCCCGGCGCCGTCCCCGGACTGGCTGTTCGACCCCACCGATCCCCGGGACATCCGGGTGCTGGCCGGCGGCGCGGTGGTCCACCTGGGCGACGGCGATTTCGGCGCGGTTTGGGCCAAGCACCGGGAGATTTCGCTGGACCTGGAGCGCAACGGCGCGGCGGCGGCCGACATCGACCTGCGGTTCCGCGACCAGGGCGTGGTGGTGCTGCGGGACCCGCCCGCGGCCGCCGGCAACTGACCGTGATCCATAATTCGAGGAGGCCATCGTGAGCAACACCATCGTTGGGCTGGACCTGGGCACCACCAAGATCGCCTGCGTGATCGCCGAGGTGGACCGGGACGAACTGCGGATCGTGGGGGTGGGCACCTGCCCCTCCAACGAGGGCCTGCGGCGGGGCGTGGTGGTCAACCTCGAGAAGACGGCCCGGGCCATCGACAAGGCGGTGTCCGAGGCCGAGCTGATGGCCGGCGTCAAGATCGACTCGGTCTACGCCGGCATCGCGGGCGACCACATCCGCTCCATCAACTCGCGGGGGGTGATCGCGGTGTCGCGCAGCGGCAACGAGATCTCCCAGGCCGACGTCGACCGGGTGATCGACGCCGCCCGGGCGGTGGCCATCCCGATGGACCGCGAGATCCTCCACGTCATCCCCCAGGGCTTCATCGTCGACGACCAGGAGGGCATCAAGGACCCGATCGGGATGTCCGGGGTGCGGCTGGAGGCCGAGGTCCACATCGTCACCGGCGCGGTCAACTCGGCCGAGAACATCTACAAGAGCATCAAGCGCTCGGGGCTCAAGGTCCACGACCTGGTGCTGCAGCCGCTGGCCTCCAGCTACGCGGTGCTGACCCCGGACGAGAAGGCGATCGGCGTGGCCCTGCTGGACATCGGCGGCGGCACCACCGACATCGCGCTGTTCTACGACGGCTCGATCCGCCACACCGCGGTGATCGGGCTGGGCGGCTACAACCTGACCAACGACATCGCGATCGGCCTGCACACCCCCACCGAGGTGGCCGAGGAGATCAAGAAGAAGTACGGCAGCGCCGCGCTGTCGCAGGTGCGGGAGGACGAGATCATCGCGGTGTCGGGCGTGGGCGGCCGGGGCGAGCGCGAGGTGTCGCGACAGGTGCTGGCCCAGATCATCGAGCCGCGGATGGAGGAGATCCTGGGGCTGGCGCTGCGCGAGATCAAGCGCACCGACGAGGCCGAGATGCTGGGGGCCGGCGTGGTGCTGACCGGCGGCGCGTCCAAGATGCCCGGCATCGCCGCCCTGGCCGAGCAGGTGTTCAACCACCCGGTGCGGGTGGGCGAGCCCAAGGGCTTCGGCGGGGTCACCGACATGGTCAAGGACCCGATGTACGCCACGGCCGTGGGCCTGGTGATGTACGGCTACGAGTCGCGGTTCCGCAAGCCCGAGGGGGCCATCGACGAGTCGCACCTGTTCGACTCGATCCTGGCCAAGATGAAGGGCTGGTTCGGCGAGCTGTTCGGAGGATGACGCATGACCACACGTTCGACATACATCACCCGCCACGATAGACGAGGAGCGCACCATGGCTGAGCAACTGAAACTGCTGGAGCAGCAGCTGATCGAGGCCATCACCGAGCCGGCCCTGATGCTCACCCCTAGACAGCATGCGCCTGCCGCCACCGACCCGGCCCCGGCGGCCGATCCCAAGCCGCACAAGAAAGAGCCCATCACCGATACGAAAGGAGCCCCCACCATGCTGGAGTTCGACGAGGACGTCTACGCCCCGAATTGCATCATCAAGGTGGCCGGCGTGGGCGGCGCCGGCGGCAACGCGGTCAACCGCATGGCCGAGGCCGGCCTCAAGGACGTCAACTTCATCGCGGTCAACACCGACCTCCAGGTGCTGCAGCAGTCGCTGGCCCAGGAGAAGGTCCAGATCGGCACCAAGATCACCGAGGGCCTGGGCTCGGGCGGCAACCCGGAGATCGGGCGGCGCTCGTTCGAGGAGGACAAGGAGCGGGTGGCCGACATCGTGGGCGGCGCCAAGATGCTGTTCATCACCGCCGGCATGGGCGGCGGCACCGGCACCGGCGCGGCGCCCCAGCTGGCCGAGCTGGCCCGCGACATGGGCATCCTGACCGTGGGCGTGGTCACCAAGCCGTTCGAGTGGGAGGGCCGCAAGCGGATGGCCTACGCCGAGGAGGGCATCGCCGAGCTCAAGGAGCGGGTGGACACCCTGATCGTGATCCCCAACCAGCGGATCCTCTCGGTGGTGGGCAAGCAGGCCAGCATGAAGGAGGCCTTCCGGATCATCGACGACATCCTGTTCAAGGCGGTGCGCGGCATCTCCGACCTGATCACCACCCCGGGGCTGGTCAACGTCGACTTCGCCGACGTCAAGGCGGTGATGTCGGAGCGGGGCGACGCCATCATGGGCGTGGGCGTGTCCAGCGGCGAGAACCGGGCCATCAGCGCGGCCGAGGAGGCCATCGCCAGCCCGCTGCTGGAGGGCGTCTCCATCAAGGGCGCCAAGGCCATCCTGATGAACATCTCGGCCGGCGACGACCTCACCATGTTCGAGATCGACGAGGCGGCCCGGGTGATCCGCAACGCGGCGGGCGACGACGCCCACATGATCTTCGGCACGGTGATCGACCCCGCCGCCGAGGGATCGGTGACCATCACGGTGATCGCCACCGGCCTGGGCGAGGGCGCCACCCGGCTGCGCGAGGACGTGCCGGACGGCAACCGCATCGAGTTCCCGCAGGTGTTGCGCAAGGAGAACCTGGCCCAGCCCGCGTTCCAGCGCCGGGAGCAGAAGCCGAACATGCAGACCATCGTCACCAAGGGCAAGGTCAACGCCTACAAGGAGGACGACCTGGAGATCCCGACCTACATGCGGAGGCTGATGGACTAAAAACCCGACCCCACCCCTGCCCCTCCCCGAACGGGTTCGGGGAGGGAGATGGGCGGGGTTACGGGTGTGGTAAAAACCCGGGCCTTCTGGCCCGGGTTTTCTATTGACTTACTTCGGCAATGGGGTTATTATTTATGTGTCAATCCCACCCATTCCGGCATTCTTCACAGGGATAATCCATGACAGTAGTTTCGAAACGCGAAAACATTTCGCACGAGGAATACCTCAAGGAGCTCGACGCGCACTGCAGGCGGGCCGAGAGGGAGCCGCTGTACTGGTTGATCGCCATCCTGGCGGTGATGGCTCTCGGCATCTTCGCGCTGTTCCTCTCCACCTGGGCCTCGCAGGCCGCCCGCGCTGCCACGGGGGCCCGCGAGGCCATGCGACCCATGCCGAAGATGACCGGTTTGCAGGCGTTCGCCACGGCGGCCTTCGTGCCCTACCTGTTCGCCGCCGGCGCGCTGGTGCTGGGCGCGGCCGCCTGGGCGCTGACGGCCGCGCTGCGCTGCCCCCACTGCCGCCGGTTCTTCCCCCGCGGGAAGCTGCGGCTCTACGACCAGCACGAGCGGTCGGTGCCCGAGCTCGACGGCGTCGGCGGCGTGCGTGAGCGCATGGTGCGCACTTCCGTCTACTGGACCGAGTGCCGGCACTGCGGGAAGGTCATACTAGTGCACCGCTGAGGGGATGAACGACGCAGCCCGGGCCGAACGGCCCGGGCTTTTCTATTGACTTCTCTCAACAATAGGTTTATCATTTATCCGCCGCGTGGGCCGCCTTCAACTGACCGCACGCCGCCTGGATGTCCTGGCCCTTGCTGTGGCGCAGGGTGACGCGGGGGAACAGCGCCGAGACGGTGCGGAAGAACCGCTCCACGTCCCTGGCCGCGGGCGCCCGGAACGCGTCCTTCGGCCCGTACTGGTTGTAGACGATCAGGTTGATCTTGCCGGGGAATCCCGCCAGCAGGGCCGCCAGCTGTTTGGCGTGGTCCAGCGAGTCGTTGACCCCGCCCAGCAGCACGTATTCGAAGAACACCAGCTTGCCCCGCTGCTCGGCGTAACGGCGCGCG
>JALOPJ010000016.1 GCA_025453955.1 Candidatus Edwardsiibacteriota bacterium
GACCAAGACGGGGCCGCCCTGGCAGGTGATCCTGGGCCTCGATATCCCCGCCGCCGCCGGCCGGTTCCTCTCCACCGCCATGCTGGGCGCCATCGCCGGCCTGATCAAGGACCGCGACAGCGGCATCCCGATGAAGGGCATGATCACCTTCCCGGGATCCGACGTGCCGGGAGTAGTGAGCGACGAGCTGGGATCCTACCTGGCGCGGCTGGCCCCGGGCGATTACAAGATCCACATCTACGCCAACGGGTACCGCTGGATCGAACGCAAGATCCAGGTCAAGCCGGGCAAAGACGAGAAATGGGACCTGACCCTCAAGCGCAAGCTGGGGACCGTCGCCGGGAAGGTGTTCGACGCCGCCACGGGCCTGCCGGTCGCCGCGACGCTGTCGTTCGTGGGGTCCAGCCTGCCCGCGCCCGGCGCCGGGACGGGCCCGGGCGAGTTCGCCACGCAGCTGCCGCCGGGCAAGTATAAGCTGCGCGCCGCAGCGCCGGGGTACGACCCCAAGGACATCGACCTGACGATCCGCGACCGTGACAGCCAGACCGCCGATTTCGCGCTGAGGCCGGCCGGGATGGCCGCAGCGGGCCCGGTCGTGGCCGCCGGCCACACCGGCCGGCCGACCGCCGCCGCCCCGGAACCGGCGGTGCGCCCGGAGCGGCCGCGCCAGCCGGCGCCTGCGCCCTCGCCGGAACCGGCCCGGACGCAGCCGACGCCGAAACCGGCGGCAGCTGCGGCCGCCAAGCCGGCGGCGGCAAAGCTCTCGGCGGCCGAGGTGTCGGCCCTCTACAAGACCGGCGTCGAACAGTTCATGAACGAGGAGTACGACAAGGCGCTGGGCACGTTCCAAAAGGTCCTCAAGAACGATCCCGGGAACGCCAAGGCCAAGGAATACATGGGAAAGACCAGGGACCGGCTGAAGAAGCTGAAGGGCTGACGCGCATGACCGCACGCACGCTCCGCACCGCCGCGCTGCTGGCGGCGGCATTGGCCGCCCTGGTCCCGTCCGCGACGGCGCAGGACCCCGGCGGGTTCCGCAGGGAGAGCTTCCGCATGGACGCCAATCAGCAGCTGCTGATCGAGGTCCATGTCTGGGGCGAGGTCAACAAGCCCGGCAGCTACCAGGTGCCGGACGGATCGACCATGATCGACGTGATCTCGGCGGCCGGCGGCCCCACCCAGTACGCGGCGCTGTCCCGGGTCCGGCTGTCCCACGTGCCCGGCCAGTTGCCGCGCATCGAATCGGTCGACCTCAACCGCTACCTGACCCGCGAACGGGCGGTCCTGCCGCCCCAGCTGAAGCCCGGGGATGCGGTGCTGGTGCCCCGCAACGCCCGGTTCTTCTGGAAGGACGCGGTGGCCCTGGTCGCCGACATCGCGGTGATCGTCAACGTGTACTACCTGCTGTCCCGCGACCGCTGACCAGCCGCGGCGGGGACGCTGCATCCCGATCCCGACACGCCGACCGCGATGCCCCGGGGCATCCGGGTCGGTCGCTTTTTGACGCCGGAGCTCGCACCGTGAACCCACCGGTCGAAACCAGGCCCAAGGAAACCAACCTCTACGAGGTCGTCGACCTGCTGTGGCGGCGCCGCGCGCTGATCGCCGTCTGCCTGGCGGCGGTGCTGGCGCCGATCGCCGTCACCAACGTCACCATGCCGGCGGTGTACGAGAGCCAGGCGACCCTGATCTTCGAACGAACCCAGGACCCGTTGCCGTCGTTCTCGATGTCCCAGTCGTTCTACTGGGACAAGAGCTACATCATCAACCAGGTCGAGGAGATCAAGTCGCGCAGCCTGGCCGGCGAGGCCGCCGCCAAGCTCGACCCGGCGACGGTCTCGGCGCTGCTGCGCGGCCGCGAGGGATCGTACGGCGACGAGCGGCGCCGCGAGGTCCTCACCGACATCGTCCGCGGCAGCATCGCGGCCGAACCGGTGCGCGATTCCGACATCTTCCGGCTGCGGGCCAACGGGCCGACGCCGGCCGCGGCCGCCGCAGTCGCCAACGTGGTGGCGCAGGTGATCATCGAGCGCAACGCCATGATCAAGCGCCAGCAGGCGGCCAGCACCCGGCAGTTCATCGAGGGCCAGCTGCCGATGGTGGAGCTGCAGCTGGGGCGCTCCGAGGAGGCGCTCAAGAACTTCAAGTCGTCCAACCAGGTGGTGTCGCTGTCGGACGAGGCCCGCGAGATCCTGTCGCGCGTCACCGGCGCCGAGAACCAGTACACCACCGCCGCCACCGAGCGGCAGGGACTGGAGCAGAAACTGGCGGCCATCGCCGACCAGGTGCGGGCCCAGGGCGGCAACGCCGGCGTCGAGATCACCTCCGGCTCGCTGGCCGACGGCCTGCGCCGCAGCCTGATCGACCTGGAGACGCAGTACACCCAGCTGGCCGTCAAGGGCTACCGGACGGACCACCCGCAGCTGCGCGCGTTGGCCGCCCAGATCGAGTCCACCAAGGGCAAGCTGGGGGAGGAGCTGTCGAAGATCATGGGCAGCGGCAGCCTGACGCCGATGCCGCAGATGGAGGCGCTGCTGGGGCAGATCCCGCCGCTGCAGATCGAGCTGGCCACCGCCCTGGCCCGGGAGCGGGCGCTCAAGGCCATCCTGACGGGGTTCGAGGCCGACCTCGGCACGCTGCCGCTGAAGGAGCTGCAGCTGGCGCGCCTGCTGCGGGCCAAGGAGGTCAGCGAGAACATCTACAAACTGCTGCTGGAAAAGAACGAGGAGGCCAAGATCACCGAGGCCGGCCGGATCGGCAACATCCGCATCATCGATCTGGCGCGCCGGCCGGGAGCCCCGATCCGGCCCCGCAAGGCCCTCAACCTGATGATCGGCCTGGTGGTGGGACTGGCGCTGGGCGTCGGCCTGGCCTTCTTCCTGGACTCGCTGGACAACACCATCAAGTCGGCCGAGGAGATCGAGCACACGTTCCGGCTGCCGGTGCTGGGCCTGATTCCGGCCATCCACGCCGGCGAGCTGGGCAAGCGGCGCAGCGCCGGCGCCGACGAGGTGGAACAGATCGCCTCCACCCTGGTGACCCGGTTCGCGCCGCGCTCGCCGATCAGCGAGGCCTACCGCGCCCTGCGCACCAACATCCAGTTCCTGCGGATCGACGCCCCGCTCAAGACGCTGGTGATCAGCTCGCCGGGCCCGTCCGAGGGCAAGTCGACGACCGTCGCCAACCTGGCGATCACCACCGCATTGGCCGGCGCCCGCACCCTGCTGGTGGACGCCGACCTGCGGCGGCCGGTGGTGCACTCGCTGTTCGGCCAGGAGCGGGAGCCGGGCATCATCAACGTGCTGGTGGAGAAGCTGCCGCTGGCGGCGGCGGTCAGGCCGTCGGGCATCGAGAACCTGTCGATCCTGCCGGCCGGGACCATCCCGCCCAACCCGTCGGAACTGCTGGGTTCCCAGAAGATGAAGGACCTGATCCGCGAGCTGGCCGAGCAGTTCGACCTGGTGCTGTTCGACAGCCCGCCGGTGATCACGGTCACCGACACCGCGGTGCTGGGCAGCCAGGCCGAGGGGGTGGTGCTGGTGGCCCTGTCCCACGGCACCGACCGCCGGGCGCTGGCCCGGGCCCAGACCCTGCTGGCCAACGTCAAGGCCAACGTGATGGGCGCGGTGCTCAACCGGATCAAGTTCAGCGGGCTGTCGGGCAGCTACTCCTACTACTACCGCTACTACTACGATGACGGCGACCGCCAGCGCAGCGCGCGCCGAAGGCGGTGGTGGGAGCGCCTGCGCAACGGACGCCGATCATAAAGAGGGGAATGCCAGCCATGCCGGACCTCAGCCTCGCCATCGCCGGCTGCGGCCAGTGGGGGTCGAACCATGTCCGCACCTTCGGCAACATGCCCGGCGTCCGGGTCAAGTACCTGGTGGACGCCGATCCCAAGCGGCTGGCCCGCGCCCGGGAGATCGTGCGCCCGGCGGCGGCCACCGCCGACTTCACCGCCGCGCTGAAGGATCCCGAGGTCGCCGCCGCGGTGATCGCCACCAACTCGGAATCGCATCACTCGCTGGCCAAGCAGGCGCTGCTGGCCGGGAAACACGTCCTGGTGGAGAAGCCCCTGGCGCTCAGCGTACGCGACGCCGAGGACCTGGTCGAGACGGCGGCCAGTCACAAGCTGGTGCTGATGGTCGGCCACCTGCTGCTCTACCACCCGGCGGTGCGCCACCTCAAGGCCCTGCTGGACGGCGGCGACCTGGGCCAGATCCTCTACCTGTACTCGACGCGCGTCAACCTGGGCGCCATCCGCAGGAACGAGAACGCGCTGTGGAGCCTGGCACCGCACGACATCTCGGTGATGCTCTACCTGTTGGGGAAGAACCCCGAGCGGGCGATGGCCAACGGCAAATCGTACCTGCAGCAGGGCATCGAGGACGTGGTGTTCTTCCTGCTCGATTTCCCCGGCGGCCAGATGGCCCAGGCCCAGGTGTCGTGGCTGGATCCCCACAAGATACGCAAGTTCACGGTGGTCGGCACCAGGAAGATGGCGGCCTTCGACGACATGGAGGCCACCGAGAAGATCAAGGTCTACAACAAGGGCGTCAACGAGGAGATCCGCTACGGCAGCTACGACGAGGTGCTGACCCTGCGCGAGGGCGACATCAACATCCCCTACTTCAAGATGACCGAGCCGCTGCGGGTGGAGGATGCGCATTTCGTCGAGTGCGTCAGGCAGGGAACAAAACCCCTCTCCGACGGACAGAACGGCCTGGACGTGGTGCGGATCCTGGAGGCGGTGACGCGGTCGCTCAAGACCGGCCAGCCGGTCACGATCTGACCGACGGCTGCGCCGGGAGGCCCGCTCCAAACGGGGCGGGCCTCTTCATTTTTCTATTGACACGGTCCCGGGGATCATGCTATACTTACTTTGTCTAACAAAGCACTTTACAATACATAACGGGGTGGCCCCATGGAACAGATCGATCCCAAGCAGGAGCTGGCCTTCATCCGGAAGGTGATCCAGGACAGCCGGCGGGCGGCGGTGGACAACGGGGTGGACTACATCGTCTGGGGCGTGCTGGTCTCGCTGGGGATGTTCGCCACCATCGGCCTCGAGCTGCTGCGGGTGACCGGGACCGCCTACCTGTTCCTGTGGGTCGCCGTGATGGGCGGCGGCTGGGTGTTCTCGCTGGTCCGCCACCTGCGGGAACGGTCGACCGAGCGGGTGCGCACCATGGCCGGCTCCATCCTCAACGCGCTGTGGCTGGCCTGCGGCATCGTGATCATGATCCTGATCTTCGTCGGCGGACCGTTGCAGCGGGGCAGCCCCAGCCCGACGATCGCGGCGGTGCTGGGCATCGGGTTCCTGGTGTCCGGCGTGCTGCTGGACTTCGTCTACTTCAAGGTCTCCGCGGCCTGCTGGTGGGCGGGGTCCGCGGCCATGTTCTATCTGGAAAGCCCCTGGGCCCGGCCGGCGCACCCGCGCCTCCACGCCGACATGCTGCTGTTCGCCGTCATGATGATCCTGTGCCAGGTGGTGCCGGGCATCATCCTCTACCGCCGCTGGCGGAACGAGGTGGCGGGGGACTGAGATGGCGGACTTCGACCACACCCTGCTGGACGACATCATCCACTCGCGGATCCGGCTGGCCATCATGGCGGTGCTGGTCGCCGTGGAGCAGGCCGAGTTCACCTTCCTCAAGGAGAAGGTCAACGCCACCGACGGCAACCTGTCGGTCCACCTCAAGAAGCTGGACGAGGCGGGCTACGTCTCGGCCCACAAGCGGTTCGTCGGCCGCAAGCCGCTGTCGTCCTACCGGCTGACGGCCCGGGGCCGCCGGGCGTTCGAGCTCTACGTCGAGCGGCTGGAGGAACTGATCAGGACATGACCGATCGCCAACGGAACAACGGACACCGGAACACGGCAAGGGGGCGACCATGAACATCATCGAAACCACGGGGCTGGTCAAGGACTATCCGCTGGGCAAGACCACGGTGCACGCCGTGCGCGGCATCGACCTGGCCATCGCCAAGGGGGACATCCTGTCCATCATCGGACCGTCGGGCAGCGGCAAGACCACGCTGCTCAACCTGATCGGCTGCATCGACACCCCGACCGCGGGCCGCGTCAAGATCGGCGACACCGACGTCACCGCGCTGGATGACCGCCGGGTCACCGACCTGCGGCTGCACCGCATCGGGTTCATCTTCCAGACCTTCAACCTGATCCCGGTGCTGACCGCCCTGGAGAACGTCGAGTTCCCGATGCTGCTGATGAAGCACCACTCCCGGGCCGAGATCCGCCGCCGGGCGCAGCAGCTGCTGGAGGACGTCGGCCTGGCCGAGTACGTCCAGCACCGGCCGGCGGAATTGTCGGGCGGGCAGCGCCAGCGGGTGGCCATCGCCCGGGCGCTGGTCACCGACCCCGACATCGTGCTGGCCGACGAGCCCACCGCCAACCTCGACTCGGTGACCGGCGCCTCGATCCTGGACGCCATGCGCGAGATGAACGCCAAGCAGCAGACCACCTTCATCTTCTCCACCCACGACGCCAACGTGCTGAAGTACGCCAAGAACATCGTCAAGATCAAGGACGGCCTGATCGCCAGGGAGGCCTGACGATGCGGCTGATCGCGACCATCGCCTGGCGGAACCTCTTCCGCCACAAGGGCAAGAGCCTGATCATCGGCGCCATCCTGTTCCTGGGCGCGCTGCTGATGACCGCGGGCAACGGCGTGATCTCGGGAATGGACGCCGGCCTGCAGCGCAACATCGTCGAGGGTTTCTGCGGCGACGCCCTGCTGGTGTCGGACCAGCAGGAGTCCGACAACGTCTTCCTGGAGATGATGGGCAAGCCGGTGGCGCCGATCAACAATTACAAGGCCATCGATTCCGCGCTGCACGGCATGCCCGCGGTGGCGAAGTGGCTGCCGATGGGCAAGAACTTCGTACTGGCGCTCAACGAGGACGGCGGCATGGCCGACGGCCTGTTCGCGCTGGGCGTGGACTACGACCGGTATCGGGCGTTCTTCGGCGACAACCTCCGGCTGGTGCAGGGCGCCTTCCCCCAGCAGGGCGGGCCGTTCGTGCTGATCCCCACCGGCTGGCGCAAGCAGATGGGCGAGTTCTACGGCGTCCTCTACACGCCCGAGGGCCAGCCGCCCGACACGGCCACGCTCAGTCCCGCCATCAGGAAACGGTTGTCCGAAATGTCGCTGCGGCAGAGCGCCGTCTACATGGGGATGAACGCCGATAACTCGACCACCGACGTCCGGGTGCCGGTGAAGGCCGTCGTCAAGTACCGCTCGCTCAACACCATCTGGGGCAACTTCCCGATCATCGACATCGAGTCCTACCGCCAGTGCCTGGGCTATTTTTCCGCCGCGGCGCAGACGGCGACGGTCAAGCAGTCGAACCTGGACCTGTTCGCCGCCAGCGACGCCTCGCTGGACGACCTGTTCGGGGCGACGGACCTGGTGGCGTCCCACGGCGGCGGGCGCCCGGCCGCGGTGCTGGGTGCCGGCAGCCTGGCCGGCGGACGGGAGATGGCGCGCCCCGCGGTCGATCTCGACGCCGGCACCTACAACATGGTCCTGCTGCGGCTGCGCGGATCCCGCGTCTTGGACCAGGCGGTGCGGTCGCTGAACAGGGAACTGGAGGCGCGGCGCCTGGGCGTGCGGGCCGTCACCTGGAAAAAGGCCACCGGTATGATCGGCTCGATGGCGGTGCTGATCAAGGGAGCGCTGTTCGTGTTCGTGTCGTTCCTGTTCCTGATCGCCATCATCATCATCATCAACACGCTGTCGATGGCGGCCATCGAACGCACGCCGGAGATCGGCATGATGCGCGCCGTGGGCGCCCGCAAGGGGTTCATCCGCTGGATGTTCACGGCCGAGACCGGCGTGCTGGCCGCCGTCTTCGGCGGGGCGGGGATCGTGGCCGGGGTGGCCGCCGTCGAGGTCGTGGCGACCCTGCGGATCACCAGCGAGAACGACATGGTGCAGCTGCTGTTCGGCGGCGACACCTTCCGGCCGCTGCTGACCGCACCGGACATCGTGCTGGCGGTGCTCCAGCTGGCGCTGGTGACGCTGCTGGCCGTGATCTACCCGCTGCGGGTGGCCGGGAACATCACCCCGCTCGACGCCGTCTCGCGGGACTAGGAGCGAACGATGCGGCAGATATTCGAGATAAGCCTCCGCAACCTGACGCGCCAGAAGCGGCGCAACATCCTGCTGGGGGCGGCCATCGCCTGCGGCGCCGCCGCGCTGATCATGGCCAACGCCTATGCCCACGGCATTTCCAAGGTGCTGTTCGAGCGGATCGTGCGGTACGTCAACGGCCACGTCGCGGTCTCCTACATGCGCAACGGCAACATGATGAACCAGGTGTTCCCGGACGCCGAGCGGATCGAGCACGCCCTGGCCCAGGCTGGACCGGAGGTCGTGCGCAGCGAGGAGGCCGTCGGGGTGTTCGGGCGGGCCATCGGCAAGGGCGTGGCGGACAACATCATCATGGTCGGGGTCGACGCAGACGGCGACCTGACCGACCAGGAGCGGCGCGAGCTGCAGTCGAACTTCACCATGCTGGAAGGGTCGTTCCTGGCCCTCAACGACCGGTCAATGGGGATACCGGTGCTGCTGGCGCAGCAGAAGGCCAAGTACCTCAATGTCGGCGTGGGCGACCAACTGCGGGTGCGGTTCTACCAGGTCACCAACCAGGCCTCCAGCGCCACGCTGACCGTGGTCGGGATCTTCAAGCCGGCCAACGTGTTCATGACCAGCCCGATCTTCCTGACCACCGCCGACCTGCGCCTGCTGGCCGGATACCGGTCCCGCGACATCGCCGGGATCCAGGTGACGCTGCGGGACCCGCAACGCACGGCCCAGCGCGTCGCTGACCGGCTGCACGACGCGCTGGCGCCCGGCCTGGCGGTGCTGCCGGCGTCCCTGTCGCTGCGAGGCCGCCAGGCGCCGGCCACCGCGCTGGGGTTCCGCAGCGATTCGGCGTCGCTGGCGCTGGTGCGGCCGCGGCTGCCGCTGGCGGCAGGCGACAGCACGGCGCTGAGCTATCGGGGCGCGGTGATCGCCGGCCGTCTGGCGGAGCGTCTCCGCGCGCGGCCGGGCGACACGGTCGATCTGACCTGGCCGGCCAAGCACGACGGCGCCACGGGCCGCAAGCGGCTGGTGGTCCGCGGGATCGCCGCACCCGGCGCGCCCATCGCCGACGACGCCTTGCTGCTGAACGAACGCGATTTCTATGATGCCTATTACGGGACCTTCCCGGCCCCGCCCGCGCCGGCAACGGCCCGGCAGCTGCCGGACACCGGCAACCCGCTGTGGCCGGCCCTGGCGCCGGAATACGTGCTGATGCGGCGGGCGGCCACCACCGACGAGTACACCGAGGTGACGCGGGAGATGACGCGGGCCAGCTACAAGGGCATCATGGTCAGCGTGCAGTCGATGTACGAGACCGCCAGCGCCATCGTCCAGCTGGAGCGGGCGCTCAACCTGATCACGCTGTCGGCGGTGATGGTGCTGTTCTTCATCATCCTGGTGGGCGTGGTCAACACCCTGCGGATGACCATCCGCGAGCGCACCCGCGAGATCGGAACGGTGCGGGCCATCGGCATGCAGCAGGGCGACGTCCGCGCGATGTTCATCCTGGAGACGGCGATGCTGGCGCTGATCGCCTCGGCGGCGGGCGCCGTGGCGGCGCTGCTGGCGATGGCGGGCCTGTCGGCCATCCCGATCGATGCCGGCGACAACCCGCTGGGCATGCTGCTGGTCGACGGTCACCTCTACTTCGCGCCGACGGCGCTGGCGATCGTCGGATACCTGGCGCTGATCGTGGCGATCTCGGCCGCCACCGCCTACTTCCCGGCCCGCCGTGCCGCCAACCTGACGGCGGCCGCGGCCCTGCGGCATTACGAGTGACCGGACCACCGGACCCACCGCGGTGCCACCAACGGCGTCACCAACACCTCGAGGAAACGATGAAACGCACCACGCTCGTCATGTTGTCCGCTTTCGGCCTGCTGCTGTGCGGCGCCGCCGCCCAGCAGCTGCCGCAGATCGGCGAGATCCTGCGCCGGTTGGACGACAACTATTCCCAGACCACCGACGTCAGCGCCCGGGTGTCGCTGACCCAGCAGAAACCCGGCCAAGGGACCAAGGCCATCGACCTGCTGTACTACCGCCGCGACAGCGACCAGTCGTTCCTGATCGTGATGACCGCCCCGGAAACGGAGAAGGGCAACGGATACCTGCGGGTGGGCGACAACTTCTGGATGTACCGCCGCAACACCCGCACCTTCCAGCACATCAACCGCGACGAGAACATCGGCGGCACCAACGCCAAGGGCGAGAATTTCGAGGACCGCAAGCTGGTCGACCTCTACGCGCCGGCTGCGGACACGGCGGGCCGCGAGGCCATCGCCCGCGACAAGCTGGGCCAGATCCCGGTCTACCGGCTGGAGGTCAGGGGCAAGGTCAGCGACGTCGACTACCCCAAGAAGTTGTTCTGGGTGCGGCAGGACAATGCCCTGCTGCTCAAGGAGCAGGCGTTCACCTCGTCGGGCACGCTGATGCAGACCGCCTATTACCTGAAGTACACCGAGATCAACGGGCGCTTCGTGCCGGTGCGGCAGCTGTTCATCGACGAGTTCGAAAAAGGCAACAAGACCGCGGTCGAGATCTCGGAGATCTCCACCCAGAAGCTTTCCGACGCCCTGTTCACCAAGGCCTACCTCGAGAACCTCAGCAAGTAAGGACCGCTGCCCCTGGTCATCCCCGAACGGTCACCCCTCAACCACCAGCGGTGAGATGATGGCTTCGTTGAAACGTGGAATCACTGTGGCCGCGGCGCTGTCCGGCCTCGCGACGTGGGCGTCGGCACAACCGCCGGTCGACGAGGACGCCCTGTTCGCCGACAGCGCCACCGTTACCGCGGCGCCGCTGCGGGCCGATTCGGCCCTGCTGCGCAATCCCGGCCAGGCCAGGACCGTTGGTTTCTCCGGAACGGTGACCAGCGCCGCGCTGGGATCGCTGGAGCGCGGGTACTTCCTGGAGGGAGCCTCGTTCGGCCGCACGGCGCTGGCCACCTGGATCACCGCCGACCTCAGCCTCGACGCCCGCCTGCCGGGCGGCACCAAGGCCCTCGCCACCGCCGAGGTCAGCTACCGACCGACGGCCGCCGAGGGAGCGACCGGCGGCGACTCCAACATCGCGCTCAGCCTGCCGGAGCTGTTCCTGGACGCCAACTGGCGCGGCAGGATCTACCTGCGCAGCGGCAAGCAGGTGCTGCAGTGGGGGCGCTGCTACTTCTGGAACCCCACCGACCTGGTGAACATCGAGCCGCGGGCCTTCATCGCCAAGATCGGCCAGCGCCAGGGCACCTACGGCGTCAAGCTGCACGCCCCGTTCGGGACGAAGTACAACCTTTACGGCTTCGCGGGCACGGCCCAGGCGGCCCGTCCCGACGATGTCGCCGGCGCGCTGAAGCTGGAGCTCCTGGCGGGCGCCACCGAGATGGCGGTCAGCGCCTGGGGCAAGCGGCACCACGACCCGGTCTACGGCCTCGACCTGTCGTCGCGCCTGCTGGGCGTCGACGTCAGCGGCGAGCTGGCGCTGCACCGGCGCTACCGGCTGCGTACCATCTCCTTCGCCACCGGCGACACGGGCATCGAGCGCAAGCCGTGGACGCCGCGGGCCTGCCTGGGCCTGGGCCGTTCGTTCCGGGTGGGCGAGGTCAAGGACCGGCTGACGGCCGTGCTGGAGGCCTACTACAACCAGGTCGGCAGCACGGACCGGACGATCGACTTGCCGCAGCTCCCTGCCGGACTGGCGGCGGCGCTGCCGGCCGGTTTCAGCTTCGCCGACTACCTGGCCGCCAGCGGATACTACCAGCCCAACAACTACTCGCGCTGGTACTGCGCCTGGTTCGGCAGTCTGACCAAGTTCATCATCCCCGATCTGACGCTGACGGTCAACGCCATCGCCAACCTCAACCAGCGCTGCGCCATCCTGACCACCGGCGTCTCCTACTCCACGCTCAGCGATTTCAGCCTGGACCTGTCGGTCAACGGTTTCCTCGGGCCCAACAGCACCGAGTACACCCTGCAGGGGAACGGTGCGCAGGTCCGGCTGGCGGCGGGGCTGACCTTCTGACCGCGCAGCTGGAGTTCCCAAGCGGCAAGCGATGATCGCGATCACCTGGCCGCGAGCGATGATAAAAAGGAGCACATGATGCATGCCGATGCCACGCACCGTCATCGGGGCCGGCGGGCGGCCATCGCGGCGCTGGCCCTGCTGGCCGTCGCGCTCACGGGCTGCGCCCATTCACTCAAGGGCAAGAAGACCGAGTGGGTCGGCGCCCAGCGGCTGGAGTACCTGTCGCAGGGCGAGGGCTCGCCGACGGTCGTCTTCAACTCCAACACCGACATGGATTCCTGGGGCACGGTGCTGCCGGAGGTGGCCAAGCTGACCCGGGTGTTCGCGGACAGCCGACCCGGCCACGGCGGCAGCAAGCCGCAGATGGGACGGAACACGGGAAAGCGCGTGGTGGAACGGCTTCACGCGCTGCTGTCGGAAACCGGGCAACGGCCGCCCTACGTGCTGGTCGCCCACTCCTACAGCGGCCTGTTCGCCAACCTGTTCGCCCGCACCTATCCGGCGGAAGTGGCCGGCGTGGTCTTCGTCGACGCCTCGCACCCCGACCAGGAGGACTGGTGGCACAAGCACCTGCCGGTCCAGAGCTTCATCGCCAACGTGCTCGCCAAGGAGACCTTCAACTACGAGTTCTTCGATTTCGAGGTGGTGGCCGAGGACATCAGGGCGGCCGGGCCGTTCCCCGACGTCCCGGTCGCGGTGATCACCGCGGGGAAGCGGTGGGTCCTGGACACCAGGTCGTGGCGGGAGCAGTGGATGGTCTTCCAGCAGGAGCTGGCGGCGCTGTCGCCCCGGGGCACGCAGGTGGTCGCCGAGAACAGCGGCCACGTCATCCAGCTGCAGCAGCCCGAGCTGATCATCGATGCCATCCGACAGGTCGTCGAGGGCATCCGGACGACCGGGGCGACCGACTCCTCCCGTGCGCCAGTGCTGACCGAATAGCTTGCCAACCGCGCTGGTGTCGCTGACCTCGATCCGGCGCAGCGTGTTGCTGCTCGCCGCAGTTGCGATGACGCTGGCGCTGTCCGGAGGCGCAGCGGCCGGAGTTTCCGATTGCCGGGTGTCGCTCGCCGTCAACCCGGTCAAGATCGCCTACGGACTGGCGAACCTGGAGATCGAATGCCAGACGGCGCCGCGGGTCGCCGTCGTGGTGTGGGGGGAATGCCTGTTCTCGACGCACGTCTATGGCCGCGGGCGGCATCCCGATGCCGTCGGCCGCATCGGCATCCGGTTGTTCCAGCGCTGTCGCCAGGACGGCCGGGCCGATGGTTTCAGCGCCATGCCGTTCGTGTCACGCTCATGGACAAAGCCATCCGCCCACAGCTGCGGGATCGGCATCGGAGCCGAGGCCGCCTATCGCTGGCAGGGAAGTGGACCGTGGTTCGGTTCCTCCAAGGCGCTGCTGACCTGGCCGCTCGGCGCACCGGCGGCGTTGCCGGGGATCGAGATGATGCTGGGATATCACTGCCATTAAATCGTCGGAAAAGGGGGATGTGATGGCGAAATCGAAAATACACCGGCTGGCATTGTTCTTCGCCCTGGTGCTGGCCATTTCCTGGGCGGTCTGGGTGCCGATGGCCGTCCAAAAAATTGCCGGCAAGCCTGCGCCGGCCGGCTCGCCGCTGAACGCGCTGGCGGTCTGGGCCCCGGCCCTGGCGGCCGTGATCGCACTTCTCGTGACCCGGGAAAAAGGTGGTATCGACCGGTTGTTCGCGCAGCTCAAGCGCTGGCGTACCGGCGTCCACTGGTACCTGTTCGTCCTGCTGTACCCGGCGGCGGTCTGGTTTGCCGCCTACGGGATCGACCGTCTGCTCGGAAACGCCTACCAGGTCACCTTTTTCGCCATCAGCCGCATGTTCCGGCCCGAGCAAGCATACATGGTGGTGGTGGCGTTGGTGTTCGTGCTGCCGAACACGCTGGGTGAGGAGCTGGGGTGGCGGGGTTTCGCCCTCCCCGAGCTGTTGCAGGTGCGCGGTCCGTTGGCCTCCAGCCTGGTCCTGGGAGGGGTCTGGGCCGTGTGGCACCTGCCGATGTGGCTGATGTACGGCAAGGCGGGGCTGCCGCTGGCGATCAGCGCCGTCTGGACCGTCGCCATCGCCGTCGTCTTCACCTGGATCTATCGCGGGTCCGGCAACCGCCTGCCGCTGGCCTGGTTGTTCCATGCCTCGCTGACGGCCACCGGGTACCTGCTGTCGTCGATCCCGACCTTCACGGACGACGTCATTCATGTGTCGGCCGCCTGCATTGTTGGATACCTGCTGGTGCGGCACAAAGACGATCGCGGGCATGGCACCGCTAGCCAGTTCGGCGTCACCCCTTAACGATCCATCAGGACACCGAGCCCCATGCTGCGGTTGCCGCTTCAGACCCTGCTTGTCGGTTTGCTCGCCGGACAGCTGACCCAGGCTTCCGGCTTGCCGGACAGCCTCCGCGCTCGCCAACGCGGGTCGATCGAGGACCTGCGAAAGCGCCACCGTATCCCCGGGATGTCGATGGCGCTGGTCGACCGGGACGGCATCGTCTGGAGCGAAGGATTCGGAAAGCGTTCCCGCAGCGACCGGCGTCCGGTCGATCCACAGACGCTGTTCAGCATCCAGTCGGTCTCCAAGACGATCACCGCCGCCGCCGTGCTGCTGGCGGCCCGGGACGGGCTGGTCGACCTGGACGCGCCGATCACCCGATACCTGCCGGACTTCACGGTCAAGAGCTGCTTCGAGGACCAGCCGGAACGCAGGATCACCCTGCGGCTGCTGCTGGCCCACGCCGCCGGGCTGACCCACGAGCCTCCGGTCGGCAACAACTTCGACTGCCCGTTCCCGTCGCATGAGGCCCACAACCGCAGCATCCGGGACACCTGGCTGAACTCGCCGGCGGGGACCCGCTATTCGTACTCCAACTGCGGCTACGACCTGGCCGCCGAGGCAGTGGCGAAGGCTTCCGGAATGCCTTTCTCCGAATACCTGCGGCGACGCCTGTTCCTGCCCCTGGGGATGGAATCCACGACGCTTGATCCCGCAGTATTCATCGAATGCGGCAACCGGGCCGTCGGCCACGCGTTCGGACTGGCGGAACTGCCCGAGGTCATGCCGTTCCCGGGCGCGGGCAGCGTCTACGCCAGCGCCGGGGACCTGGCCAGGTTCGTGCAGTTCCACTTGAACCAGGGCCGGGCCGGCGGCCGGCAGCTGCTGCCGCAGCGCCTGGTGCTGGAGATGTGCCGGCCGACGATCACGCCCGGGTACGGTCTGGGCGTGGCCATCGTCGACAGAAACGGAAAGCTGGTCCTCAACCACAACGGCGGCGGGTTCGGCTGGCAGGCCAGCATGACCTGGTATCCGACATACGGCGTTGGCATCGTCCTATTGGCGAACGAACAGTCCGATGCCGACCTCTACGTCCTCACCCTTCGGATCCTAGACGACTGGATCGCTTGTTCAAGCATCAGGCCGGATACAATGACCATGCCCCATGATCCGGTCGCTATCGGCGGGACGTTGAACTCCGCCGACGCCCGGCCGCCCCGCTGCCCGGGCGATACGCTGTTCAGTGAAAGCTGGAGGAAATACGAGGGTGTGTACCGGCTGACGTTTGGAGCGGGGTTCAGGTTCGCTTGGTATGCGCGGTTGGCCCGGCTCCTCGGCTACCGCACCGCCAAGGTCGAGCTGCGCCGCCGGGGCGCCGGCCTCGGATTCCGGATCTCCCACGGCGGCTACGGCGGCTGGCAGCGGCTGACCGAGCACCGGCCCGGGCTGTTCTTCACCGAGTACGGTGAGGCGCTGGACCTGCGCGCCGATCCGCCGACCTATCGCAACATCAAACTGGAAAGGTGATCGGCAATGAAACGCATTGTTTTCCTGATCATGGCCATCGGGCTCGGCTGCTGCGCGGGCGGGACGGCCGATGCCTGTTCCAGCTTCATGCTGGAGCGCGGCGACACCGTTCTGGTCGGGCACAACCTGGACGAATACCTCCCGGTGCCTGGCCTGGTCGTTGTCAACCCGCGCGGCATAGCCAAGCACGGTCTTGGCGGGTCGATGTTGAACCCGCTGGGCACGGTGAAACCCAGGTTCGCCTGGGTCAGCAAATACGGCTCCGTGACGTACAACCCCATGGGCAAGGAGTTCCCGGACGGCGGCATCAACGAGGCCGGGCTCTACGTCGGCGAGATGAACTACTACTTCACGGAATGGCCCAAGGGCGATGGCCCGGTGCGGATCTATCACAACCAGTGGATCCAGTACCAGCTGGACAACTTCGAGACCGTGGACCAGGTGCTGGCCGGCCTGGCGCGGGTGGTGCCGGACGGCCACAACCGCTGGCAGTTCTTCGTGGCCGATTCCACGGGCGCCGCGGCCACCATCACCTTCGTCAAGGGGCGGGCCGTGGTCAACGCCGGCGATTCCCTGCCCGTCAAGGCCCTCTGCAACCGGCGTTACGCCCGGGAACTGGACACCCTGCGGCTCTACCAGGGCTTCGGCGGGACACGGGCGGTCGACTTCGCCGACACCATGGACGACCGGCGGTTCGTGCGGGCGGCCGAGATGCTGCGCGCCCAGGACCGGAAGGTCGCCGCAGCCGACTACGCCGTCGCGATCCTGCGGCGGCTGGACTGGGGCAACAACAAGTGGTCGCTGGCGTTCGACCTCAAGCGCCGCACGGTGCGGTTCGACACCGACCGGTCGCGCACAACCAAGACGCTCGACCTGGCGGCATTCGACTTCTCGCCGGGCGCGCCGGCCATGGTGCTGGACATCAACCGCGACCTGGAGGGCGACGTGACGAAGCTGTTCACGCCCTACAGCGAATCGGTGCAACGGGAATACGTCGCGAAGATGTGGGACGGCATCGACACCGGGTTCTTGGGGAATCTGATGTTCAAGCCGTTGATGAAGTCGCGGATGGTGTCGTCCATCAGGGGTTTCCAGCCGGCACGATAGCACGCAGCAAAGGACAGTGATCAGCACCATGAAGACCGCCATCCGCTACTTCACCGGCACCGGCAACACCAAGCGCATCGCCGGGAGGATCGGCGATGTCCTGTCCGCAGCCGGCGACACGCTCGACATCGCGGCGATCCCCGGGGCGCCGCCGGTGACGGATGCCGGCCGCTGCGTGTTCTGCTCCCCGGTCTACGCGCTGGGTCTGCCGCGGATCGTCCGACGCTATCTCGCCGGACTCCCGAAGCCCGGGACGCCCAGACCGGCGATGCTGGTGGTGTCCGCCGGCAATCCGGACCACACCGGCTGGGCCCTGCGCCACGGCCGGGAACTGCTCGACGCCCGCGGTTATTGCGTCATCGTGTCCGAGACCATCCACATGCCGGACAACTGGACGCCGTTCCTGCCGGCGCCGGCGGAGGACGTCGCGGCCCGGCGCCTGGCCGCCGGCGACGAGTCGGCGGCGCAGCTGGCGCGGGATTTCCTGGCGGGGAAGGAGCGGCACCGGCCGTTCTCCCTGGCGGCGATGACCCCGGCCGGCTCCTGGCTGGCGCACCACGGCTTCCACGGCCTGGGGATCAACCACATGTGGTCGCTGTTCCGCGCCACGAGGGAATGCACTTCCTGCGGCCTGTGCGCACGGATCTGTCCGGTGGCCGCGATCGAGATGGTCGAGGGAAAGCCGCGATGGTCGAAGGCCTGCGAGCAGTGCTGCCGCTGCTTCAACCTCTGTCCGGCCCGGGCCATCGAGCAGCTCGACCTCGTCGGCCGGGGCAGCACCCGCGGCCGCTACTGCGAACCGAATTTCAAGCCGTAATACGCTGTGGATCTACTGCTGTGCGGACGGTCATCTCGATGCTGGCCGGTTGTGGTTCGACATGCTCGCCACGAAACGAGTACAGTCAAGAAGCAGCGGGACGCCGGCCAACTCGATGACCGTTTGTCTTGGTGTGACAGTGGATACGATTGACAATAAACAAAACCCGAGTCAGAAAGGCGAACAATGAAGTTCAAGTTGTCCATTGGGCTGGTGCTGGGCGTCCTGCTGACCGCGTTCGGCGCCTGGGGACTGTTCGCCTCGCACAACCCGGCCAAGTTCATCCCCCTGGCCATCGGCCTGTCGCTGATCACGATGTCATTCTGGAGGAACCGGCGGGCCACCATCCTGCTGGGCCACGTGATCGTGACCTGCGGCTGTTTCCTGATCACCTACGGCATCTACCTGCTGCCCTACGCCAAGCCGGACCTGGCCCACATCCTGGGCCTGCCGCTGTTCTGGGGCCTGTTCTGCCTGTTCGGCGGGATCTGCGCCATCTACCACGGGTTCTGCAATTGCGTGCGCTGCCCCGCCAAGCAGTGACCATTCGCCACGGAGACACGGAGACACGGAGGTGCAGATGACCGCGGGAACGTCGATGAAAATCCTTGCAGGATTGCTGTTGTTTTTTACATCGGTCCCGGCCGTGCTTTGGGCCACGCCGGGGACGCTGACCGGCACCATCCGGGACGCGGCCACAGGCGAGCCGGTGATGGGCGCCACCGTCGCGGTGCTGCGGCCAGGCACCGGCACTATCGCCGACGGCGCGGTGGCCGACGACCGCGGCCGCTACGCGGTCAGGGCCCTGGAATCCGGCGCCTACAACGTCCGCTTCGAGATGCTCTCCTACAAGACCATCATGCGGAACCGGGTGGTGGTGCGGGGCGGCGCGGCCACCGTGCTGGACGTCGAGCTGGAGCTCAACCCCATCGAGATGGCCGGCGTCACGGTGCGGCCCAGCTACTTCGAGAAGGCCAGGGACGCGGCGGTCAGCTCCCAGCGGATGGACTTCGAGGAGATCATCGCCCAGCCCGGCGGGTCGTGGGACGTGCAGCGGGCGGTGCAGGCCCTGCCGGCGGTGGTCTCGGGCGCCGACCAGGACAACGAGATCATCGTGCGGGGCGGCAACTACGGCGAGAACCTGTTCGTGCTGGACAACGTGGAGATCGCCAACCCCAACCATTTCGGCTGGCAGGGCACCGGCGGCGGCCCGGTGACCATGATCAACACCGACTTCGTGCGCCAGATCGACTTCACCGCCGGCGCCTTCCCGGCCCGCTACGGCGACAAGGCCAGCTCGGTGATGGACATCAGGTACCGCGAGGGCGCGTCCGACCGCTTCCACGCCAAGGCCGACCTGGGGATGGCCGGGCTGGGCGCCACGGTGGAGGGGCCGGCCGGGAAGGGGACCTACCTGTTCTCGGCCCGCAAGAGCTACCTCAGTCTGATCGCCTCCAGCTTCGGGCTGACCGCCATCCCCACCTACTACGACCTGCAGGGCAAGGCCGCCTGGCAGCTGTCGCCGCGGCTGAAGCTCTCCGCCATCGGCATTTTCGGCAGCGACGGGATCCGGATCGACCCGGGCGAGGACGACGACGAGTCCGACGAGGTGGTCGACTCCCGCGGCTCGCAGTACGCGGCCGGCGCCACCCTGGCCTACCAGATCGAGCGCGGGCACGTCCAGGCCACGTTCTCCCGCACCAAGAACCGCTGGAACGTCCAGGTCGACGATACCCTGGGGACCGGGCTGTACCACAACCGCTCGCTGGAGTTCGACAACGCGCTCAAGCTGGACGCCACCGTCGTGCCGTGGGGCAAGGACGAGCTGTCGGCCGGGCTCTATCTGCGCCGGCCCCAGTTCTGGCACGACATGGCGGCCAAGGCCGACACGCTCGAGTATTACCTGTACCACACCGCGGACCCGGCGGAGCTGCCCTACGACACCATCCCCACCGGGACCGTCACCGAGTTCTTCGCCCGGCGCGACGCCGGCACCTGGAAGGGCGGCGGCTACGTCCAGTACAAGCACCAGTACGGGCCGCGGCTGACCGTCAACACCGGGTTGCGCTACGACCACCTGGCCTACACCTCGCGCGGCGTGGTCTCCCCGCGGATCGGCTCCAGCTTCCATGTCACGGGCGCGACGGACCTCAACCTGTCCTACGGCCGGCACTACCAGTCGCCCGACTGGTACCAGCTGTCGATCGACACGCTGGGCAGCTCGCTGCGCCACAAGTACACCGACCAAATAGTTGCCGGGATCGAGCACCTGTTCGCCGAGGACCTCAAGTGCAACGTCGAGGCCTACTACAAGGACTACCGCGACGTGCCGGTGCTGGCCAGCGACACCACGGCCGACCCCCACGACCTCAGCCTGGGCTTCGTCAACGCCGGAAGAGGGTATGCCAAGGGGCTGGAATTCTTCCTGCAGAAGAAGGTGAAGGACAACCTGTGGGGCACGGCCAGCTATTCGTACTCCGTGGCCCGGGCCCGGGACCCGCGCGACCCCTCCAGGGAATTCGACTGGGACTTCGACTACCGGCACGTGGCGACGCTGATCGCCGGCTACCGGGTGGACTTTAACAAGAAGCCCTGGTACCAGCGGATGCGGAAGAAGCCATGGTACCAGGCGCTGGCCTTCGCGCCGCTGCTGCCGGCCGACGAGAGCGAGGCCTCGTTCCGGTTCCGCTACCTGGGCGGCAAGCCCTACACGCCGCAGACCTACCACCGCGAGTGGCGGCGCTGGACCGTGGACCCGGACCAGGCGGTGAACTCGGCCCGGATAAACCCCTATCGCCGGTTCGACATCCACATCCAGCGGCGCTGGTTCTATTCCAAGTTGTCCCTGCTGACGTACTTCGAGGTGGAGAACGTTTTCAATACGAAGAACCTGTGGGGCTACCAGTACAACGTCTACCAGTTCGGCAGGATGATCATCGGGGGGTTCGTGCTGGAGTTTTGAAAAGCATTCTGATTATTTCTCTAACGAAGCCAGGAAAGCCTGATGGTTCGGATTATACAGTTGAACGGCCAAACAAGAAGCCCCGTCGCAAAACGGGGCTTCATATTATCCCCTCTACGTGAGAGGGGATAAAGGTGTGTGTTTTAGAGGGGTGTGCAGCCACCCTGACTTAATCCCAACCCCTACCCGCTACGGGAAGGGGCGTTGCGTCAGCCTTTTTCAACCAGTTCTATCTCTTCTTTTGTTAACCCGTATACACTATACACCAACTCATCAATCTGCCGATCTGTGGCGGTAATGGCGTTCTGAAGCGTGTTTATCTCAGAATCAGTATTTGCTGTTCTTAACTTGGTGCAAGTGATAGCATTTGATAATCTGCGATTTTTCGGCTGAACTGCGC
>JALOPJ010000111.1 GCA_025453955.1 Candidatus Edwardsiibacteriota bacterium
TACGTGGCGCGGCGCGAGGCCGCGGTGTTCGTCAGCATCGCCTGCAACACCGCCGGGCCCAAGTGCTTCTGCGTCTGCACCGACAGCGGGCCGTTCCTGTCCAAGGGATACGACGTCCAGCTGACCGACCTGGGCACGCACTACCTGGCCGAGACCGGCACCGAGAAGGGCGAGCAGTTCGTCGCGGGACACCGGCAGTTCTTCGGCCCCGGCCGCGAGGACGACATGAAGAAGCGCCGGGTGCTGGAGGTCGAGGCCGAGAAGACCTTCCAGGAGCCGGTCAGCTTCTTCGCCAAGGCCATGCGCAAGCTGGACCGGGGCGCGGTCAAGCCGGCGTTCTGGACCAAGGTCGCCAACGACGTCAAGCTCTCCGAGACCGAGGGCGCGCGCGTCCGGTCGTGGGACACCTGCGACTTCGCCGGCTTCACCCGCGAAGTCAGCGGCCACAACCCGCGGGCCACGCGGGCCGACCGCCGCAAGCGCTGGTTCTACCACAAGATCTCGATGGACTACCTGGAGAAGAACCCGGTGATCGGCTGGCGTGGACATGGCCACGGTGGTGCGGTGGATGAGGAAGGTCGAGTGAAAACGAAGGCAGAAAACGAAAACGGCCGAAACCAAAGCGCATTCACTAGGATCGTTATGAAGCTTCGCGTTCTCGCGCTCGTGTCTTTGTGTGTGCTGCTTGCTTGCGGCGCAGCGCACGCCTCGATCGACTCGCTGTGGTCCAGCCCGGTGACGGTTGGCGCTCAGGGCCAACTTACGGCCCCTGGGAGTTCGCGCGTCGATTACCTCTACAATCTCTGCCGTATCTACGATCCCGACAACTTCGCACAGATCTACTCTTTCACGTTCACAGCGCCCGTGTGCAATTCGTACACGCACCTTTGGTACAACTACCTCAACGACGTCAACAGCAACGGACATCCCGAGGTGATCGTCTATCAGTATCTCACCTCCACGTACACCTACCTGACCTATATCGTCGACATGTCCTCGGGAAGCGTGGTGAAATCATGGTATGGCGCGTCCTCCTCCTATTTTCCCAAGTTCGTCGCGACGACGCCCGGGAGCGCGACGCTGAAGTTCGGGCTCGAGAAATCGACCGGGATGGCTGGCGGCCAGCCGTCCTGCCTGCTGGTCTATTCGCTGGGCATCACCGCCGCGGTGGCGGGGGTCCGGGGCCGGGCGCGGCCCGGGCCACGGGCATCGCGCTGGAGCAGAACTTCCCCAATCCTTCGTCCGACCATGCGGTGATCGAGTTCGCGCTGCCCGCGGCGGGAAGGACCTCGCTCACCGTATACAACCAGATCGGCCAGGCCGTGCGCACGCTAGTCGACGGGCAGCTGACCGCGGGGAAGCATCGGATATCATTCGACGGCCGCGGCCTGCCCAACGGCGCCTACTTCTATCGCTTGACGACCCCGGACGGCGCCGAGGTCCGCAAGCTCCTGCTGGTGCGCTGACCGCGCGGTCACGGTGAGCCCCGCGGCGTGTTTGTCATCCCCGCGCAGGCGGGGATCGGCGTGTTTGTCATCCCCGCGCAGGCGGGGATCCATGAGAACCTGGATTCCTGCCTTCGCAGGAATGACAGAAATAGCTTCCGGCGCAGAGAACAATGATCCCATCAGCCTGCATTTGATACAACAATGAATCCCAACATCCACCTGCCCTACCTGGCCGAGGTCACCGGCATCCGCGCCGAGTGCTCGGACACCAAGACCTTCGACATCCGGATCAAGGACCCCAAGGAGGCCAGGCTGTTCGTTTCGCGGCCGGGCCAGTTCGTCGAGGCCTCGGTGTTCGGCGCCGGCGAGGCGCCCTTCGGCCTGACCACCTCGCCCAAGGAGCCCGGGGTGATGACCTTCCCTGCGGCCGGGTGACCGACGCCTTCCACCGGCTGGCGGTGGGCGACGAGGTCGGGATCAAGGGGCCGCTGGGCAACAGCTTCCTCGACAAGATCGACTCCCGCGGCAAGGACGTGCTGGTGATCGGCGGCGGCATCGGCCTGCCGCCCCTGCGCTCGATGATCCACCACATCCTCGACCGCCGCGCCGACTACCGCGATTTCACCATCATCTACGGCGCCCGCACCCCGGAGCTGCAGATGTACAAGGGCGAGCTGGCCCAGTGGGCCAAGCGCAGCGACCTGACGCTGCTGCAGACCGTGGACGTGGCCGACCCGGGCTGGAAGGGCTACGTCGGCGTGGTGACCACGCTGTTCAACAAGCTCAAGCTGGACATCCCCAACACCGTGGTCTACACCTGCGGCCCGCCGATCATGATCAAGTTCGCGATCGTCGAGCTGGTGAAGCTGGGCCTGCCGGACAAGCAGATCGTCTCCACCCTGGAGCGCTACATGAAGTGCGGGGTGGGGAAGTGCGGCCACTGCTGCATCGGTCACAAGTACGTCTGCACCGAGGGCCCGGTGTTCGACTACGGCGAGATCAAGGGCCTGGCCGAGGAGGCGTTCTAAAAATTACTAATTCCGAAGAACGAATTAGTAACGGCATGGATGGTTTGCGGGAGTACCTGCAGTCGCTGGGAGCGCGGTCGCTGATCGTCGGCGTCGGCAACGCGCTGCGGGGCGACGACGGGTTCGGCCCGGAGCTGGCGGCGCGGCTGGCGGGGACCGCCCGCTGCCCGGTGCTCGACGGCGGCGAGATGCCGGAGGACTGCGGCCCGCAGGTGCTGGCGTCCCGGCCCGACAAGCTGCTGTTCGCCGACGCGGTGGCCTTCGGCGGCGCCCCGGGAGAGCTGGTGCTGCTGACGCCGGAGCAGCTGGGGGCCAAGGTCGCGGTGACGACCCACAACCTGCCGCTGGTGATGCTGCTGCGGCAGCTGCGGCAGCAGCTGCCGGAGACCGACATCCGGGTCCTGGGCGTGCAGCCCCGCCAGATCGATCCCGGCCGGGGCCTGAGCGCCGAGGTGACGCGGACGGTGGAGCTGCTGGGGCAGCTGCTGCAACGGTGAACGGTTCGGACCAATCCCACAGCATAGGGGGCGGATCGCAACGATGACAGGATTCCTACTGGTAGTGATGCTGGCGGCGCCGTTCGCCGGCGCGTTGGTGGCCCAGCTGTGGCCCGAGAAGGAGCAGGACACGCTGGCCGCGCTGGTGGCGGTGCTGGTCTGCCTGGCCTCGCTGGCCGCCGCGGCGCTGGTCTGGGGCAAGCGGTTCTCCCTGGGCCTGTTCTCCTGGCCCTGGCTGCCCGGCAGCCCCGGGCTGATCGGCCTGTTCATGGACCCGCTGTCGCTGGTGCTGCTGCTGGTGACCACCATCATCGGGCTGGCGGTGACGTTCTACTCGCGGGACTACATCTCGCCGCAGAACCGCTACCACCCGGTGGAGGGCGGCAAGCGGCGGTTCTACTTCTGGCACCTGATGTTCCTGGGCGCGATGGTGGGCGTGGCCACCGCCCCAAACTTCCTCCAGCTGTTCGTGTTCTGGGAGCTGACCACCATCTGCTCCTGGGCGCTGATCTCCTACTACCACAACAAGGAATCGCTGGACGCCGGGTTCGAGGCCCTGATCAAGACCTTCTTCGGCGGGATCTTCTTCCTGATCGCGCTGATCGTGCTGTACGCCGGCGCCGGCAGCTTCGAGTTCGACGCCATCAACCTGCTGACGCCCCAGCTCAAGACCGCCGTCTTCCTGCTGTTCCTGGTGGCGGCCTGGGCCAAGTCCTCGCAGATCGTGTTCTTCGCCTGGCTGCCCAACGCCATGGCCGCGCCCACGCCGGTGTCCTGCTACCTGCACGCCGCCGCCATGGTCAAGGCCGGCGTCTACCTGATGGCCCGGGTGGCCATTTCCACGGTCGGCTTCTCCTACGGCCTGGGGCTGGTGATGGCGTCCTTCGCGGTGTTCACCATGCTGACCGCGCTGTTCCTGTTCTTCTTCCAGAACGACCTCAAGAAGTTCCTGGCCTACTCCACCATCGCCCACCTCAGCTACATCTTCCTGGGGATCGGGCTGGGCGTGATGGGGTCGTACTACGGCTACCAGGGCGCGGTGCTCCACATCGTCTGCCACGCGCCGGCCAAGGCCCTGCTGTTCATCTCCGTCGGCTGCATCGCCTACGCCACCGGCACCCGGCGGATCGACGAGCTCTCCGGCCTGACCAAGATGATGCCGCTGACCTCGGTGGCCTTCATCATCGGCACGCTGGGCGTCACCGGCATCGCGCCGCTGTCCTGCTACTGGTCCAAGCTGTTCCTGATGGAGGGCGTGATCGAGATGGGCGGCACAACCGCGCTGTTCCTGATCGTCCCCTTCGTGGCCGAGCTGATCATCGCCTTCGCCTGGTACTTCATCGTGGCCCACAAGGTGTTCTTCGGCCAGCCGTCGCCCAAGGTGGACGCCGCCCAGCCGCTGCCGCTCAATTCCAGGATCATCCTGTTGGTGCTGATCTTCCTGACCATCATCGCGCCGTTCGTGGGCCTGCCGCTGGTCAAGCTGGTCAGGTGACCCCTCCCTCGATCCCTCCCCGCTGCGGAGAGGGACGGATGGGAGCGAAGCGACGCGGAAAGGACCGGGCGATACGATGAAGAAGTCCCTTTGCGGATTTCTGGCATGCACGCTGCTGCTCGGGCAGTTCCCCGGCTGCGCCAGCATGCCGCAACACAGCCGCCCGGTAGTGGATTTTTCGGAATTAGAACCCTCGTCGATCGCTCCGGTGTCGGCAGATTCGATCGACCGCCAGACGTTCTACCGGAAAATAGCCGAGCTGAACGGTAAAATCCAAAAACGGCATGCCGGGGATACTTCATTCTGCACGTTGCTAAGGCAGGTCGAGAAGCTTGATGACGAGTGGTATTCTCTCAGGCTGCGCAATTGGCGTATCGTTCATTATTCCATGTACGGCGGGGGTATTCTGGCGATGACACCCGTCATCGCCCTCGCCACTGATGCGGTAAAAGCAAACCCGGGCAGCTCGGTGAAATTCGTTCTTTACCTGGCGTCGCTTCCGTTTGTGTTCGCGTTGGGCGCAGGGTTTGGATTCCTTTGCACAGCGGGGCTCGACGATTCTAACTTTGTAGTATCGCACAAGACCGAACTGGTGCGGCTGATCGATGCCTACAACACTGCGAACGGGATTCCGCCCGGGCCGCAACCATCGGACACGACACACAACACGCAGTAGATAGCGTCATGAACCTCACACCCTACATCTTGTTCTCGCTGGCCGCGCTGTTCGTGGGCGC
Source organism: Candidatus Edwardsiibacteriota bacterium (assembly GCA_025453955.1). Taxonomy (GTDB): domain Bacteria; phylum Edwardsbacteria; class AC1; order AC1; family EtOH8; genus UBA2255. The sequence continues at coordinate 5,206 of JALOPJ010000111.1, forward strand.
GGCGGCCACGCTGACCATGCCGTACTCCAAGCGCACCATCGGCTGGGTGTCCCTGGCGTTCCAGACCATGGCCGGCGCCGGGTTCCTCTACGTGGCCCTGCAGGTGCTGGCGCACGGCACCTTCAACCCGGAGCGGCCGCTGTTCACCGTGGCCGGCCTGGGGGCGGCGTTCCTGCTCAAGGTCGACGCGCTGTCGGCGGTGTTCCTGCTGGCCATCACGGTCGTCTCCTGGGCGGCCGGGCTGTACTCCATCGAGTACATCAAGCACTACAAGGAATCGCTGGCCCGCTACTACCCGCTGTTCCTGCTGTTCCTGCTGGGGATGTACGGCGTGGTGGTGGTGCGCGACCTGTTCTTCTTCATCGTGTTCTGGGAGTTCATGACGCTGACCTCCTACGGCCTGGTGGTCTACGAGTGGGGCAACCGCACCAACGTCAACGCCGGCTTCAAGTATTTCCTGATGACCCACATCGGCACGGCGGGCATCATCGTGGCGGCCAACACCCTCTACCACTACAGCCAGTCGTTCGACCTGGAGAGCCTGGCGCCGGTGATGGCCCTGCTGCGCAGCGACAACCCGGCGCTGCTGCACACCATCCTGCTGCTGTTCTTCATCGGCTTCGCCACCAAGGCCGGCATCTTCCCGTTCGGCGACTGGCTGCCGGACGCCCACCCGGCCGCGCCGGCGCCGGTGTCGGCCATCCTGTCGGGCGTGATGATCAAGATGGGGATCTACGGCATCCTGCGCGTCTTCCTGGGGATGCTGCCGGTGTCGGGCTTCTCCTCGACCTGGGGCAACATCTTCGCGGTGTTCGGCACCATCAGCCTGTTCATCGGCACCATGACCGCGATGTTCCAGCACGACGCCAAGCGGGTGCTGGCGTTCCACTCCATCGGGCAGAACGGCTACATCCTGCTGGCGATCGGCGCCGGGCTGCTGCTGGCGCCGGTGTCGCCGCCGCTGTGCGCCATCGCGCTGGTGGCGGGGCTCTACCACCTGGTCAACCACGCCATGTTCAAGTCGCTGCTGTTCCTGACGGCGGGGTCGCTGCAGTACAAGACCGGCACCCGCGACCTGGACCGGATGGGCGGGCTGGGCAAGTACATGCCGCTGACCGCCGCGGCCGCCATCGTGGCGGCGCTGGGGATCTCGGGCGTGCCGCCGTTCAACGGCTTCGCCTCCAAGTGGCTGATCTACCACGGCACGGTCACCGCCGGGCTGCACACGCCGATCCTGCTGCTGGCCGGGCTGATCGCGCTGTTCACCAGCCTGCTGACCATGGCCAGCGTGATGGTCAAGTACGTGGGCCTGGCGTTCCTGGGCCAGCGGCTGCCGCACAACCAGGGCGTCGAGCGCGACGTGCCGGCCGGCATGGCGCTGCCGCAGTTCCTGCTGGCGGCGCTGGTGCTGCTGCAGGGCGTGCTGGTGGTGCCGATCGTCCGGCTTCACCGGGTTCTACAACCCGGCGTTCCTGCTGGTGGCATTGGCGGCGCTGGCGCTGGTGGCCTGGCTGTTCTGGAAGTCCGGCGGGTCGAAGCGGGTGGTGATGGACCTGTGGTATTCCGGCGAGGCGCAGTCGCCGCAGGCCGTGCGCTACTACGCCAACAGCTACTTCAAGACCTTCAAGCAGAATTTCAACATCCGGATCGGCCGCTACACCCAGGAGGGCGTCTACCCGAACTGGAAGCTGCCCAGGGTCAGGAAACCGTTCTCGGTGGCGCACCTGCTGGACATCGACAGCTGGCTGTACCGGCCGCTGGCCTTCCTGGGCGACAAGGCGCTGGAGCTGTTCTCCCACACCCACTCGGGCTTCCCCCAGTGGTACCTGCTGTGGATGGTGATCGGGGCCGGCGTGGCGCTGTTCATCATGTTCGTGGTGCGGTAACGCCGGGGGAGCGGCGGATCGTCTCTCGTTCGGGCGGCCACGGCGCCGTGATCGTGTCAAATATTCGATAGGGATACAATGACCAAGCAGGACATCGTCCAACTCCTCAAGGCCCAGCTGGGCAAGGGCTACATCAAGCACAGCGAGCCGATCCCCGGCCAGGTCTGGGTGGAGATCAGACCCGAGGCCTCGGTCCCGGCCGCCGAGCTGCTGCATCGCCGGACCAGCGCCCGCTACCTGGTGTCGGTGGGCTCGGACGAGCGCGAGCTCAAGGACCGCTTCGGCGTCTACCACCTGTTCAGCTTCGACAAGCAGCACTTCTTCGTCACGCTGGACGTCAGCGCCGACGCGCGCAAGCCGCGGCTGCCCTCGATCACGCCGGTGATCGCCGGGGCCAACTGGTCGGAGCGCGAGATCCGCGACCTGCTGGGCGTGGAGTTCGACGGCCACCCCGACCCGCGGCGGCTGGTGCTGTCCGACGACTGGCCCCAGGGCGTCCACCCGCTGCGGCGCGACTTCGACTACTCGGCCAAGCCGCCCGCCAGGCCCGAGAACGCCTACCCCTTCAAGGACAACCCGCCGGGCACCACGGTGGTGGCGATGGGGCCGTACTTCCCGGTGTTCGAGGAGGCCACCTACTTCCGGTTGTACGTCGAGGGCGAGAAGGTGGTGGACGTCGACTACCGCGGTTTCTACGCCCACCGCGGCATCGAGAAGCTGGGGGACGCCAAACTGACCTACAACCAGGTGCCGTTCATCGCGGAGCGGATCTGCGGCATCTGCGGCTTCGTCCACAACGTCTCGTTCTGCAAGCTGGTGGAGCACGCCTCCGGCATCGCGGTGCCGCGCCGGGCCGACTACATCCGGGTGATCATGCTGGAGCTGGAGCGGATCCACTCCCATGCGCTGTGGCTGGGCGTGGCCGGGCACATCATCGGCTTCGACACGGTGCTGATGCAGACCTGGCGGATGCGCGAGCCCATCATGTGGCTGTGCGAGAAGATCACCGGCAACCGCAAGACCTACGGCATGAACCTGATCGGCGGGGTGCGCCGGGACATCCCCAAATCGCTCGTTCCGGAGATCCGCAAGAAGGTCCAGGCGATGGACAAGGAGTGGCGGGCGGTGCTGGACGCGGTCAAGAACGACACCACCCTGCGGATGCGGCTGGAGAAGGTCGGCATCCTCACCAAGGACCAGAGCCACGAGTGGGCCGCGGTGGGGCCGGTGGCCCGGGCCGCGGACCTGGACATGGACGCCCGCAAGGACCATCCCTACTGCTCCTACGACGCCATCGACTTCAAGGTGATCACGGCCGATTCCAACGACGTCTGGGGCCGCACCATCGTCCGGATCCTGGAGACCATCGAGTCGTTCAAGATCGTCTACCAGTCGCTGGACGCGCTGATGGAGCTGCCCGAGGGCGACATCATCACCGAGATCCGCGACGAGATCCCCGGCGGCCGCATCGCCATCAGCGCGGTGGAGGCGCCGCGGGGCGAGGACGTGCACTTCCTGCTGACCGGCGGCGACAACCGGCCCTACCGCTGGCGGGTGCGCTGCCCAACGTATCCCAACCTGCCGACGGTCCAGGTGATGGTCAAGGGCGAGCAGGTGGCCGACGTGCCGATCATCCTGGGCTCGATCGACCCCTGCTTCTCCTGCACCGAGCGGATGGAGGTCTGCGACGTCGGCACCGGCAAGGTCAGGATCTACAGCCAGGAGGAGCTCTTCAACTGGACGGCGAAATCCCGGTGACACGGTTTGAACCGTTTGAGTAGTTTGAACGGTTTGAATTGTTCGTGGAGGGAGCGGCCATGACGGTGAAGAACTTCGAGGATTTGAAGATCTGGCAGAGCGCCAAGCAGTTGACGAAGCAGGTCTACGCCGTCACAAGTCTCGAAAAATATCATCGTGATTACTCTCTGATTGATCAGACCCGGCGCGCCGCGGTATCGGTCATGGCAAACATCGCCGAGGGTTTCGAGCGTGAGAATAATAAGGAGTTCATTCGATATCTCTTCATCGCCAAGGGTTCATGCGGTGAGTTGCGAAGCCATGTATGGATCTCAGAGGAACTGGCATATCTCACGGCGCAGGAGGGAGAATCATTACGGAAAGAAGCAGCTGGACTCTCGGTCATGATCGCGAAACTCATCAGGTATCTGAAAACATCGCCGATCAAAGGCGCAAAACACAAGGCATCTTGACCGTTTCAAGCGGTTTCAAACGATCAAACAGTCAGAACAGACAGGCGTGATCAATGTTTAGGATTGTTGCAACAATCGGCATATTGCTGTTCCTTTCGCCGTTGATCGAAGGGATCCTGCGCAAGTTCAAGGCGCTGGTGCACTCGCGGATCGGGCCGCCGCTGCTGCAGCCCTACTGGGACATCCTCAAGCTGCTGGGCAAGGATGACGTCCGCTCGCCCCACGCGCTGCTGGGGCCGCTGCCGTCCTGGCTGGCGCTGGCGGCGCTGCTGGCGGCCGGCCTGCTGGTGCCGCTGGGGACCGCGTCCGCCTTCGCCGGCGGCGACCTGTTCCTGTTCCTGTACCTGGTCGGCTTCGCCTCGGTCTGCACCATGCTGGCCGGGATGGACTCGGGCTCGCCCTACGCCTTCCTGGGCGCGGGCCGCGAGATGATGACCAGCTTCGTGGTGGAGCCGGTGCTGTTCGTCGCGCTGATCACGGCGGCGCTGAAGTCGCACAGCTTCCGGTTCGCCGACATGGCGTTCTTCCAGCAGGTGTCCGGCACGTCGGTGTCGATGGTGATCTCCGGCGCGGCGCTGTTGCTGGCGATCCAGGCCCAGCTCTCCAAGCTGCCGTTCGACATCCCCGAGGCCGAGGGCGAGCTGATGGGCGGCGTCTTCGCCGAGATGTCGGGCCCGACCTTCGCCATGTACCGCTGGGGCTTCATCGTCAAGCAGGTGGTCTTCGCCCTGGTCCTGACCCAGATCTTCTTCCCCTGGCCGCTGGGGCTGACCGGCCTGTGGGCGGTGATCGCCCAGATCGTGAAGGTCCTGCTGGTGGCGGTGGCGGTCGGCCTGGTGGACGCGGTCAACCCCCGGCTGCGGATCGACCAGGCGGTGGTCTACTACTTCGGCGTGGTGCTGATGGCGCTGGTGGGACTGGTGTTCGCGCTGGTGGGCGCTTGAACCATTTGCGATTTGGGATCGGGGATTTGGCACGATGGCCACGTTCAAGAGGTTTGAAGAAATCGAGGTCTGGAAATTCGCCCGGGAAATGGTTAAGCAAGTGTATGCGTTGACGAACCAGACAGGTTTTGTCAGAGATCGTGCTCTGCGGGATCAGATCCGGCGGTCGACGGTCTCGATCATGGCGAACATCGCCGAGGGCTTTTGCCGGGGAGGTAACAGGGAATTCGTGCAGTTCTTGGCCATTGCCAAAGGATCCGTCGCGGAATCGCAATGCCATCTCTACGTGGCCGTTGATCAGGGCTACATTACACAGGGGCAGTTCCAGGACGCGTATCGCCAATTGGACAGGATCGCCGCAGCACTGCATTCTTTCATGGTGTACCTGCAGCGGAGTCCAATTGCCGGCATAAAATTCAAGGCCGCCAAATCCCAAATCGGAAATAAGGCGAAGTAGCGTATGTTGCTCTCCAAATTGAAGGAAGCAGTGATCTGCTTCAAGCACCTGCGGGTGACCTTCCCCTACCCGCTGCAGCGCAACCCCGAGGCCCTGCCGGCGCCCGACTTCCGCGGCCGGCCCTCGATCGACAGCGCCAAGTGCATCGGCTGCGCCGGCTGCGCCAACGTCTGCCCCTCGCGGCTGATCGTGGTCACCGACGCCAAGGCGGTGCGCCGGCTGGACTTCTACCTGGAGCGCTGCACCTACTGCGGCCGCTGCGCCGAGGTCTGCCCGGAGGGGGCCATCACCATGACCCAGGAGTTCGAGACCGCCACCAACGCGGTGCACGACGACCTGCACCTGCGGGCCGAGGTCTACATGGGGACCTGCCAGCGCTGCGGCCGCTGCTTCGAGACCAGGACCGTGCTCGACCGGATGATGACCACCGGGTTCCGCACCTAGCACCAAACGCCGCCACAGAGGCGCGGAGACACAGAGGGACTTCCACCGAGCGCGGGCCCCGGCGCTTCAACAGCAAACATCAAACAGTGAACGGCTGATATGGGCGATCTGATCACCACCCTGATGGTCTGCCACTTCATCGCCTCGGTGTGCGCGGCCGAAATCCGCAACCTGCGGACCTCGACCGTCTTCCTGCTGGCGCAGTCGCTGCTGCTGGCGCTGATCATCGTGGCCTTCGCCGAGCAGAGCCAGAACTACACCCTGTACTGGTGGGCGGGGCTGACCGTGCTGACCAAGGCCATCATCATCCCGGGGCTGCTGTGGTGGCACATCAAGCGCACCAACGCCATGGAGATCAAGCCGCTGGTCAGCTTCGTGGTGTCGTTCATCGTGCTGGCGGTGTTCCTGATCTCCTTCTACCAGCTGGTCCACACCTACGTCAACTTCCTGGCGCCGACGGCCGCCGCCGCGGTCGAGCCGTCGCGCTCGGCGCTGGCCCTGTCGCTGACCATCTTCGTGCTGGGGCTGTACGTGCTGGTGGTGCACCGCGACGCGGTCAAGATCATCATCGGCCTGCATCTGATCGAGAACGGCGTGCACCTGGCCCTGGTGACGCTGGTGCCGCAGATGCCGGTGACCACGGTGCTGGGGATCGTCTCCAACGTGGTGTTCGCGGCGGTGATGCTGCTGTGGCTGACCGAGAACATCTACAAGACCTTCGGCAGCGCCGATACCATGAAGCTGTCGACGCTCAAGCGGTAGCATTCGCCACAGAGTCACGGAGACACGGAGCGTTCTTCTTGGCGTCTTCGCGGTGAAACGATAACAGAGGAGATCGTCATGGTCGACAAAGCCCTGATCAAGGACAACAGCCTGTTCGCGGACTTCGGCGACGCCCAGCTGGCCAAGCTGGCGGCGATCTTCAGCGAGCGGTCGTTCGCGTCCGGCGAGACGGTGATCCCGGAGCACGCCGAGAACAAGGAGATGATGATCCTGGTGTCGGGCCGGGTGGCGATCGAGGTGGCGCTCAGCCTGTCGGCCAGCGCCGAGCGCACCGTGGTCACCATGGAGGACACCCCGGGCCGGATCATCGAATGGTCGACGGCCATCGACACCACCAAGGCCGGCGCCACCGCCGGGGCGCGGGCGGCCGCCGACACCCGGGTGATCGTGGCCGACGGCGCCGAGGTCCTCAAGCTGCTGCAGCAGGACAAGGAGCTGGGCTGGAAGTTCATGCACCGGATCCTGCTGGTGATCGCCTCCCGGCTCAAGGACACCCGGCTGCAGCTGGTGAGCATGGCCGCCCAGTGCCGCTGAGACCGCGTTGTAACGTTGAACGATACACGTTGTAACGTCGGGGATGAAGGATGCCGTGACATTGTGCCAACGCAGAACGTAGTGAGATAACAGAAATGGTAGTGACGATCAACCCCACCGCGGTCTCGATCCTACCGCTGCTGGTGTTCCTGGTGCCGATCGGCTTCTCCCTGCTGATCTTCGCGCTGGGCCGGCTGGGCCGGGCCTACCGCCAGGGGCTGGCGCTGGCCGGCATCGTGGCGACGCTCGCCATCTCGGTGGCCATGACCGCCCGGGTGCTGAACGGCGAGGTGCTGACCTGGTGGAACAACAATTTCTACATCGACGGCCTGGCCACGCTGATGGAGCTGGCGGCCAGCGTGATGGGCGTGATCGTGGTGGTCTACTCCATCTGGTACTTCTCGGAGAAGACC
>JALOPJ010000112.1 GCA_025453955.1 Candidatus Edwardsiibacteriota bacterium
GCCGCAGCCGGCGCCGCTCCGGCCCGTCCCCCGCCACGACCAGCCGCCGGCCCAGGCGGTTGAACGCCGCCACCGCCAGGTCGATCCGCTTGTAGGGCTTCAGCCGGGAGGCGACCAGGTAGAAATCCTCCCGGGCCGCGGCGGGATCAGGCAGGAAGAACCCGGTGTCGATGCCGGGCCTGACGACCGTGGACTCCCGGCGGTAATACCTGGCGATGCGACGCGATACCAGGTCGGAGATGGCGACGAACACGTCGGGCCGGGCGCTGCTGACCACGTCCCAGGCCCGGATCCGCTGCAGCGTCAGAGCCAGGGCCGCGCGCACGATCGGGTTCGCCTGCCGCCGCAGCCGGTCGTGGTACTCGTCCCACGCGAACCGCATCGGGCTGGTGCAAACGCAGACGTGCAGGGTCTGCGGCCCGGTCAGCACGCCCTTGACCCAGGCGCTGGACAGCGAGATGACGAGGTCATACCCGGACAGGTCGAAGCTTTCCACCGCGGCCGGGAACAGCGGGATCAGCTTTTCGTAATGGCGCCGCACGCCGGGCAGGCGGTTGATCCAGGACGGGCGGATGTCCCACGACCGGAAGCGCTCCGGCATCCGGCCGGGATCGTGGACGATGGTGTAGACCGGGGCCCCGGGATGGAGCCGGTGCAGGCATTCCAGCACCCGCTCGGCCCCTCCGTACTGGTTGAGGTAGTCGTGGACGATGGCGGTCTTCATGACGGCGTCCGCAGGATGGAATGATAGAGGCCGATGGTCCGCGCGGCGGCCGCGTCCCATGTGAATTGCCGGGCCCGCGCCAAGCCCCGTTCCCGCATCGCGTCCGCACGCTGCGTGTCGAAACATGCCGCCTGCAACAGGTCGCGCAGCTCCTCGGCGGTGCCGCCGCGGAGGTACGAGACCGCGTCCCCCCCGATCTCCGGCAGCGACGACCGGTCCGTGGTCACCACCGGCACGCCGCAGGCCATCGCCTCCAGCACCGGCAGCCCGAACCCCTCGTAGGTGGACGGGTAGGCGAACACCCGCGCCAGGGAGTACAGCGCGGGCATGTCCTGCTCGTCGATGTAGCCCGGCAGCAGCACCTCGCCGCCCACCGCCCGCTGCCCGATCACGCGGAAGATCTCCTCGTACATCCACCCCTTGGCCCCGGCGATGACGAGCTTGACGCCGGCCAGCCGCATGCGGTTGGCCAGGGAGAACGCCCGCACCAGCAGCGGGATGTTCTTGCGGGGCTCCAGCGTTCCGACGTACAGGATGAACTGGTCGGGCAGGCCGTACTTTATCCGCACCCGTTCCAGCAACGCCCGGTCCGTCTGCGGCCGGTACTGAGGGTCGACCCCGCAGTGCACGGTGTGGACCCTGGCCGGGTCGGCGTTCAACAACTCGATGATGTCCTGCCGCGAGCTCTCGCTGATGGCGATGATCCCCGCCGCCCGCGCGATCGATCGCTTGGTCATCAGGTTGAGGTACGTCCGCTTGGCCAGCGACGAATTGCCGGGGAACCTGACCCGGCTCAGGTCGAGGATGGTGACCACCGACGGCACCCCCACGCCCGCCGGGATCGAGTGGATCAGGGAATGGAACAGGTCGTAGCGGCCGCTGCCCAGCAGCACGGGCAGCGCCAGCGACTCCCAGAGCACCCGCCCCCGCGGGTCGTGGGTCGGCCAGCGGCTGCGGTGCCATTCGAACGAGGGCGGCCGCCCGAAGCACCGGTCCACATCCAGCAATCCGTTGACGAACGCATGGTAGCGCAGGCCGCTGTCGGGCAGCCGGCCCATCGCCCGCAGCAGCGAGCTGATGTAGCGGCTGACGCCCGCGCCCCGGTACGACTTGCGGGGGTCCAGCAACTGCGCGTTGATGGCGATGCGGCGGTCCGTCATGGCGCGGGTCGTTCCCTTCCCGTCGGTTTTGATGCCGCCAGCCACAGCTTCCTGCGGGGCAGCAAGGGTTCCAGCATGAAACCGGCGATCAGCGACAGGAACGAGAGCAGGCGCGTTCCCGTCACCGCGCCGCGGTGGTGATGCCGCACGGCCCGAAACCCCGCTCCCAGCAATATCCACTGCAGCTGTATGCGCGCGAACCCCTTTTCCAGCACGCCGGTGCGCCGGGTGATGGCGCGCGCGGACGGCGAGAGGTAATGGATCAATCCCGGTTCGCCGATCGTGATCGTCCCGCCCGGCTTCAGCACCCGCCGGCATTCACGGACCACGGCCGGCACATCGGGCATGTGGTGCAGCGCATCGTACACGACCACGGCGTCGAACTCGTTTGCCCGGAACGGCAGCTGCTCGCCGTTGGCGGCGACCGGGACCGCCGGCGGCGCCTGATGGTCGCGCGCCCTCGACATCACCAGCATCTGGAGCGATAGGTCGGCGCTGATCACGCGGTACCCGCATTCCCGAAGGAACCAGCTCGTCCATCCGGGTCCGCAGCCGAGGTCCAGCACCGTAGCGCCCTTGGCGCAACCGCACAGGCGGATGATCGAGCCGATATCCCAGAGGCTTTGGGCCGTTTCCGCCGGGGTGACGGTCCACGGCAGCCCCTGGTGCCATTCCCGTTCCCGTGCGTAGGCGTCCTCACCCATGCGGATATCGGGGTGCTTCATCATCGTATCAGCGCCGTTCTGGTTTCCCCAGTACCGCCCGGGTCCGATCCAACACCTCGTCGATCGTGATCCGCCCCAGACACCAGTCGTCCGGACGGTGGCACATCCCATGGGGACAGGGGCTGCACGACGGATCGGCCGAGACGATGCGCATCGTCCTGACGGAATGCGCGAACTTGCGGCGGTCGCCGGGGCCCCACAGCACGACGGCCGGCGTGCCAGTCGCCGCCGCCATGTGAACGGTGGCGGTGTCGTTGGACACCAGCAGCCTGCTCATCGACAACAGGATCGGGATCTGTTCGATACGGAGCCTGCCCGCCAGCACCGTCGCCCGCTTGAGGCCTTGGGCGGCCTGCTGGGCGAGGTCCGCCTCGCTCGCCGAGCCGGTGACGACCAGTTGCACCTCATATTCCCGTTCGATCGCCCGGCACAGGGCGTTGAACCGTTCCACCGGCCAGCGTCGGTACCGCCACGGCGCGCCGGATCCGGGATGCACCACGATCAATGGCCTGACCGGGTCCACGCCTTGGCTTTTTAGTACGGCGACCACGGCGGTCGTCATCGCCTTGGTCCAGCACAGTACTGGGCTCTGCATCTTGATCTCGATCCCCAGCGGCTCGAGCAAACGCAGGTTCGACGCGATCTCCGGACCGTCCGCATACAGATGGGGGTAGTCCACCCAGCCCCGGCCGGCGGTCGCATCCTGATAGCTGATGACCGGGGCGGATGTCGCGCAGCGCCCGAGCCAGATGATGTTCCTGATGTCGCCCCGCAACTCGATGACCGCGTCGAACCTGCGCCGCCTGAGGGCGCGGACCGCTGACCACACCCGCCGCACGGCGTCGAGCCGGCCCGTGCCGTACCGGTCGAACCATGGCGGCACCATGGTCAGCACTTCGCATATTCGCTCATCCGCCCGCAGCAGCGGGGCGGCGTCGGGCTGGACCAGCCACGTGATGCGGCAGCCCGGGAACCGTTCCCGCAGCGCCCCGGTGACCGGCGTGGCGAGGACCACGTCGCCGATGTGGTCGTTCCTGATCACCAGGAACGACGGGCAGGGAGGCAGCCGCAGGCGCCGGTGACGGATCAATCCCGACCTCCGGCAGGCAGAACCGACGGCGTCGACCAGCGACAATGCCATCGCCGTCGACAGCCGGTGGGGATACCGCCTGGAATGCCGCTGCCGCAGTCCGGTCGCCGGCATGGGGCTCACCGTTTCCGCCAGAACACGCCCGTGGCATCGACCACGACGACCGGTTCGGCGATGCCGTGCTGCCGCCGGTAGTCGTCGACCGCGGCCCGGCAGCCGTCGAGGGCATAGTCGTCGACGATGCAGAACCCGCCCGGCGCCAGCTTGGGGTAGAGGTGGGTCAGCGCCTCGATGGTCGACTGGTACATGTCGCCGTCCAGCCGCAGCAGGCAGAGCCGGCCGATCGGCGCCGCAGGCAGCGTGTCCTTGAACCAGCCCTCGAGGAAGACGACCCGGTCGTCCAGCAGGCCGTACTTGCGGAAGTTCCCGCGAACCTGGTCCGCGGACACCGCCAGGAACTCCTCCCGGTGGTGCCGGTCGCCGGCGTCGCGGGGATAGCGCGCCGCGTCCGGCTCGGGCAGGCCGGCGAAGGAGTCGGCGACGAACACCGTGCGGTCCTCCACGCCGTGCGCGGCGAGCACCGCCTTCATCAAGATGCAGGCGCCGCCCCGCCACACCCCCGTCTCGATCAGGTCGCCCGGTACGCCGTCGGCGATGACCTGTTCCAGGCAGGCCTGGATGTTGTCCAGCCGCTTGATGCCGATCATGGTGTCGGCCAGCATCGGCCAGCCCAGTCCTTCCGCGCGTTTGCTTTCCTCGTCACGGGCGAAGCCGTGGTAGGACAGCCGGTACTGCCGCGAACGCAGCAGTGCTGCCAGCCACGACGCCAGCGTCCGCTTCAGCAATGGCCGGTGGCTGTTGAACGTCTCGATCGGGATCCCGGGTTCCGGCCACAGGGAGTACGTCAGGCTCTTCTTGATGAGATCGAGGTACAACTGCGCCCCGGCGTCGATGTTCGGCATCGTCAATGTTCACCCCCTTGCGCTATCGCGTGGTAGACGGCGGCGGTGGCGGAGCCGCACCGCACCCAGCTGAACGACCGGGCCTTCTCGACCCCGGCGGCGGCCAGCGCCGCCCGGTACGCCCCGTCGCTCGCCAGTCGTGCCAGTTCCGCGCACATCCCCGGATGATCGCCCGGATCGAAGCGGGGGACGCGGTCGGCGACGACCTCCGGCAGACTGCCCCGGTTCGAGACCACCACCGGCAAGCCGGACGCCATGGCCTCCAGCACCGGCAGCCCGAAGCCCTCGCAGAGCGAAGGGAACAGCAGCGCGTCCGCCGAGCGGTACAGCGCCGCCAGTTCCTGGTCGGACAGCGGCGGCAGCGCCCGTACCGCCCCGGACACCCCTGCCGACCGCACGATCCGCCGGACGCGGCGATCGACCGGTCCGGCCAGCGCCAGCCGGGCCGCGGGGTCGTGCTCCCGGCGGTAGGCCGCGAACGTTGCCACCACGCCGCGGACGTTCTTGTACGGAGCCAGGTTGCTGACATGGAGCAGCAGCGCCCCCGTGTCCGCCAGCCCCAGCCGCGACCGCGTCCGCTGCCGCTCCCCGCCGCCGGGGCGGGAGAAGAACGCCTGATCGACCCCCAGCGGCACCACCGTGACCGATGCCTGCGCCACCAGGTTGCGCCGTTCCAGCCCCGCCATCGTGGCCCGCGAATCCGCGATCACCCGTCCGGCGTCCCGCAGGGCCCGGATGTTGGCCCGGTAAAGGCCCGCCTCCAGCGGGTTCCTCAGCATGCCCGTCTCCAGCGGAATGATGTCGTGGCAGGTAACGACGGTCCGCTTGCCCGGCAGGCACCGCAGCGACGAGGAGAAAGAATGGTCCGGCACGTGGATGACGTCGGCCGCGATCCCCCGCGCGATCCGCCGGACCGCGGCGGGCCAGAACAGCTCCCGCAGCAGCAACCGGCCCAGCCGCGGATGGACGGCCATCGCACCCCGCAGCGCCCCGCCGACCGGCACGATCATGTCGGCGACCGACACGCCGTCCCCGGCGGCATGCTGCCGCACCCGGTCGGCATAGCGGGCCATGCTCGGACCCTCCAGCACGCCGGGCGGGCGGAGCAGGGCTACCTCAAGCATCGGCGATCGCCCGTTCATGCCTGCCGGCGGCGACGGTGATGCCGACCAGGAACCAGAACATCGGCGCGATGATCACCAGGTACTCGACGATGCCCTCGCCGATGATGACGATGAAGATGATCGTGGCGACGACCGTCGCTGCCGACCGCGCCGTCCTACCGGCCGCCGCACGGGCGACCCGTTGTGTCTCCCGCAGCAGGGTCGACAGCAGGAACAGGTATGCCGCGAAGCCGATGATCCCCATGTCGATCAGGATGTCGCCGTAGCCCTGCTCGGTGGTGATCAGCGACGCCGCCTTGCTGCCGATCAGGTGGCGGAACCCCCCGGCGGCCACCGATCCCATCCCGGCGCCGAAGGGATCGTGCTGGACGATGTAGAGCCAGCCCCGGAAGAACCCGCCCATTTTCGCGCTGGTGTAGCT
>JALOPJ010000113.1 GCA_025453955.1 Candidatus Edwardsiibacteriota bacterium
CTGAATACAGACGCAAGGATCCATCATGAAGGACCTCATCAAGCGGATGACCGAGACCCACGGCCCGTCGGGCAGCGAGGAGCGGATCCGCGAGCAGATCAAGAAGGAGATCCGCGGCCTGGCCGACTCGGTGCGGACCGACACCCTGGGCAACCTGATCGCGGTCAAGCGCGGCCGGGGCGCCAAGGTGATGGTCGCCGCCCACATGGACGAGATCGGCTTCATGGTCAGCCACGTCAACGCCAACGGCTTCCTGCGCTTCTCCAGCATCGGCGGCATCTACCTCAACAACATCATCTCCCAGCGCGTCATCTTCGCCGACGGCACGGTCGGCACCATCAACGAGGAGCGCGCCGAGAACCCCTCCGACGCCAAGCGGATGGACAAGATGTACATCGACATCGGCGCCAAGGACAAGAAGGAGGCCGAGTCCAAGGTCGCCATCGGCGACGTGGCCGGGTTCCACCGCCCCTGCGAGTTCCTGGGCGGCCGCGTCATCGCCAAGGCCATGGACGACCGGATCGGCTGCGCCGTGATGATCGAGGCGATGCGCCGGCTGAAGGCGTCGCCCAACGAGGTCCACTGGGTGTTCACCACCCAGGAGGAGGTCGGCCTGCGCGGCGCCACCACCGCGGCCTTCGGCGTGTCGCCGGACGTGGGCATCGCCATCGACGTCACCGGCGCCTTCGACACGCCGGACGAGAAGCCCAAGCTGCCCGCGGTGTTGGGCAAGGGCGCGGCCATCAAGGTCAAGGACGGCGGGATGCTGGCCCACCCGGCGGTGAAGAAGCTGATGGTCGACACCGCCAAGGCCGGCCGCATCGCCCACCAGCTGGACATCCTGGAGGGCGGCACCACCGACGGCGCGGCCATCTACAAGACCCGCTCCGGCATCCCCACCGGCGTGATCTCGGTGCCCACCCGCTACGTCCACTCGCCCTCGGAGATGGTGGACCTGGGCGACGTCGAGGCCACCGTGGCCCTGCTGACGGCCGTGCTGAAGCTGGACCTGAAGAAGAAACTGTCGTAAGCTTGAGAATCAGTCAACGTAAAAGCGCCATCCGCAAGGATGGCGCTTCTTGTTGCGGCCGGACTACTCGGTCGCACCGGGCACCGGCCCGTACTGGTTGTCTCCCTCCTCACCCGCGGTGCAGGCCAGGATCAGGTTGTAGATCGGCACCAGCAGGTACCAGCCGCTCTTGCCCACGTCGTGCATCCGCCGCACGCCCACCGCGATGCTGGGCACCAGCACCGCCAGCGTGTAGAGGTTCCCCAGCACGCTGCTGCCGCTGGTCCGGTCGAAGCCGATCAGGCCCTCGACGAACCCCAGCGCGAACCCGGCGACGATGTTGATCAGGAAGAACGTCCAGTACTCCCTCCTGCCCGCCCGGCCCTCGAACACGGCGTACTTCCGGAGCACCGCGATGTAGACGTCCATCAGACCCCTCCTTTCGCATTGTGCAGATCGAACCGGTAGCGGCACTTTTTCCGATCGCCCCGTTTGTAAAGATCGCTGTCCTGCGGGATGTCGACGATGTCGGCCAGCACCCCTCCCGCCAGCTCGCAGGTCCGGCGCGAGGCCGCGTTGTCCGGGTCGCAGGTGACCCACAGCGGATCGAGCCCGTGCCGTCTCGCCAATGGCAGGATCAACTTGAGACTGCGCGCCGCGGCGTGCTTGCCCCGGAACTGCCGGCCCACCGCGTAGCCCACCTGGCCGCCGTACTTGATCCGCTGGTTGAACCCGATCCGCAGGTTGATGCCGCCCATCACCTCGCCGCTGCGGGTATTGACCATGTTGAACTCGTACGACGGCACGATATCCCTGGCCGCATCGCCCGGCACCCGGCGCACCAGCACCAGTTCCAGCTCGCCGTCGGCCAGAACGCCGGGGTCGAGGAATTTGAACGGCTGCCGTTCCATCGCACCATAATATACCGGCGGCCGTTCGAAGTCAAGGACATCTTTCAAACCGACCACGGTGACACGGAATCACGAAGCGTGCCGGGACCGGATTTCAGAACCTTGCTGTACCGTGATCAAGGATTCTGCATGCCCGCCCCTTGTCACGGACCACTGGATTCCCGGTAAACTCAATCCCGGGGAAATTGATCCCTGCTCCTCTTCGTTGTGTATCGCGGTTCCGCGCTTCAGCGGTTTGTTCGGCGGCGGTCTGGATCATCATTCCGTGCGTTCCGCGCTTCAGTGACAGCATCATTGGGCTGAAGTCCCTGTTGATTTCTCCGGCCCAATCCCGTATAATAGTGCCGTATGCAGAAGCGCGAGCGCCACGTCTCGATCATCGTCGTCCCGCACCACAAGGCGGGCCAGTACGCCGTCGACCTTTCCTACCGGTCGCTGCGCTGGCTGGCGGCGCTGGCGGGGGTCATCCTGCTGTTCATCGTCCTGCTGATCGTCAACTACGGCCACATCTACTGGCGGGCCGGCCAGTACGAGCTGATGCGCAAGCGCCAGGACGAGATGGAGCGCGAGTTCGCGCGGCTGGGCGCGCTCAAGGCCGAGCTGGCGCGGCTGCAGAACGTCGAGGGCAAGGTGCGCGGCATGCTGCAGACCGGCCGCCAGCCCGACACGCTGAACGTGACGCAGATCTCCACCGCGCCGGCCCCGGCGCACCCCTCCCTGCCGGCGGCTGCCACGGCGCTGCCCGACACGGCGCCGGAGCGGCCGCCGTCGCTCAAGCCGGCCCGGGGCTGGGTCTCCGCCGGCCTCGGGCCGGACCACCCCGGCGTCGACATCGCCGCCCGCGAGGGCGAGCCGGTGCTGGCCGCGGCCGACGGCATCGTCGCCTTCGCCGGACAGGACGACTATTTCGGCAACATGATCGAGATCGCGCACGGCAAGAAGTACGCGACCATGTACGGCCACAACGGCAAGATGATGGTCAAGGCCGGCGAACGGGTGCGCCAGGGACAGATCATCGCGCTGGTCGGCTCCACCGGCGTCAGCTCCGGTCCGCACCTGCACTACGAGCTGCGGTTGAACGGCAAGCCGATCGACCCGACGATGTACTGGGTCAACCGGTAAGCTTCACGGCGGAACATTTTTCATTTTCCCCTTGACTTTCCTTCCCGCGCATGCTACCATTGACACGTTGCGGGAATCTCGGAGCTTGGTAAAATTAGAAATCGCGGAAATGGTCCGTGGTTTCTTTTTGCGTTTTAAGGGGTTTTTGGTGGATAACTTTGTTGATAACTTCCCGGGTGGATCAATACTTGATAACTCATTGAAAATGGCCTTTTTACACGTACTCATCAGCATGTGGATAATTACTCGCGCCGAGCGCTAAAAGAATCGCAAATCTTTATACAACAAGTGTTTGCCAAATTGCCCCCCATGTGGATAACCCTGTGAAAACCCGCCGCTATCGTCACCATCGCATTCCCGGCATCAGGCTTCTGAAAACACCGATTTTACCAGCATTATTGGTTGTGGATATCCTATGAATCAACGGGCACAAGCCTTATGGGCCGAGGCCGGCGAGAAGATCAGGCAGCGGATCGATCCCGGCAGTTACAAGACCTGGATCGAGCCCTTGACCGTGTCCTCCATCGGGGATTCGGCCCTGACCCTCAAGGTTCCGAACAAGTTCTTCATCGACTGGCTGGAAAAACATTACCTGTCGTTCATCAACCAGGCCATCGCCGAGGCGTTCCAGCAACCGCTCTCCGCGGTCTTCGTGGCCCCGGATGATCCCGCCGCTACCGCGCCGCGGCCGGAGAGGCCACAGGCCGCCGCCACGGTGCAGTTGGCCGACGACAGCACCCTGCGCGAGCGGTACACCTTCGACAAGTTCGTGATCGGCCGCAACAGCGAGTTCGCCTACGCCGCCGCCATGGCCGTGGCCGAGGCGCCGGGCCGCACCTACAACCCGCTGTTCATCTACGGCGGCGTGGGCCTGGGCAAGACCCATCTCACCCAGGCCATCGGCAACCACATCCGCATCAGGAAGCCCAGGACCAAGGTGCTCTACATCCCGGCCGAGAACTTCCTCAACGAGCTGATCCACTCCATCCAGAACCGCAAGTCGCTCGAGTTCAAGAACAAGTACCGGTCGCTGGACGTGCTGCTGATCGACGACGTCCAGTTCCTGTCCGAGAAGACCCAGAGCCAGGAGGAGATCTTCCACACCTTCAACGCGCTCTACGAGTCGCGCAAGCAGATCGTGCTCACCTCCGACCGGCCGCCCAAGGACATCGCCCACCTGGAGGAGCGGCTGGTCTCCCGCTTCCAGAGCGGCCTGGTGGCGGACATCCAGGCGCCGGACATCGAGACCCGCATCGCCATCCTCAAGAAGAAGGCCGAGCTGGACCACCTGGTGGTGCCCGGCGACGTGCTGTACTTCATCGCCGAGTCGGTCAAGTCCAACATCCGGGAGCTGGAGGGCTGCCTGACCCGGGTGGTGGGGTTCGCCTCGCTGGTGGGACGCGAGCTGTCGACCGACCTGGCCCGCGAGGTGTTGCGCGACATCATCTCCACCCGCCAGAAGACCGTCACCATCGACGTCATCCAGCGCACCGTGGCCGGTTTCTTCTCGGTGCCCGAGGAATCCCTGCGCTCCAAGAAGCGCACCAAGGAGCTGGTGCACCCGCGCCAGATCGCCATGTACCTGTCGCGCAGCCTGACCACCGCTTCGCTCAACGACATCGGCAGCCGGTTCGGCGGCAAGGACCACACCACGGTGATCCACGCCGTGGCCAAGATCCAGAACGCCGTGGCCACCAATGCCGAGGTCGACGAGCAGGTGAAGGCCATCACCAAGTTGATCCAGGGTGGATGACCTGTTGGCAACGGCCGTTCCGCCCTCGCCCCGGTGGACAACAGTGGACAACTCGCGCACTTTTCCACATCTTTTCCAACGGCCGTCCGATCGTTATGCACAAGCCCCAGCCCTTCTGCGGCAGCGCTCCCGGCGATAAAAACCCCGGTCATCCACTTTTACTATTGACAACGACTACTATTTAGGGATATCATTTCGTAGTTATCCCCCAGAGCCCTCCACCTTTCACAGCGAACGCGGATCCGAACATGAAATTCAACATCCTGCAGGATAAACTTCTGGCCGGCTTGCAGAGCCTGATCGGGGTCGTCCCCACCAAGAGCACGTTCCCGGTGCTGGCCAACGTGCTGATCGAGGTGCAGAAGGACAAGCTCAAACTGGCGGCCACCGACCTGGAGATCGCCGCCATCACCGAGCTGGACGTCCCGGGCGCACAGGCCGGCGCCATCACGGTGCCGGCCAAGCAGCTGTTCGAGATCGTCAAGCAGCTGCCCCACTCGCCGGTGGAGGTCGCCGTCGACGAGAACAAGATCAGCATCAAGTGCGACAAGAGCAAGTTCTCGCTGATCGGCATCGCCAAGGACGAGTTCCCCAAGATCCCCGAGATCAAGAAGGAGAAGAGCTTCAAGCTGCCGGCCGCCACCTTCCAGGCCGCGGTCAAGAAGACCCTGTTCGCCGTGTCCACCGACAACTCGCGGCCGGCGCTGTGCGGCGCGATGTTCCAGATCAACGGCGACAAGCTGAAGGTGGTCAGCACCGACGGGCGGCGGCTGGCGCTGTTCGAGAGCCTGATCTCGCCGGTGCCCCAAAAGAGCGAGCTGCTGATCCCGCCCAAGGCGCTCAACCTGGTCAGCCGGATGCTGGGCAGCGACGAGGGCGAGATCACGGTGCGGTTCGACGAGAGCTATTCCCAGTACGCCTTCCAGAACACCCAGGTGTTCGCCCGGCACATCGAGGGACCGTATCCCGACTACGAGAAGGTCATCCCCTGGGACAACCAGAAGGTGCTGAACGTCAGCACCGAGGTCTTCGCCTCGGCGGTGCGCCGGGTGGCGGTGTTCTCCGACACCTTCACCAGCCTGATCCGGATCAGCGCCAAGAAGGACCTGGTCGAGCTCTCCAGCCGCACCGCCGACATCGGCGAGGCCTACGAGTCGCTGCCGGCCAAGTACGGCAACGACCCGCTGGAGATCGGCTACAACGCCAGCTACCTGCTGGAGATCCTCAAGAACATCGAGGGGGACGAGGTCAACCTCTACCTCAACACCGCGCTGTCGGCCGGGCTGGTCAAGCCCGCCAAGCAGAAGGACGAGTACACCCTGGTCTACCTGCTGATGCCGATCCGCCTGCCGGAATGATCGGAACCAACCACCAGAGGATGCGGCCCGCGCTGCATCCTCTT
>JALOPJ010000017.1 GCA_025453955.1 Candidatus Edwardsiibacteriota bacterium
GCGGCCGCCAGCCGCCCGGCCTCGGCGATCAGCTCGGCCAGCTTCCGGCTGCGCGACGGGCCCCGCGCCAGCGGCACGATGCAGTAGCTGCAGCGGTGGCCGCAGCCGTCCTGCACCTTGAGGAAGGCCCGGGTATGGCCGGCGAAGCCGCCGATCCCCTCGGCGAACGGCGCCTCGGCCGATCCCAGCGCTGTACGGACCGCCCCGAAAGAATCAGGGCCGTAGCGGCCGACCACCAGGTCGGCCTCCGGTAGTTTCCGCAGCGCGACCGCACCGACCTGCCCGTAGCATCCGGCGACCACGATCTTGCAGTTTGCATTTTGCGTCCTGCATTTTCGCATGGCCTGCCTCGCCTGCGAGTCCGCCGCCACGGTCACCGTGCAGGTGTTGACCAGCGCCACGTCGCAATCGCCGTCGTCGGCGGCCTCGGACAGCCCGGCCCGCAGCAGCGCGGCGCGCCACTGCTGCGAGTCGTACTGGTTGACCTTGCAGCCGAAGGTGATGATGCGGAAGGTCCTCATGCTGTCCGATTATAGCATAAACATAAACAGTGCCCGCGCACAACAACGGCGCATCGCAAAGCGATGCGCCGTCGCGTCCAGGGGAAGGCAATGACTGACAGCGATGGCGGCACTGATGGTAACAATCAGAGCCGCCATTTCTGACAGCTCTTAAATTTCATCCGGCAGCGACCCGCTAGAGGGTCTTGCGCGCGAAGCGCGTTAGAGCCTCTTGCGTCCCGAGCCGCGGTCGCGGCGACGGGATCCACGGGAGCTGCCCGAGGGTAAAAAATAAGAGCCGCCATTTCTGACAGCTCTTAAATTTAATCCGGCAGCGACCTACTCTCCCACAAAGTTGCCAACGCAGTACCATCGGCCCTGAGAGGCTTAACTACCGTGTTCGGAATGGGAACGGGTGTGACCCTCTCGGAATAACCGCCGGAAAAGCGGTATCGAAACCGAATATTGGTCTTGATCGGGCGACACAGCACCGAGATGCGCCACCGGTCCGCGACCGATGACTATTGAACAGTATTATGATCAAGCCGAACGGCCAAGTTAGTACCACTCGGCTGAAGCCATTGCTGGCCTTACACCTGTGGCCTATCGACCCCGTAGTCTGCGGGGGGCCTTCGAACCCGATTGATTCGGATGGGAGATCTCATCTTGGGAGGGGTTTCCCACTTAGATGCTTTCAGCGGTTATCCCGACCGGACATAGCTACTCAGCCATTGCCACTGGCGTGACAGCTGACACACTAGCGGTCCGTCCATCCCGGTCCTCTCGTACTAGGGACGGGTTACCCTCAAATCTCCTGCGCCCACAGAGGATAGAGACCGAACTGTCTCACGACGTTCTGAACCCAGCTCGCGTACCGCTTTAACCGGCGAACAGCCGGACCCTTGGGACCTTCTCCAGCCCCAGGATGCGATGCCCTGCCGTCGATATGAACTCTCGGGCAAGATCAGCCTGTTATCCCCGGCGTACCTTTTGTCCGTTGAGCGATAGTGCTCCCACGTGTGACTACCGGATCACTAAGGCCTACTTTCGTATCTGCTCGGGATGTCTCCCTCGCAGTCAGGCTTCCTTATGCCTTTACACTCTAAGAGCGCGATTACCGTCCGCGCTGAGGAAACCATTGCGCGCCTCCGTTACGCTTTGGGAGGCGACCGCCCCAGTCAAACTGCCCACCTGACACTTTCCCTCACCAGGATTCACTGATCGAGGTTAGAATTCCAATAACACCAGGGTGGTATTTCAACGACGACTCCACCGAGGCTAGCGCCCCAGCTTCAAAGTCTCCCACCTATCCTACACAAGCATTATCAAAACACAATGCCAGGCTACAGTAAAGGTGCACGGGGTCTTTTTGTCCATCTGCGGGTAGGCGGCATCTTCACCGCCACTACAATTTCGCCGAGCCCTCCTTTGAGACGGCGCTCAATTTGTTACACCATTCGTGCAGGTCGGAACTTACCCGACAAGGAATTTCGCTACCTTAGGACCGTTATAGTTACGGCCGCCGTTTACCGGGGCTTCGATTCAATCATGTGTTTTTGATAAACAGTCACTTGAGCCCTTTCACTGCGCCCCGGATCCGCCTTCGTAAGTATTCACTGAACGGTTCCAGGGACCCCTTCTCCCGAAGTTACGGGGTTAGATTGCCTAGTTCCTTAAAGGAGGTTCTCTCGAGCACCTGAGAATATTCTTCCCACTCACCTGAGTCGGTTTACGGTACGGTCGCCCACATGACTCCCGACGAGGCTTTTCTCGGCAGTATGATTCAGTCCCTTTTGTGTCCTTACGGACTCCCTATCGCTTCTCGGGGTTGACGACCCGGCGGATTTGCCTGCCAGATCCCCCTACCAGCTTAGACCCGCACTTCCGATCGCGGATGGGACCTCACTCCTGCACCCCCCCTTCGGTGATAACGCCATGTCAGCGGTCCCGGAATATTAACCGGGTTCCCATCACTTACGGCTTTCGCCCTCAGCTTAGGGGCCGACTTACCCTGGGCGGATTAACCTTCCCCAGGAAACCTTGAGTTTACGGTGACCAGGTTTCTCGCCTGGTTTATCGCTACTTATTCCGGCATTCTCACTTCCATCTCGTCCACTGCTTGCGCCTGGGCAAGAACCCAGGACCCTGACGGGCCCGCTTCATCCTACTATGGAACGCTCCTCTACCAAATGACAGACGCGCACGCCTGTCAAGTCCGCAGCTTCGGTATCCAGTTTAACAGTCCCGAGTATTGTCGGCGCAAAGTGACTCGACCAGTGAGCTATTACGCTTTCTTTAAATGATGGCTGCTTCTAAGCCAACATCCTGGTTGTCTGTGAAACTTCACATCCTTGCGTCACTTAACTGGAATTTGGGGACCTTAGCTGACGATCTGGGTTTTTTCCCTCTCGGCCCACGGAGCTTATCCCCCGCAGCCTGAC
This sequence comes from Candidatus Edwardsiibacteriota bacterium, assembly GCA_025453955.1. Classification (GTDB taxonomy): domain Bacteria; phylum Edwardsbacteria; class AC1; order AC1; family EtOH8; genus UBA2255. The sequence goes on from JALOPJ010000017.1 coordinate 2,942, forward strand.
TCCCGGAATTCTTGTGCACGGTATTTGGAGTTTGAATGGGTTCGGTAACCTGGTAAGGTCCCTAGCCCAGCCAGTGCTCTACCCCCGCCACATAACTTCCGAGGCTATACCTAAATATATTTCGAGGAGAACCAGCTATCCCTTGGTTTGATAGGCCTTTCACTCCTAACCACAGCTCATCCGAGAATTTTTCAACATTCACCGGTTCGGACCTCCATGACGTGTTACCGTCACTTCATCCTGGCCATGGTTAGCTCACCAAGTTTCGGGTCTGCTGCATGCGACTGAAACGCCCTATTCAGACTCGCTTTCGCTACGGCTCCGCCCCAGAAGGGCTTAACCTTGCCGCATACAAGCAACTCGCCGGATCATTATGCAAAAGGCACGCCGTCATCCCGCGCGAACGCGGGACTCCGACTGATTGTAAGCACATGGTTTCAGGTACTATTTCACTCCCCGTCTGGGGTGCTTTTCACCTTTCCCTCACGGTACTTGTTCACTATCGGTCAGATGAGAGTATTTAGTCTTGGAGGGTGGTCCCCCCGAATTCCCAAGGGGTTTCTCGTGCCCCATGGTACTTGGGAAACGTCACAGTGGAGGCCGTTCGCTTTCGCCTACCGGACTTTCACCGTCTATGGTGGAGCTTCCCAGCTCCTTCGGCTAGCAACCGGCTTGTTGACTCCACGACCCCGGTCGTTACACGGGATCAATGACATCCCCGAAACACCCGTCCTGCAACGCGCAACGGCTATCACGCAGGACCGAGTTTAGACTGTTCCCCGTTCGCTCGCCGCTACTGGGGGAATCTCAATTGATTTCTCTTCCTCTGGGTACTTAGATGTTTCAGTTCTCCAGGTTGGCTTCCCGGGTCTACTTCCCTTGCGGTTTTCGTCCCGGGATAACCGGACATGACTCCGGCTGGGTTGCCCCATTCGGGAATCTCCGGATCAAAGGATGTTTACTCCTCCCCGAAGCTTATCGCAGCTTACCACGCCCTTCGTCGCCTTCATCTGCCAAGGCATCCGCCATGTGCTCTTAGTAGCTTGATCAAAATGAGATTCAATAGCCATCGATCGCAGATCGCATGGCGCATGATCTCAGGTGCTATGTTACCCTTAATCAAGACCCAATATTCGGTTGTCAAAGAGCCAGTGCCAAACGTGTTTCAGAGCTGTGAATTATACACGCTTTCGGCCCAAAAGTCAAGGGCTAATTTCAAAAAAGATGAAATAACTTGCCTGGCTACCCTATCGCCATCAGTGATAACGCGTTATCGTCCTTCCAGCGGACAGGAAAACCGGCCCGCAGTGGGCCGGCGGCGATGGAAACTGGTGGAGAATACCGGATTCGAACCGGTGACTTCCAGCTTGCAAAGCTGGCGCTCTACCAACTGAGCTAATTCCCCACCAATCAGGTCAGGCGCGCGCGACTGGTAGCCGCCGTATTATACCCCAAGTGACGGGGGAAATCAAGCGGCATCGTGCGAAAACGCGCAGCAGGCGCGGCTAGAACCGGATGCCCAGCACCAGGCCGATGGTCTGGAACCCGAACGTCGTGGTCGTGGTCTTCGGGTTTTCGTAGGTCGTGAGGATCACCGCGCCGCCGTTGTCGGTGCCGTCCGAGAACTCCCCCTTGTCCTCGCCCTCGCTGTAGCGGGAGAGCCCCAGGTGGTATTCGGCGCCCAGCGTCACGTTGTCGGTGATGAACCACTCCGCGCCCAGCAGGCCGGCGATCTCCAGCGTGGTGGCGCTGCCCTCGTCCTTCCAGCTGTCGCGCCCGCCGTCCCCGGCGACCACCGTGCCGTTGTTCGTGTAATAGATCGTCTGGGCCGAATCGCGGCCGTAGGAGCTGAACGTCATCCCGAGCAGTCCGCCGGCGTGCACGTTGACCGCGCCGCTTGTATAGACGCTCTTCTCGACGCCCAGGTCGAGGCCGAATCCCGTCACGCTGGTCTTGGTGTCGTCGCAGGTGCGGTGCCAGCGGTACACGGCCGGGCCGCCGGAATCCGGGGGGATCTCGTTGGACTGCGATTGGTACACGAACTTAAGGACCGGGCGGATGGCCAGGCCCTTCGCCACGTAGTACTTCATGCCGAAATCGTAATGGCCGCCGAAGCCGTGGTCCTCGAAGCCGCGGGCCGAGAACAGCAGGGCCTTGTCGCCCTTTTCGATGCCCTGGGCCGCGTCGGCGGCGAAGGCGTTCGCTGCGATCGCCAGCATCGCCAGGACGAGCAGTGTCTTCCTCATGGGTCGGTCCCCTTGCTTGCGTTGAATGTGGCCAGGGTTCGGGGATTGATTATAGCAGCGCCGGCGGATGAATGCAACGGTTTTCTATGGCCCGCTGTCGATCCGCGGCTCTGGTCGTTGTGCGAAAGGTCCTCCCTTTCCTGACAGCACTGGGATCACACACCCCTCGCTCCCCTCCCAGAGAGGGGACAAAGTTACGCCCCTCCCCGCAACGGGGAGGGGTTGGGGTGAGGTCAAACCTCCAAACACACCCCTTGATCCCCTCTCAGGGAGGGGACGAAAGACGATGTCCCTCTCCGAACGCGTTCGGGGAGGGGTTGGGGTGGGGTCACATCGTTGATTGCCACGTTCGTGCTGGAGGAATAGCTGTTCTCGCAATGACTGCCACACACCCCTTCATCCCCTCTCAGGGAGGGAACGAAAGACGATGCCCTTCTCCGAACGCGTTCGGGGAGAGCCTGCACTGAGAGCGGCAAGCATTATTGCTGCCGAAGTGGGTAGGGGTGGGGTCACCGGAAAGCGGGGACAAAGCAACGACGGGCGCCTCGCGGCGCCCGTCGTTGAGACCGGGGGGAGGATCAGAACTTGTAGGTGGCCGAGACCTGCGTGAACACTTCGTGGTTCTCGCCGCTCATCAGGTAGCCCAGGTCGAACGGCATGTCGTCGTTCCGAAGGTCAGGCCCAGGCCGAAGCCGAAGTTGAACGGGGCCGATGTGTACGAGGTTTCCCTGGTGTTGTTGCCGGTCGCGAAGCTGTGCCAGGTTTCCTCGGTGCTGGTCTTGGTCAGCATCTTGCCCGCGCCGAACCGCACGTCCAGCCACTTCAGCAGCTTGGCCTCGACACCGGCCGAGAAGCCCGGGAACACCAATGTGGAGGTCTTCTCCTCCTTGATGCCCACCGTGCCGCCGAACAGGCCGGTGGTGTCCTCGAGGGTGGTGCCGTACATGCCGAAGTGCAGGCCGCCCACCAGCGTGACGTTCTCGGCCGGCTGGTAGTTCAGGCCGAAGGCGCCGGCGATGTTGGTCTGTGACTTCTTGCCGCCCTCCGGTGTGTTGCCGACCGTGTCGACGCCGGCGTAGCTGGTCTTGAAGCCCAGCGAGTAGGTCTGGAAACCGAGCACCGGGACGAGCTTCAGCTGGTCGCTCATGCCGTAGAAGGCGCGGGCGCCGACCAGGATGGCCGAGCCGCCGTCGCTCTCGATGGTGGTGGTGCCGGAGGAGGCCGCCGGCAGCGTCGTGGTCGTGACCATCTCGCCCGAGAAGCTCAGCATCTGGAAGGCGGCCGAGATGTCCGCCGTGACGTTCTCCATCGGCTTCAGGCTGATGCTGCCGTTGATGTTCCACAGGCCGGTGGAGGCCTCGTCCTTCTCGTTGCCCAGCGAGTCGGTCCACTCGAGGGTGGCCGCGCCGGCCGCCCGGGCCAGGTGCAGGCCCAGGTCCATGGTGCCCATCTTCTTGGCGTAGAACAAATGCCACTTGTTGTCCGGATGCGGGAGGGCATCCGGTCCGCCGATCCAGGTGTTGATCGCGGTGATGTCGGTGCCGAACTGCTGCCGGCCGGCGAAGTCGTGATTGACGTCCACGCCCATCACGCCCCAGGTCTGCTCCTCGTTGTTGGTCCAGGTGATCGAGGCCGATCCCTGGTACGGGATGCCGGACGGCGAGCCGGTGCCCAGCTCGGCCGCGATCATCCGCGGGTAGGCCACCAGGGTCGACGGGATGAAGTAGATGTCGGTGTAGTCCGTCAGGAACGTGGACGCCTGGCCGATGGAGGCGATCCGGGTGTCGGTGGCCATAGCCGCCGAGGCCGCGATCGTAAGCGCCAGCATCGCGATGAACAGTTTCTTCATGAGCGAGGATACCTCCGTTTGTGATTGGGTGGTGATTGTTTGCGAGCTTAACTGGTTGATTATTGATAATTTTACCAATAAAACGCCATTTTGTCAATACCTTATGAAAAAAATACCACTAATAGTTTTTCTCCCCCCATATCTTGTTGTCAATACCGGTAGATCAGCGAGGCCTGGCTGACCGGCCAGGTGCCGCTGTCGCTCAGCAGCTTGCCTCCGGAATACAGCAGTTCCGGATTGACCGCAAGGTCCAGCGACAACCCGCCGGTCCTGATGCCCAGGCCGCAGCCCAGCTGGTAGGAGTCGGAGGAGCACTTCCGCGTCCTGCCGCTCTGGTCCGAGAACTCGCTGACGACCTCGGTCGTCGCGATGCGCTTGGAGCCGGCCAGCCGCAGCGTCAGCCAGCGCGTCAGCTGCGCCTCCAGCCCCAGGTGCGCCACCGGCAGCGCCAGGGTGGATTCCGTGGTCCTGACGTCGCCGGGATCGCCCGCGATCAGGGAATCGACGGTCTCGGCCGAGCGGTAACCCAGCTCCAGCCCGGCTATCAGCGAGTAGCGGGGCGTGGGCGCGTACTGCCAGCCGATGCCCAGCGCCAGCTCGGTGGCGGCCGCGCTGCCGGCGGCGCCGTGGCCGGTGTCGCTCTGGGCGTAGGCGTAGCCCATCCTGGTGTTCGTGAGCGACAGCCGCGGCACCAGGGTCATCTCCTCGTTGAGGGAGTAGAACGCCCGGGCCCGGGCCGCCGCCAACCGGGCGCCGTCCGCGGTGAACGACTCGCTGTGGCCCGACGCGTCCAGCGTGAAGCCGCTGGTGAACGAGCAGGCGGCGTACTCCAGGCTGGCGTCGGCGCGCAGCGCGTCGCGCGGCTGGTAGCTGGCGGAGAGCGTGACGCCGGTGACGCTGCTCGACGCCTCGCGGGCCTCGCCGGCGGCGGTCTCGTCGTCGCGGGCCGCCGAACGCTCGATCCGCAGGCCGGGCGTCCAGTCGCCGAAGGTCCGGGCGTAAAGCAGCTCGACGCCGCCGGCCGGGGCCGGGATGTCGGCCAGGCCCGCGCCCAGGCCGCGCTGGTTGAGCCGCTCGATGACGTTGGCCCGCACGCTCACCGTGTCCGCGGTGTAGACGTGGTCCAGGTAGTCGCCCAGCGCGGCCTGGGCGCCGGTGGTGCGGTTGACCGCCAGGCCGATCACGCCCAGCGTCCGCTCCTGGTCGGAATAGAGCCCGGCCACCGAGCTGCGGTCCGAGATCCGCGTCCCGTCGACGCCCAGCTCGGCGATCACCGCTCGGTAGTACTGCGGCGCGCGGCAGGGCCAGGCGTACACCTGGCCGTCGTCCAGCAGGTAGTCCGCCGCCCCGGCCAGCGACGCGCTGCGGGCGCCGGTGGCGGCGGCGGCGGCCGGGAACAGCAGCGCCGCGATGATCGCGGCTGCGATGGTTCTGGTCACTGGATGCTCCTTCGATTTCATTGGGGGATATTGTATCAAAAGGCGCGGGCAATTGCCACAGGTTTTTCAGGCCGCCCGCGGCTGTCGGCGGATGACCGGGCAATAAAAAAGACCTGCGCGCACAGGTCTGGGGAATGGTGGGCCCAAGAAGAGTCGAACTTCTGACCTCGTCCTTATCAGGGACGCGCTCTAACCAACTGAGCTATGGGCCCGGACCTCTCACTTGTGTCCCTCCCCTCGAGGGGAGGGACATCGGTGGGGTCATAAGAAAAGGTTACAGATTATAGATGATAGCTATAACCCATAACCTTTCTAAACCGAAAACTGATTGGAATGCACAGCGACGTGAGGAGCCCGGAAAATGCGCATATCCCCATCCGCGTGAGCGGACCGATATGCAGGGTCTCTAGAAAGGAGGTGATCCAGCCACACCTTCCGGTACGGCTACCTTGTTACGACTTCGTCCCAGTCACCAGTCCTACTTTAGACGCTGCCCTCCTTGCGGTTAGGCGAACGGCTTCAAGTATTACCGGCTCCCATGACGTGACGGGCGGTGTGTACAAGACCCGGGAACGTATTCACGGCAGTATGCTGACCTGCCATTACTAGCGATTCCGACTTCATGTAGTCGAGTTGCAGACTACAATCCGAACTGAGGGGTCGTTTGGGGATTGGCTCCACCTCGCGGTATTGCTTCCCATTGTCGACCCCATTGTAGGACGTGTGTAGCCCTAGACGTAAGGAGCATGCGGACTTGACGTCATCCCCACCTTCCTCCCCGTTGTCCGAGGCAGTCTCCTTAGAGGGTAACCACTTTCGTGGAAACAACTAAGGATAAGGGTTGCGCTCGTTGCGGGACTTAACCCAACATCTCACGACACGAGCTGACGACAGCCATGCACCACCTGTACTTGCTATCCCTTGCGGGCACACCATGTTTCCATGGTTTTTCACAAGCATGTCAAGCCTAGGTAAGGTTCTTCGCGTTGCGTCGAATTAAACCACATCCTCCACCGCTTGTGCGGGTCCCCGTCAATTCCTTTGAGTTTCAACCTTGCGATCGTACTCCCCAGGTGGGGTACTTAATGCGTTAGCTTCGGCACTCAGCCCAAAAGGGCCGAACACCTAGTACCCATCGTTTAGGGCAAGGACTACCAGAGTATCTAAGTCTGTTTGCTCCCCTTGCTTTCGCGCCTCAGTGTCAGTGCTGGCCCAGAGAACCGCCTTCGCCACGGGTGTTCCTCCTGATATCTACGCATGTCACCGCTACACCAGGAATTCCATTCTCCCCTTCCGCACTCAAGACCAATAGTATCGATTGCAGTTTCCCGGTTGAGCCGGGAGATTTTACAACCGACTTAAAGGCCCACCTACACGCCCTTTACACCCAGTAAATCCGGACAACGCTTGCCACCCCCGTATTACCGCGGCTGCTGGCACGGAGTTAGCCGTGGCTTATTCTACCGGTACCGTCATCTTTCTTTCGTCCCGGTAAAAAGGGTTTTACATCCCGAAGGACTTCATCACCCACGCGGCGTCGCTGGTTCAGGGTTTCCCCCATTGACCAAAATTCCCTACTGCTGCCTCCCGTAGGAGTAGGGGCCGTGTCTCAGTCCCCTTGTGGCCGTTCGCTCTCTCAAGCCGGCTACCCGTCAAAGCCTTGGTGGGCCATTACCCCGCCAACTAGCTGATGGGACGCGGACCCATCTTCAAGCGACTTGCGTCGTTGATCACCGGGAGATGCCTCCCGATGATGTTATGCGGTATTAGCCCCAGTTTCCCGGAGTTATCCCCCGCTCGAAGGTAGGTTTTCCACGTGTTACTCACCCGTTCGCCACTATCATAAAACCATATTGCTACGATTATATGATCGTTCGACTTGCATGTATTAGGCACGCCGCCAGCGTTAGTCCTGAGCCAGGATCAAACTCTCCAAAAGAAAATTTTCATTTTCAAATGTAAGTTTGAAAAACCCGGACTCACATCACGATCGCTGTGCATCCATTCAGTTTTCAAAGAGCCAGGATTTCTTGCCAAATCGCAAGAGGGTAATTATACACAAAACAGGGCCGCATGTCAATACCCAATTTCAAGAAAGTGCAAAATACTTTACCGCCCCCCTGATCGCCAGACCACCCGGTTCCGCCCCTGTTCCTTGGCCTGGTACATCCGGGCGTCGGCCGCGCCCAGCAGCTTCTCGTGGCTGGGCAGGGACAGGTCGTCGCACAGGCCGATGCTGACGGTCACCCGCAGCCCGCCGCTGATCCGGGTCCAGAAGAAGCTCTCCACCGCCTGGCGGATGCGCTCGCAGACCGTGGCCGCGGCCTCGGCCGTGGTGTTGGGGAAGGCCATCACGAACTCCTCGCCGCCGTAGCGGGCCACCAGGTCGACGGTGCGGGAGTTGGCCCGCAGCACCTCGGCCACGATCTTCAGCACCTCGTCGCCGGCGTGGTGGGAGACGGTGTCGTTGACGGTCTTGAAGTGGTCGATGTCCAGCATCGCCACGGTCAGCGGGTCGTGGTAGCGCTTGGCCCGGGCGAACTCGCGCTCCAGCGTCTCGTCCAGCTGGCGGCGGTTGGACAGCCCGGTCAGGCCGTCCGTCTTGGCCAGCCGCTCCAGCTCCTGCGACTGGGCCGCCACCTGCTCCATCAGCTTCGAGCGGTGCTCCTCGCCCTTGCGGATCAGCCGGTTGAGCTGCTCCAGCTCCTGGTTGGCGCGGGTCAGCTCGACGTTCCGCAGCCGGTAGATCTCGTTCTCCTTGCGGGTCTGGTCGGCCTCGAAGCTGGTGCGCAGCCCCCGCAGCCGCTCCTCGGCCTGCCGGGAGTGCTGCTGCTCGTAGGCGTCGGCGTACTTCTTGTGGTACTCCAGCGCCCGCTGGTGGTCGCCGGTCCGCTCGAACAGTTCGGAATAGACGAGATGGAGCTCCGGCGCGAGGTGCTTCGTCCCGATCGCCTCGATCAGCTGCTGCGCCCGGTGCAGCTGGTCGAACCCCGCCGCGGTCGCCCCCTGGCGGCCCCGGGCCCGCGCCTGGTGGAGCAGGCCGTCGGCCTCCATCCGGCGGTTGCCGCATTCCCGGGCGATCTCGATGCTGCGCTGGTAGCTCTCCACCGCCGCCACGTACTCCCCCTTCTCGAAATGGACCACCCCGATGTTGTGCCACACCAGCGCCTCGCCGTGCTTGTCCGTCTCCCGGCGGCGGGACTCCAGGCTGCGGTTGAAGAACGCCAGCGCCTCGTCGTACCGCTGCTGCTGGCGGTGGATGATGCCGATGTTCAGCAGCGGCTTGCCGACGTTCTCGAGGTGTCCGTTGGCGGTGTAGAGCTCGAGGCTGCGCTGGAAGTACTCCAGCGCCTTGTCGCCGTCGTCCATCCCCATGTACACCAGGCCGATGTTGTTGAGGGCCGTGGCCTCGGTCAGGGGGTCCTGCATCTCCTGGGCGATCCCCAGCATCTTGATGTCGTACTCCAGCGCCCGCGTGTTGTCGCCCAGGCGGTAGTAGATGTTGGCGATGGTGTTCAGCGCCCGGTAGATGCCGTGCTTCTCGCCCAGCTGCTGGAACAGCTGCAGCGCCTCGTACCCGCGGTCGAGGGCGCTGGAATAATCCGACAGCAGGTACAGGCAGGTGGCGATGTTGCGGAGGCTGTATCCCAGCCCCTCCCGGTAGCCGACGGCTTCCGCCATGGCCCGGGCCTGCGTCGCCACCTCCAGCGCCTGCCTGGTGTCGTTGTCCCGCAGCTCCATCGACAGCTCGTTGAGCAGGTCGACCTTGGCGGGGCCCTCGGCCATGGTCTCCAGTTTGACGATGGCGTCGGCGATGTCGAGCGTCATGTTTCCCGTCCGGTTGATGGTTGCTGGGGTCCGCGGCCGGCGGCGAGCTGCCGCAGCTGTGCGATCTCCGCCGCCGCCCGGTCCGCCTCGTCCCCGCCGTGCTGCAGGTCCCGCAGGCCGTCGGCGTACCGCTCGAGGTACCGCAGGGCGGCGGCGTAGTCCCGCTGCATGCGGTGGGCGTCGGCGTAGGACCGCCACAGCACCTGGAGCGCCTGGCGGTCGCCGATCTGCTCGGCCAGCGGCAGGGCCTGGTCGAGGTAGTCCAGCGCGGCGGCCGGTTCGCTGGTGTTGATCTTGAGGCTGCCCAGGTTGACCAGGATGTAGGCCTCGGTCACCAGGTCCTTGCAGGCGGATGCCAGGTCGAGCGCCTTCAGCCAGCACTCCAGCGCCCGGCCGTAGTCCTTCAGCTCGAGGTAGACGTTGCCCAGGTTGTTCCAGCTGTGGGTCTGCGAGAAACGGTCCCCCGCCTGCTGGCGGAGCTGCAGGCTGCGCTGCAGGCTGTCCAGCGCCCGGGGGAGGTCGCCCAGCCGGCGGTAGCAGGTGCCGATGTTGCTGAGGGCGTTGGCCTGGTTCTTGAGGTCGCCCAGCCGCTCCAGCATCGCCAGGCTCTGCTGGAAATGCTCGAGCGCCGGCCCCAGCTCGCCCCGGTCGCGGTGGATCAACCCGATGTTGTTGCAGACGAAGGCCTCGGTCTGGCGGTCGCCGTCGCCCAGCGCTCCCAGTACCTGGCGGTAGCACTCCAGGGCCTGGTCGAACTGGCCCAGCCGGGTGTGCGCCAGCCCCATGGTGTTCAGCACCCGGGCGACGCTGTCGCGGTCGCCGTCGCGGCGGGACAGCGCCAGCGCCTGGCCGCACACGGCCAGCGCCCGCTGGTAGTCGCCGATCTGCTCGCAGCACACGCCGATGGTCCGCAGGGCCGCGGCGCGGCCGGGGGCGCAGCCCAGCCGTTCGGCCAGCGCCGCGGCCCGTTCCGCCTGCGCCAGCGCCTGCTGGGCGTCGCGGTTGCGCAGCCGGTCCGCCAGCTCGAGCAGCAGGTCGACCTTGCCGGGCGAATCGGCCGTCCCGGCGATGCGCTGCTGCAGCTCCCGGTCCGTTTCGGTCATGGACGTTCCGTGGAATTCATGGGAGCATTGTACGCCCGCAGCCGGGGAAACGCAAGGGGTATTCCGTGACCGGCAGGGCGGCTTGTCATGTGCTGTCCGGCTTCGCAGTCCCGTCGCTTCCGCTGCCGGCCATCTCCCGCTCCAGCCGCTGCCAGCGGTCGCGGTACGAGGCCGCCGCCTCGGCCTGGCCGGCCCGTCCGTGGCATTCGGCCAGGCCGCGCAGCGCCCGCATCTCCAGCTCGCGGGACCCGATGGTGACCGCCATGTCCAGCCCCTGCTGCAGGGTCTCCAGCGCCAGCACTGGCTGGTCCATGTCCAGGTAGATGTCCCCCAGGCCGATCTGGCACTCGGCCTGGTAGAATGGGTCGTTGACCTCCAGCGCCAGGTCGCCGGCCGCGCGGTTCCGCTCCAGCGCCTGCGGCAGGTCGCCGGTCCGGCGGCAGAGGTCGCCCAGGTACATCAGCGCGAACATCTCGCCCTGCACGTCGCGGACCGCCCGGCTCAAGTCCAGGCTCTGCGCCAGGGAGGCCTGCGCCTGCGGATGGTCGCCGCGCTCCATGGCGTTGAGCCCGATATTGCAGAGGCACAGCGCCTGCCCCCGGACGTCGCCGCACCGCCGGAACAGCGCCAGCCCCCGCCGGTAGGCGTCGTCGGCATCGCCGTGCCGCGCCATGCTCTTGCTGACGCTGCCGATGTTCATCTGGGAGTGGGCCTGGCCCCGGATGTCGCCGGTCTCCTCCGCCAGCCGCAGGCTCTCGCGGAAGCATTCCAGCGCCTGCTCGAACGCGCCCAGCCGCACGTGGCAGGTGCCGATGTTGTTGAGGTACTGCCCGACCCCGGCCGTCAGGCCCAGCCGGCGGCGGACGGCCAGCCCCCGCTGGTTGAGCTCCAGGGCGCCCTGGTAGTCGCCCTGCTTGAAGCGGACGTTGGCCAGCAGGCCCAGCGCCGCCGCCTGCCCGGCCTCGTCGCCGCAGGCCGCGAACAGGCCCAGCGACCGCAGGGCCAGCTCGCCGGCCTGCGGCAGGTCGGCCGCATGGTAGCGCAGGGTGCCGTCGATCCGCACGCTGTGGGCCTGCCCAGATGCATGGCCGGCGCGGAGCGACCGTTCCCAGACCTCGCGGCTGACCGCGGCGGCCCGGGCGGGATCGGCGTTGACCAGCAGGCCGGCCAGCTTGACCAGCAGGTCGATCCGCCGGACCTCGTGCGACCCGCCGTCGGCCAGCGCCGCCAGCTGGGCCTCGATCTCGGGGATGGTGGGCTGCATTCCCTTCCATTGTACGACCGGCGGCCGCGGATTTCAAGTCAATTCGGGTTTAAAAAAGGCGGCCCGGGCCGCCGGGCCCGGGCCGTCGCGGCGACCGGCCGCGCTACTCCCTGCTGCCGGCCGCCTCCTTGATCAGGTTGGAGGCGATCACGCCGCGCTGGATCTGGTTGGTGCCCTCGTAGATCTGGGTGATCTTGGCGTCGCGCATCATCTTCTCCACCGGGTACTCCTTCATGTAGCCGTAGCCGCCCAGCACCTGCACCGCGTTGGTGGTGACCTCCATCGCCACGTCGGAGGCGAAGCACTTGCACATGGCGCTCTCCTTGGCGAACTTCTTCTCGCCGCTGTCGATGGTGCGGGCGGTGGCGTAGACCAGGGCCCGGGCGGCCTCCAGCTTCATCGCCATGTCGGCCAGCATGAACTGCACGCCCTGGAAGGCCGAGATCGGCTTGCCGAACTGCACCCGCTCGCGCGAGTACTTGATGGCCTCGTCCAGCGCGCCCTGGGCGATCCCCAGGGCCTGGGCCGCCACGCCGGGCCGGGTGCGGTCCAGCGTGCCCATCGCCACCAGGAAGCCCATCCCCTCCTTGGCCAGGATCTGGTCCTTGTGCACCCGGCAGTTGTCGAACACCAGCTCGCGGGTGACCGAGGCCCGGATGCCCATCTTGTTCTCCTTCTTGCCGAAGGAGAAGCCCGGTGCGCCCTTCTCCACGATGAAGGCGGTGGCGCCGCGCGTGCCCTTGCTCTTGTCGGTGAGGGCCACCACGGTGTAGACCTCGGCCTCGCCGCCGTTGGTGATCCACTGCTTGGTGCCGTTGAGCACGTAGTGGTCGCCGTCGCGCACCGCGGTGGTCTGGATGCCGCCGGCGTCCGAGCCGGCGTTGGCCTCGGTCAGGCCGAAGGCCGCCAGCTTGGCGCCCTTGGCGATGCCCGGCAGGTATTTCTTCTTCTGCTCCTCGCTGCCGTACAGGATGATCGGGAACGTTCCCAACCCGGTGGCGGCGAAGGCCAGCGAAATGCCGCCGCAGTGGCGCGACAGCTCCTCGGTGGCGATGGCCATCTCCATCACCCCGCCGCCCAGCCCGCCGTACTGCTCCGGGATGTAGACGCCGCAGATGTCGGCCTCGGCCAGCACCTTGACGATCTCCCAGGGGAACTCGCCGGTCTCGTCGTAGCGCTCGCGCACTGGCTTGATCTTCTCCAGGCCGATCTTGCGGCACAGGTCCTTGATCATCTGCTGTTCGTCGGTGAGGAAGTAGTTCATGATCGGTCCTTATTCCTGATGCGTTGCGATGATCCGCGGGCGTTGGGTGCGGGGCCGCGGCCCTGCCGCTGGTCCGCCGCGGCGGGGCTGCGGGCCGCCGCCGTGCGATCGCGGTACTCGGCCTTGAGCTTCTCGATGGCCTGCTGGGCCGCCATCTGCTCGGCGTCCTTCTTGGTGGGGGCGGTGGCCAGCCCGTAGCGCTTGCGGTCCAGCTTGAGCTCGACGGTGTAGCTGCGGCTGTGCTCGGGACCGCTCTCCCCCTTCAGGGAATAGCGGGTGCCGCGGCCGTCCCGCTGCGACTGCATCACCTCCTGCAGCAGCCCCTTGTGGTTCTTGAAGCTGTCGTCGGAGACCAGGTGGGGGATGCGCCAGAAGAAGCCGCGCACCATGAACTCGCGCACCGGCGACAGGCCGCCGTCCAGGTAGTAGGCGCCCAGCATCGACTCGAACGAGTCGGCCAGGATGTTGTCCTTGCCCCGGCCGCCCGAGTCGGACTCGTCGGACGAGAGCTCCAGCAGCTCGCCGAAGCCCAGCTCGCGGGCCACCCGGCACAGCACCTTCTTGCTGACGATCAGCGACAGGATCTCGGTGAGCTGGCCCTCGTCGTCGTTGGGCCGGGTGCGGTAGAGGTACTCGCAGACCAGCAGCCGCAGCACCGCGTCGCCCAGAAGCTCCAGGCGCTCGTTGGACGCCAGGTGGGTGGCCGAGGCCGAGCGGTGCCGCAGCGCCTGGAGGTAGAGCGACTCGTCGCGGATCCGCCAGCCCAGCCGCTGCCGGATCTTGCTCAGGGCCTCGCGCCGGCCGTGGGGCAGGTGGGCGTGTTTTCTGCTGAAGAGCGTTCGGAACAATTGATCGCGATATCGTGTTGTCGGTTTCGGTCTATTGGTATTTCCGGAACGCCAGGCAGGCGTTGTGGCCGCCGAACCCGAACGAGTTCGACAGCGCCGCCCGCACCGCCAGGTCGCGCTTGGCGTTGGGCACGCAGTCCAGGTCGCACTCGGGGTCGGGCGTCGCGTAGTTGATGGTGGGATGCACCACGCCGTTGGCGATCGACAGCACGGTGGCCACCGCCTCCACCCCGGCCGCCGCGCCCAGCAGGTGACCGGTCATCGACTTGGTGGACGAGACGGCCAGCTTGGCGGCGTGGCCGCCGAAGACGGCCTTGATGGCCGCGGTCTCGTACTTGTCGTTGAGGTCCGTCGACGTGCCGTGGGCGTTGACGTACTCGACCTCCTCCGGCCGCAGGCCGGCCGTGGCCAGCGCCCGCTTCATGGCCCGGGCCGCGCCCTCGCCCCCCGGCGCCGGCGCCGTCATGTGGTGGGCGTCGGCGGTGGCGCCGTAGCCGGCCAGCTCGGCGTAGATCCGCGCGCCGCGGGCCTGGGCGTGGTCCAGCTCCTCCAGCACCAGGATCCCGGCGCCCTCGCCCATCACGAAGCCGTCGCGGTCCTTGTCGAAGGGCCGGGAGGCCCTGGCCGGATCGTCGTTGCGCTGCGACAGCGCGCGCAGGGCGCAGAAGCCGGCCAGCGCCAGCGGCGTGATCGGGGCCTCGGACCCGCCGCAGATCATGACGTCGGCCTCGTCCTGGACGATGGCGCACATCGCCTCGCCGATGCCGTGGCCGGCCGAGGCGCAGGCCGAGACGCAGGCGAAGTTCGGCCCCTTGGCGCCGTAGGCGATCGAGACCTGCCCGGCGGCGATGTCCGAGATCATCATCGGCACGAAGAACGGCGAGACGCGGTCCGGCCCGGACGACAGCAGCTTGGCGTGCTGCTCCTCCCAGGTCTCGGTGCCGCCGATGCCCGACGCGATGATCACGCCGGTGCGCTCGGCCAGCCCGCCCTCGATCTTCAGCCCGGAGTCGTCCACCGCCATCTTGGCCGCCGCCATGGCGAACTGCGTGTAGCGGTCCATCCGGCGCAGCTCCTTGCGGTCCATGTACGCGGCCGGGTCGAAGTTCTTGACGTCGCCGGCGAACCGGGTGGGGTACTTGCTGACGTCGAACTTGGTGATCGGGCTCACCCCGCTGGCCCCGGCCAGCAGGCTGTTCCAGAAATCGGCGACGGTGTTGCCCACCGGGGTGATCACGCCCATGCCGGTGACGACGACCCTGCGTTTCATCGTGTTTCGTCCAACTGTAAAAGGTTGACTGGTTGACCGATCGCTGGCGGCGGAGGCACCCCGGCTACGGGCCGGGTGCGCCTCCGCGTCCATGGCATCAGGGATGCCGCCTTACTTCTTCTCGGCCTGCTTCTTCTCGATGTAGGAGATCGCCGCGCCCACCGTGGTCAGCTTCTCGGCCTCGTCGTCCGGGATCTCCATCCCGAACTTCTCCTCCAGGGCCATCACCAGCTCGACGGTGTCCAGCGAATCGGCGCCCAGGTCCTCGATGAACGAGGCCTCCGGGGTCACCTGCGCGGCGTCCACGCCCAGCCGCTCCACCACGATCTTCTTGACGTCGTCAATGATTGCCATTGTCCTGTCTCACCTCCTTGCGTTCAGATTATTTTTTGGGATGACTGTTTGGCCTATGGGTACGGGTCCCGGATAACGCGCTCGTTACTCGTCTTCAGTGTTCAGTCTTCCGTATTCTGTATCCATGTGAATGCTCACATCACCAGGCCGCCGTCGACGTGCAGCACCTGGCCGGTGACGTAGGACGCCGCGTCCGAGACCAGGAACAGCACCGCGCCGGCCACGTCCTCGGGGGTTCCCATCCGGTTGAGCGGGATGCCCTTCCTGTAGTTCTGCTTGACCTCGTCGGTCAGCTTGGCGGTCATCGCGGTCTCGATGAAACCGGGCGCCACCGCGTTGCAGGTGACGTTGCGCGACGAGAACTCCTTGGCCGTCGACTTGGTGAAGGCGATCAGGCCGCCCTTGCTGGCCGCGTAGTTGGACTGCCCGGCGTTGCCCATCACGCCGATGATCGAGGCCATGTTGACGATGCGGCCCGAGCGCTGCTTCATCATGATGCGGGTGACGGCCTTGGTCATCAGGAAGGCGCCCTTGAGGTTGACGTCCAGCACCAGGTCCCAGTCCTGCTCGTCCATCCGCATCATCAGGTTGTCGCGGGTGACGCCGGCGTTGTTGACCAGGATGTCGATGGTCGGGAACGCGCCCTGGGCCTGCTTCACCAGCGCCTCGACCGCGGCGGCGTCGGCCACGTTGCACTTCACCGCGATCGACGTGACGCCGAGGGCCTCGATCTCACTGGAGGTCTTCTGGGCCTCCTCGAGGTTGACGTCGCTGACCACGACGTTGGCGCCCTGTTTGGCCAGCGCCAGCGCGATGGCCTTGCCGATGCCCTGGGCGCTGCCGGTGACGATGGCGGTCTTGTCCTTCAACATCATGCGCTGCTCATCGATAGAACGTGAAATCGATCCGGTTGGCGGCGTCCCTGCTCACCGTGATGGTGTCCCAGGCCGAATAGCTGCCATTATAGACCATGTAGAGCGAGTAGGTCGTCCCGATCGTGTCCGTGCCGATCGTCGCACCCGCGGTGCCGAGCACGGGGATCACCTCATCAACCGGGACGGAGGTGAACAGATAGGCGCCGTGGGCATCAGTGTGCGCCGTCTGGGTGTAGACCGCGCAGGGCCCGTGGTATCGGTGGCCACCAGAAAGATCCACCTCGTCCAGCCGGTAATACAGCAGGCGGCCATTGGTGGCGTTCGAATCGGCGTATGAATACACGTTGGCATGGGGGCTCGTCCCCGCGGCCGGGAGGGACGCGATGGTCTGGAACGACGGAACGTCGGCCTTCACCGCCCGCTGGACGACCCATTGGTAGTTATCGGACTCCAGCGAGTCCGCCCAATGGACGCCCACATGGTCGTCGCCCGGGTTCGCGGTGAACTCGATCAGGCTGCAGGCCTTCGCACCAAAGTGCCGGTACTGCCTCGAATAGAAGACCATCACGATGGAGACGCCGGGCAGCGGCAGTCCGTTGAAGTCCCGCACCGTTCCCGAGATGCTGGTCGCCGCAGCGTCTGCCGGCGGCGCCGTCGGCACGGTCTTCTTGCTGCACCCTATGACAACGGCACCACACAGCGCGATCAGCAGCAACGTTATCGATACCGTACGCATTGCCGCTTTCGCTGGTCGACCAACAACGGCCTACTTCTTCAGCGCCGCCACGGTCTCGGCCAGGGTCTTGCCGTCCTCGACGTTGAGCACGGTGATCTCCGGCGCGATCCGCTTGATCAGCCCCTTCAGCACCCGGCCCGGGCCGCACTCCACCATGGTGTCCACGCCCAGGGCGGCCAGCCGCTTGACCGACTCCTCCCAGCGCACCGGCTTCTTGACCTGCTCGATCAGCAGCTCCTTGATGGTGGCCGGCTTGTGCACCGGGCTGGCCGTGACGTTGGCGATCACCGGGCAGCGCGGTTCCTTGAACTCGATCTGGTTGAGCGCCCGCCGCATGCCGTACTGGGCGATGTCCATCAGCTCGGAGTGGAACGCGCCCGAGACCTCCAGCTGCACGGCCCGCTTGGCGCCCTTGGCCTTGGCCAGCTCCATGGCCTTGGCCACCGCCGCCAGCTCGCCCGAGATCACGGTCTGCTCCTGCGAGTTGAAGTTGGCGGCCTCCACGATGCCGTCCTCGCGGGCCTCGAAGCAGATGTGCTCGACGTCGGCCGGGGCCAGGCCCAGGATGGCCGCCATGGTGCCGGGCTGGATGTCGCCGGCGATGGCCATCAGCGAGCCGCGCACCCGCACCAGCTTGACCGCGTCCTCCAAGCCGAGCGCGCCGGCGGCCACCAGCGCCGAGTACTCGCCCAGGCTGTGGCCGGCGGTGTAGTCGAAGGCCACGCCCTGCTGCTCGATCAGCCGGAAGGCCGCCACCGAGTGGATCAGGATGGCGGGCTGGGCGTTGTGGGTCATCCGCAGCTCGGCCGGCGTGCTCTCGAAGCAGATCCTGGTGATGTCGAACTTGAGGGCCTCGTTGGCCTGGTCGTAGCACTGCTTGGCCAGCGGATGGTTGTCGTACAGGTCCTTGCCCATGCCCACGTACTGGGCGCCCTGGCCGGGGAAGATGAATGCTGTCTTCGGCATGTTCAACGATCCTTCATTCAGGATTCCATGAATACAGGAGACCGAATTCAGAATCCCGTCTTCCGTATTCGGTGTTCGGGTATTACCAGCGCATCAGCACGGCGCCCCAGGTCAGTCCGGCGCCGAAGGCCACCAGCATCACGTGGTGGCCGGGCTTGATCCGGCCGCTGCGCACCGCCTCGTCCAGCGCGATCGGGATCGAGGCCGCCGAGGTGTTGCCGTACTTGTCGATGTTGACGTAGACCTTCTCCATCGGCAGGTTGAGCTGGCGGCCGATGGCGTCGATGATCCGGAAGTTGGCCTGGTGCGGGATCAGCAGGTCCAGCTTGTCCTGCGGCAGGCCGGCCGCCTCCAAAACTTTAGTGGCGGCGTCGCCCATCTTGCGCACCGCGTGGGGGAACACCTTGTTGCCGGCCATCTTGATGACGTGCATCTTGCCGTCGACGGTCTCGTGGCTGGCCGGGTGCAGCGAGCCGCCGCCCGGCTGGAAGATCAGGTCGCCCAGGTTGCCGTCGGCGCCCATGAAGGTCGACAGCATCCCCCGGTCCTCGTCCACCTGTGCCAGCACCACCGCGCCGGCGCCGTCGCCGAACAGCACGCAGGAACTGCGGTCGGTCCAGTCGGTGATCTTGGTCAGTTCCTCGGCGCCTATCAGGAGCACTTTTCGGGAGGGTTCGGCGGTGATCAGCGAGCGCGCCAGCTCCATGCCGTAGACGAAGCCGGTGCAGCCGGCCGCGATGTCGAAGGCCACCGCCTTGGCCGCCCCCAGCCTGGCCTGCACCAGGCAGGCCATCGAGGGGAAGGTCATGTCCGGGGTCACCGTGCCGCAGATCACGAAGTCGATGTCCTCGGCCTTGACCTTCGCCGCCGCCAGCGCCCGCTCCGCCGCCGCGGCGGCCAGCGCGGAGGTCGGCGTGTCCTTGTCCGAAATATGGCGTTCCTTGATGCCGGTGCGCTGGGTGATCCACTCGTCGGTGGTGTCGACCATCTTCTCCAGGTCGGCGTTGGTCAGAATCTTCTCCGGTGCGTACGACCCGGTCCCCAGTATGGCGACGCGTTTCATCTCAGTCGGTGTCCTTTCCGTATGCCTGGACCTGTTCCCTGATGTGCTGGTTGACCTGGTGCGCCACGCAGCGGTAGGCCACCAGCACGGCGTTCTTGATGGCCTTGGCCGTGGAGCGGCCGTGGCAGATGATGCAGACCCCGTCCACGCCCAGCAGCGGGGCGCCGCCGTACTCCTCGTAGTCGAGGTCCTTGGCGAACCGCTTGAGCGCCGGCTTGATCAGCAGGGCGCCCAGCTGGGCGAAGATGCTGGTGTAGACGTAGCGCTTGATCGAGCCGAAGAACATCCGCACCACGCTCTCGGCGAACTTGAGGATGACGTTGCCGATGAAGCCGTCGCAGACCACCACGTCGGCCGTGCCCCGCAGGATGTCCTTGCCCTCGATGTTGCCGATGAAGTTGAGGCCGCTGTCGACCAGCAGCTGGTGCGTCTTCTGGGTCAGCTCGTCGCCCTTGGAGGCCTCCTCGCCCACCGACAGCAGGCCGACCTTGGGCTCCGGCTTGTCGAAGACGTAGCGGCAGAACGACGAGCCCATCGCCGCGAACTGCAGCATCTGGTGGGGCTTGCAGTCCAGGTTGGCGCCCACGTCCAGGATGATGCAGCCGCCGTGCTCGGTGGGCATGAAGCTGGCGATGGCCGGCCGCGACACGCCCTCGATCCGCCCCAGGGACAGCAGGGCGCCGGCCATCACCGCGCCGGTGCTGCCCGAGGAGACGAAGCCCTCGGCCCGCTTCTGCTTCTGCATCCGCAGCCCGACCAGGATCGACGAGTCGCGCTTGTTGCGCAGGGCCTCGGTGGGCGTCTCGTGCATGTCGATGCTCTGCGAGGCGTGCACCAGCTCCACGCCGTGCTTGGCGAGGTCCTCTTCCTGGTACTCGGCCTTGCCCACGCCGGAGGCCAGCTCGGTCTTGATGGCCACCTCGTCGCCCACCAGCACCACCTGGTAGCGGCCCCGGGCGATCCTGGCCGCCTCGATGGCGCCCTCGATGTTGGGCGCGATGCCGTTGTCGCCGGCCATGGCGTCCACCACGATCCGGATCGGCCCGCGGAACCCGTGCTCCACCGGCTGGTTGAGCCGGGCGCCGGCCGTCAGTTCCTGCTGCTTCGTGGCCATCGTCGCGCTCGCTCCCGGCCGCCCGCGGCCGCGGGTCAGACCTCCTTGACCGTGACGATCTCGCGGCCGCCGTAGTAGCCGCAGTTGGGGCAGGCCCGGTGCGGCATCCGCGGCTGGTGGCAGTGGCCGCAGTCGACCAGGTTGGGGCTCTTCAGCTTCCAGTTGGCCCGTCGCTTGGCGGTGCGCTGGTGGGAGTGTCTCCGTTTGGGAAGCGGCATGTCCTATCTCCTTGTTGATTGTTCACGATGGATGCCAACCATGCGAATCTCAGCGCCGCGCGCTGTCCAGGATCTCCAGCACCAGCTCGTCGTAGCCGATGCCGTCGGCCTTGGCCTCGGCCGGCAGGTCCGACAGGTCGGTCATGCCGGGGCAGGTGTTGACCTCCAGCACCTGCGGCGTGCCCGCCCGGTCGACGATGATGTCCACCCGCGACCAGCCGCGGCAGCCCAGGGCGTGGTGCGCCGCCAGCGCGGTCTGCTGCGCCTTCTTGTAGATGGCGCCGGGCAGCCGGGCCGGGATGATGAACTCGGTCAGGCCGGCCGAGTACTTGGCCTGGTAATCGTAGAACTCGTTCTGGGGCACCAGCTCCAGGATCGGCAGGGCCCGCGTCCTGGCGCCCGTGCCCAGCACCCCGACCGTGACGTTCATGCCGGGGACGAACCGCTCGACCAGCACCTCGCCGTACTTCTTGGCCACGGCGGCCGCGTCCTTCTTCAACGCGGCCGGGTCCCTGGCGATGGACACGCCCAGCGACGACCCCTCGTCCAGTGGCTTGACCACCAGCGGGAAGCCCAGCTCGTCCGCGGCCTGCTCGCAGGGGCAGTCGCCCCCCTTCCGCAGCCAGACGTAATCCGGGGTGGGGATCCGGTGCTCGGCGAGCACCTTCTTGGCGTAGGCCTTGTGCATCGCCAGCGCCGAGGCCAGCACCCCCGAGCCGGTGTAGGGGATGTCCATCATCTCCAGCAGGCCCTGGACCGCGCCGTCCTCGCCCCAGCGGCCGTGCAGCACGATGAACGCGGCGCCGATCTTCCTCGTGCGCAGCTCGGCGGCCACCTCGGTCCCGGCGTCGATCCCGACGGCGTCCAGGCCCGCCCGTCCCAGCGCCGCCAGCACGTTCGCGCCCGACCGCAGGCTGACCTCGCGCTCGCCCGAGCGGCCGCCCATCAGCACGCCGATGGCGGTGCCGCTGAAATGCTTGATGATGCCCTTGGTGCCCATCCTCCGTCCCGTCAGCGGCGCAGCAGCGACCGCATGTCGCGCACCGCGCGGTCCAGCCCCACCAGCGCCGCCCGGGCGACGATGGCGTGGCCGATGTTCAGCTCGGAGACCTCCCCGATGGCAGCGATCGGTCCGACGTTATGGTAGTCCAGCCCGTGGCCGGCGTGGACGCCCAGCCCCAGTTGCCGCGCCAGCCGGGCGGCCGCCGCCACCCGGGCCGCCTGGGCCGCCCGCCGCCGGCCGCGCGACTCGGCGTAGGCCTTGGTGTTGAGCTCGACGTTGTCGGCGCCCAGCGCCGCCGCCAGCCTGATCTGACGCTCCTCCGGCTCGATGAAGCAGGTCGTCGCGATCCCCGCCGCCCGCAGCAGCCTGATCGCCCGGCCGGCCTCGGCCCTGACCCCGGCCAGGTCCAGGCCGCCCTCGGTGCTGACCTCGCCCGGCCGTTCCGGCACCAGGCAGGCCGCGTCGGGCTTGAGCCGCCGCACGGCCGCCAGCGCCGGCCCGCTCACCGCCACCTCGATGTTGAGATGCGTGTCCACGGTCCGCCGCAGCAGCTCGGCGTCGCGCGGCTGGATGTGGCGCCGGTCGCCCCGCAGGTGGATGGTGATGCCGTCGGCCCCGGCCAGCGTGGCGATGGCCGCCGCCGCCACCGGGTCCGGCTGGGAGGCCCGCCGGGCCTGCCGCAGCGTGGCGATATGGTCGATGTTGATCCCGAGCCGGAGCTGTTCCATCGTTCCTTTCGGGTCGGGCGGGACTGCCGCGCGCCCCGCTCCAAAAACAAACCACGGGCAAGAGCCTTGCAGACTTTTACTGCATCCGCTAAAGACCGTGGTGCGAGCGATGCCGGGGACGGTTATTTGGGACGGGCGATGATGGCCCAGGGCAGGAACACGCAGTATCCGAGGACCAGCAGGACCGGGGCCACGTTCATGGTGAGGAAGCCGTTGGCCCCCGCCGCGAACGGGTGGATGAACGGGAACCCCCCGCCCAGCGCCGGGCTGGTCAGGAACAGGAATCCCAGCAGGATCAGCCCCAGGCTGACGCCGAACAGCGCGTAGTTCCTGCGGTCGAAGCCGATCGGCGTCTCGGGGGCCGCCGGGGCCTGCTCGGACCGCTGCCGGGCCGTTTTTTTATCGATCTTCCTGGCCATACAACCTCTTAACCGGTTAAGGGGTTAGAGTATACCGCTTTTGATCGCGTTTGTCAAGCGTAAAAGGCGGGGCGGACGTCGTCTGCTACTGGACTACCTTCAGATGGAGGTCCTTGAGCTGCTGCTCATCCACCTCCGAGGGGCAGGATTCCATCAATCCCGAGCCGCTGGTGGTCTTGGGGAACGCGATCACGTCGCGGATGCTGTCCGAGCCGGTCAGCATGGTCACCAGCCGGTCGACCCCGGGGGCGATCCCGCCGTGGGGCGGCGCCCCGTAGTCGAACGCCTCCAGCAGGAACCCGAACTTGCGCTGCGCCGGGCATCGTCCGGCGACAGGCCGACGACCTTCATCACCCGTTCCTGGATGTCGCGGCGGTGGATCCGGATCGAACCCGACGCCAGTTCCGCCCCGTTGCCGACCAGGTCGTACAGCTGGCCCAGCACCCTGCCCGGGTCGGACTCCAGCAATTCCAGGTGGTCCTCCCGCGGCATGGTGAACATGTGGTGCTCCGCCTCCCACCGCTGTTCCTCCTCGTTGTAATGGAACATCGGGAAGTCGGTGATCCATGCCAGCAGGAACGTCCCTTGCGGCGCCAGCTGCAGCCGCCGGGCGCATTCCACCCGCAGCGCCCCCAGCGCGGCGCACACCACCGCGTACTTGTCGGCCACGAACAACAGCAGGTCCCCGGGCGTGGCCTGCATGGCCGCGGCCAACTCGGCGGCCAGCCCGCCCGCGAAGAACTTGGCGATCGGGCCCTCCAGCCCGGCCTCGGTCACCTTGGCCCAGGCCAGGCCCTTGGCGCCGTATACCTTGGCGAGCTCGGTGAGGGCGTCGATGTCCTTGCGCGACCAGGACGCGGCCCCGGTGACGCAGATCCCCTTGACCGCCCCCTTGGCGTCCAGGGCGGACGTGAAGACGGCGAACCCCGACTTGGCGGCGACCGCGCCGATATCGGCCAGCTCCAGCCCGTACCGCAGGTCGGGCTTGTCCGAGCCGAAGCGCCGCATCGCCTCGTGGTAGGTCAGCCGGGGGAACGGGGTCTGGAGCTTC
>JALOPJ010000114.1 GCA_025453955.1 Candidatus Edwardsiibacteriota bacterium
CGCAGGCGGCGCAGCCCCCGCCGGTAGTGGGCCAGCGCCTTGGCGTGCTCGCCGCGGTCCCGGTGCAGGTTCCCCAGGTGGGTCTCGGCCCGGCTGGCATCCTCGCAGTTGCCCAGTTCCAGCGCCAGCCCCAGCGATTCCCGGAAGTAGCGCGATGCCAGCTCGGGACGCCCCCATGACTGGTACAGGCTGCCCAGGTTGTCCGCCGCCAGGATCCGGCCCGGCTTGTCGCCGATCTCCTGGGTGATGCGGTGGTGCTCCTCGAAGGCCGCCAGCGCCTCGGGGTAGCGGTCCAGGTCGTAATAGACCGATCCCAGGTTGCCGATGGCGTAGCTGGTGACCTGGGCGTTCCCCTGGGCCCGGGCCAGGGCCAGGTACCGCTGGTTGAACTCCAGGGCGCGGCGGTAGTCGCCCTGCTCCTGGTAGACCAGCGCCAGGTTGCCGACCGCCGCCATCACCAGATGGTCCAGTTGCAGCCGTTCCGCCAGGTCCAGGGTCCGCCGGTAGCGCCGGGCGGCCTGGGCGAACTCGCCCATCTGGTAGTCGATGATGCCGAGGTTGCCGGTGTACTGGCTGATCTTCTGCAGGTCGCGCGCGGCGCGGGCCAGGGCCAGCGCCCGCTCCAGGTGGCCGCGGGCCTTGGCGTAGTGCCCCTGGTTGTGGTAGATCCCGGCCAGGTTGCTGAGGCACTGGGCGCGGCCCAGCCGGTCGCGGCCGCGGCGGTAGATCGCGGCCGCCTCGCGGAACAGGGCCAGGGCCTCCCGGTAGTTGCCCTTCTCGTAGAGCATCCCGCCCAGCTGGTTGCAGGCCGGCGCCAGCTGCCGTCCCAGCCCCGCCCCCCGCAGCCAGACCAGGTTCCGGCGCAGGATGCGCTCGCCGGCCGCCCATCGCCCGACGGTCAGCAGCGTGTCGGCCTTCTGCTCCAGCAGCGCCAGGGGATAGAACCGCGCCCCGCGGCGCGCCCGCGGGTTCTCCAGCCACAGCGCGCGCAGCCGGACCGGGCGGTCAGCGGGCGCGGCCGCGGCCATCGCCCCGGGCGATCCCGTCCGCCGCGGCCAGCGCCGCGCCGATGGCGCCGGCCTGCGGCCCCAGCCCGGCCCGCCGCACCCGGACGTGCGCGGCGTTGTACGGCATGGCGCGTCGCTCCATTTCCCGCACGGCCGGTTCCAGGATCAGCCCGCCGGCGCCGGCCACGCCGCCGCCGATGACGATCATCTCGGGATCGAAGGTGTTGACGATGTTGGCCAGGCCCACCCCCAGCAGGCGCCCGGTTTCGCGCAATGCCGCGACCGCGCGCCGGTCGCCGCGCCGCGCCGCCGCGGAGATCATCGCCACGGTCGTTCCCGGTCTCTTTCCCCTCGTTCCTGGATCCCGGCCGCGGTAGCGGGCGACGATCGCGGCGGCGCCCACCAGCGCCTCCAGGCAGCCGCGGTTGCCGCAGAGGCAGGGCGGCCCGTCCTCGCTGATCACCGTGTGGCCCAGCTCGCCGGCGCCGCCCCGGCAGCCGCGGTAGAGCCGGCCGTCGATGATGATGCCGCCGCCCACGCCGGTGCCCAGGGTCAGGCCGACCACCTGGCGGCAGCCCCGCGCCGCCCCCAGCCGCTGCTCGGCCAGCACCATGGCGTTGACGTCGTTCTCGACGACGATCGGGATCCCCGAGCCAGCCAGCTCCTTCCCCAGCAGCCGCGACAGCGGCACGGCGCCCTGCCAGCCGGGCAGGTTGGGGGAGTTGCGGACCGTGCCCCGGTCCACCAGCCCGGCCGAGCCGACGCCGATGGCCAGACAATGCCGTCGTTGGTTCTTGGCAACGGCCTGTTGTCGGGCGATGGCGGACACGATGTTGGAGACCACCGCCTTGACGCCGCTGCCGGCCTGCGTGTCGGTCCGCGCCGCATGCAGCACCCGGCCGGTCGCCGGATCCAGCAGCACGGACTTGATGTTGGTGCCGCCCAGGTCGATGCCGATAAGCGCCCGTTCCATCGTCCTCCCCCGATCGGTTGATGCGACAAGGATACCACAAACGGACGCCGCTGGCAAGCCTGTCGTAGGGGCCGGGCAGGGGCCGACCGCCCCGATTATTATGGTTGACAGGCCGCGCCGTCTGTAGTATAATACCTGATTGTAACGTACCCATTCTGCGCCGCTTCGCGGAATGCGGTGTACCGACAACCGTCACACGGAGAAGGCCATGCCCATCACCAAGGAGAAGAAGCGGGAACTGCTGTCCGCGCACCAGACCCACGAGGGCGATACCGGTTCCCCGGAAGTGCAGATCGCGCTGCTGACCGAACAGATCAACTACCTCAACGCGCACCTGCAGTCCCACAAGAAGGACCACTCGTCCCGCCGCGGGCTGCTGCGGATGGTCGGCCAGCGCCGCCGCCTGCTGAACTACCTGCAGAAGCGGCACATGCCCCGCTACCGCGCCATCATCGAGAAGCTGGACCTGCGCAAGTAGGCGGTGCCATCCACGGAGAACACGAATCAACACCAATAGAGTAGTTCGGCATTTGATCTTTTCCGGCTGCGATCTTCGTGTCCATTCGTGCGCATTCGTGGATAATCCATTCACAGCGTCCGATCCTTTTCCCTGGTAAGAACACCGGTTTGAAAAGGAGCGGGCGCTCTTTCATTATCGTTTCCCCGTCGGTATTACCAGGCCGATCGGGAAGGCCCGGCGACGGAGCCGGGCAGGAAGGTTGACACACATGGCGATCACCAAACAACTGGAACTGAACGGCCGCACCCTCACCATCGAGACCGGCCGGATGGCCAAGCAGGCCGACGGGTCGGTCACGGTGCGCTACGGCGACACCATGGTGCTGGTGGCCGCGGTCGGCGCGGACGAGCCGCGCGAGGGCATCGACTTCTTCCCGCTGACCGTGGAGTACCGCGAGCAGGCCTACGCCGCCGGGCGGATCCCGGGCGGGTTCTTCAAGCGCGAGGGCAAGCCCCGCGACAAGGAGATCCTGTCGGCCCGGATGATCGACCGGCCGATCCGGCCGCTGTTCCCCGACGGCTTCCGCAACGAGGTGCAGGTCGCCTGCTACGTGATCTCGGCCGACCAGGAGAACGACGCCGACATCCTGGGCATGATCGGCGCCTCGGCCGCGCTGTCGATCTCCGACGTGCCGTTCCTGGGGCCGATCGCCGCGGTGCGGGTGGGCCAGGTCGACGGCCAGTACCTGCTCAACCCCACCTTCCAGCAGCTGGAATCCAGCCGGATGGACGTGGTGGTCTGCGGCTCGCGCGACTCGATCACCATGATCGAGGCCGGCGCCCGCGAGGTCTCCGAGGACGAGATCGCCGGGGCCATCGAGTTCGCCCACGGCCACATCAAGCGGATCGTGGCGCTGCAGGACGAGCTGGTGCGGGAGTGCGGCCGGCCCAAGCGCGAGGTCGTTCCGGTGGCCGTCGACCCGGCGCTGGAGCAGAAGGTCAGCGACCTGACCCTGGACAAGATCCGGGCGGCCAACGTCCTGCCCAAGAAGGAGCACCGCCAGGACGCCATCAAGCGCATCACCAAGGAGGCGATCGCCGCGCTGCAGGCCGAGTTCCCCGCGACCGAGAAGGCCATCAAGTACATGGTCGAGGAGATCCAGAGCCACGACCTGCGCCAGCGGATCCTGAACGAGGGCAAGCGGGCCGACGGCCGCGGCCTGACCGACATCCGGCCGATCAGCTGCGAGCTGGCGGTGCTGCCGCGCACCCACGGCTCGGCGCTGTTCACCCGGGGCGAGACCCAGAGCCTGGCGGTGGTGACCCTGGGCACCGGCGAGGACGAGCAGCTGATCGAGGACCTGGAGGGCGAGTACTCCAAGAGCTACATGCTGCACTACAACTTCCCGCCGTTCTCGGTGGGCGAGGTCAAGCCGATCCGGGGGCCGGGGCGGCGCGAGATCGGGCACGGCGCGCTGGCCGAGCGCTCGGTGGCGCCGATGATCCCCTCCGAGGACATCTTCCCCTACACCGTGCGGGTGGTGTCCGACATCCTGGAGTCCAACGGCTCCTCGTCGATGGCCTCGGTCTGCGGCGCCTCGCTGGCGCTGATGGACGCGGGCGTGCCGATCAAGGCGCCGGTGTCCGGCATCGCCATGGGCCTGGTGATGGAGGGCGGCAAGGTCGCCATCCTCTCCGACATCATGGGGCTGGAGGACCACCTGGGCGACATGGACTTCAAGGTGGCCGGCACCCGCGACGGCATCACCGCCCTGCAGCTGGACATCAAGGTCAAGGGCCTGACCCGGGAGATCCTGACCCAGGCGCTGGCCCAGGCCCACGACGGCCGGATGCACATCCTGGACATCATGACCAAGGCCATCGCCGCGCCGCGGGCCGAGCTGTCGGACTACGCGCCGCGGATCCTGGGCATCATGATCCCGCCGGACAAGATCGGGATGCTGATCGGCCCGGGCGGCAAGACCATCCGCGCCCTGCAGGAGGAGTACAACGTCAAGATCGACGTCGACGAGGACAACTCGGGCCGGATCGCGGTGGCCTCGGTGGGGCTGGAGGGGGTGGCCGGCGCCCAGTCCTGCGTGGAACGGATCCAGGCGATGACCGCCGCCCCGGAGATCGGCAAGATCTACCAGGGCAAGGTGGTCAAGATCATGAACTTCGGCGCCTTCGTGGAGTACATGCCCGGCAACGAGGGCCTGGTGCACATCTCCGAGCTGGACCGCAAGCGGGTGGAGAAGGTCGAGGACGTGGTGAAGGAGGGCGAGGCCATCACGGTCAAGCTGATCGGCATCGACGCCGACACCGGCAAGGTCAAGCTGTCCCGCAAGCAGGCGCTCAGTTAAGTACCAAAACACGAAGGCACAAAGACACAAAGACCTTCTGGATCTCTGATAGCACAGCCCCGCCAGCGATGGCGGGGCTGTCATCATTCGGACCACAAAGGGGAACCCCGCCGTCGCCGGCGGGGTTCTGATCGGTTCCGGTCCGGATTACTTGACCAGCACCAGCTTGCCGGTGGCGCTGCGTCCGCCGGCGGTCAACCGGTAGATGTAGACGCCGGCGGCGGTGCTGCCCGGATTCCAGCCCACACTGTTGCCGCCCGCCCGCCCGGTGCCGATGATGCCGTGCACGCGCTGGCCGGCCAGGTTGTAGACGTCGATCCTGTAGCCGCCGGCCTTGGGCAGGTTGAAGTCGAAGGTGGTGCGGCCGCGGGCCGGGTTGGGATGGGCCGGCTGCAGGGCGAACGGAGCCGGCGGGACGGCCGCCGGGTTGCCGGCGGCGCCCGATGGCGTCAGGCCGCCGAACAGGACGAAGCTGTGGTCGGTCGTTCCCGTCCATACGCTGCTGACCGGGACGTAAGCCGATCCCACCCCGAATCCGCCGCCGGGGTTGTACCACCAGCCGACGTACGACCCCCTGATCTGGTCCTGGGTCCTGGTCCAGCCCCACTGCCCGTTGGTGGAGAACGTCAGGTGCGCCTGCACCGTCAGCCACATGCCGGGGTTATTGCCGTAGACCTTCAGCTGCTGCGGGAAGCGCAGCTTGAGGGTGCCCGACGAGTCGGTGTACGCCGCCGG
Organism: Candidatus Edwardsiibacteriota bacterium; assembly: GCA_025453955.1. Classification (GTDB taxonomy): domain Bacteria; phylum Edwardsbacteria; class AC1; order AC1; family EtOH8; genus UBA2255. The sequence goes on from JALOPJ010000114.1 coordinate 5,538, forward strand.
CGTGAAGTATCCGGTCCATAGCGGCGTGCTGAAGGCGGGGTAGCCGGAGGCGCTGTCCGGCAGCAGCATCAGCTGGACGCTGTCCATCGGTCCGGTGCCGTTCCAGTACTGCCCGTGGACGTAGATCGAGTCCAGCCACAGCGAGTCCGGTCCGCTGATCCAGAAGTCATCAACGATCCAGCACTCGTAGGCCTCCATGCCCGCTTCGAACCTTTGGCTGGCATGGGCGTCGGTGCCGATCGGCTCGTACTGCGACCACACGGCGTCGACAATGGTGCTGGTCACGGTCACGGTGTCGTTGGCGCCGTCCTGGTCCAGCGGCCAGTTCACCCAGGCCTTGAGGGTGTATACGACGCCGGGCGTGGTGCAGGCCGACCAGGACGCCGCCGGGATGGCGTAATCGCTGGCACCGGTCCCCAGGGTGACGAACGAGGTGGCCTCGTACACCTGGGTGCCGGCGCTGTCGATGGTCAGCGTCACCGGGATGTTGTGGTGGGTGAC
>JALOPJ010000115.1 GCA_025453955.1 Candidatus Edwardsiibacteriota bacterium
AAGCTCTCGACGTTAAAGCGCCTATCGTTACTACGCATCCTGTCGGCCATCCTGGGCTGCGCGTTTGACGACCTGCGGCAGCGGGACCATGAAAGGCAGGCGAAGAAGCAAAGGATCATATGCTCGATCGCTGCTGGTCTTTTGTTGTTGGTTGTTGGAGGATCGCTGTATCTATGGGATTACAACCGGCTGAAGGTGGAATACTACAATACAATGGTCTACCGCTGGGGCGTGCCCGAGGGGGTGGGGAAGTTGACCGAAAGGGAGGTAGCGCACAAGAATTATCATTTCCGGATCGAATCTCGAAGACGAAGGATTCAGCGCGTTGCCTGTGAGAACAGCGCACGACGAAGGGATAGCGTGGATCCGTTCGAGTCGCTGCAGGAAGTCGTCTACCGCGAGAATGGCCAGCTCGAGAATGGCCAGCTCGACAGGGTGATCTTCAAGAACGTGCGCGGCAGGATCGTCTACATCAAGAAGTACGAGTTTTACGACGGCCGCACGGACCGGCCCGACTCTGCAGTCGTTGACCTCCTGACGGAATTCCTGACGCCGTACACGTTCACAAGCGTCAAATACACAACGACGGAATACTCGACATATCGATCTGAAGTCACCCGACACCTGCTCGTCTTCGATGATAATGGCTACCCCGAGCGGATACGTTATCGGAATTACTACGGCCTGGTGAGGGCGGACGTCAATGGCGTGGTCGAAATCGGGTATACGCGGTCTGTAAATGGGATGGTGGAGCGGGAGGATTATGTCTATCGCGACACCGTGATAACGAGGGGTCCCGCAGCGATCGGATATCGAACATACGCCTATAATGAACGCTGGCGAGCCACGGAAACCAGGGCTTACACGGCACAGGGGCTCCCCGCGGTCGACGAGTATGGGATCCACCTCGAGCGGAATGAATACGACCGGTGGAACAACCGCAGCCGGAAAGCCTATTATGATGCCGCCGAGCGGCCGGTCGAAGATCAATTCGGCGTCTCGTCCGCCACGTACGAATACGACGGCAATGGGTTCGAAGTGGCCAGCATGCAATATGACGCACAGGGAAAACTGACGGCTGGAAAACTCGGGTATGCGGGCACAAGGTCGGTGAACGATGCGAGGGGTAACGAAACAGAGAAGTTGTACGTAAATGCGGGCGGCAAGCCTGCGAACAACAGTTATGGATTCGGCAAGTATGTCATAAAATACGATAACCAGGATCGTAGAATTGAGGAGAGCTTCTTCACCGCCGAAGGAGGGCCCGCAAGAACAGTTGGCGGAAGGCACAAAACACTGATTGAATACGATCAACAAGGCAACAGGACAAGGGAGCGTTTTCTCGGCGAGGATGGAAAGCCTGCTTTGAACGATTGGGGTTATGCTTCGAATCGTCGCTGGTATGACGAGCGGGGCAATCGGGTTAAAGAAGAACGCTACGGCATTGATGATAAGCCTGCTGCCGGGAAGGGCGGTACATTCAGAATGACCTGGACCTATGATGAAAAGAACTTCCTGACTGCTTGGGCTTTTTATCAGGTGAATGGTGAACTGTGTGGCGCGATCGAGAAGTACCAACGTGACGAATGGGGGAACCCGATCGAAGTGTCGTACTGCGATGCGAACGAAGAACTGGTGAATCAGAAAAACGGATATGCCCGCATGACATATACGTATGAAAACGGCTCTCAAAAGTGCGTCCGATACTACGATGCGAGCGGCCGTGAGGTCAAGCCGAGAAAGGAACACAAGAAGGACAGCAAGGTCCTGATCTTTTAAAAGCGAAAAACACCAACCGAGGGCTTATGCGAACAAGAGACATGCTCGTGGCGGCAATGGCGCTGCTGTTGACGACCGGCTGCGGCCCCGGCGAGCGCGACCGGGAGTACGTCCGGGCCATGCGGCCGATCGTCGTCCAGTACGCCGAGCTGGCGGGCGAGATCGGCAACAACATGCCCGAGGACTTCGCCATGTTCTCGACCAACATCGAGGACCTGCGGCGGCAGGCGATCATGGTGTACCCGCCGTCGGGCCGCCGGCTGCGGCGCTTCAACACGGACTTCATCGACCTGCTGCGGAAGGCCAAGAAGGCCGGGTTCACCTTCGGCACCGTCTTCCTGGACTGCGAGGAGCAGGCCAACGCCGCCAAGGAGTTCGACGGCAAGGTCGCCGTGGCCGACAAGTGGCGCTGGGAGGCGCGGGAGTCGTCCAAGGACTACGCCGAAGCCCACCAGAAGCTGAAGCCGTACATGCAGAAGACCTTCGAGTACCCGGTGGGCGACATCGGGCTCAAGGAGGCGATCGACGCCCTGGCCAGGCGGTTGACGCAATGACCGCAGACCGATGGCCATGTCATCGCGAGTATTGCTTCTTGCCACCGCGTGCGAAGCGATCCAGGAAACTGGATTGCTTCGATAGAGCGGCGCGAAGTCCGGCTCGCAATGACGTGACGAAGTATAAAGAATAATCAGGAGACGCCATGCAACGCGACCAGGCCAAACAGCTGATGGAGAAAACCATCCCCAACAAGAACCTGCAGAAGCACATGCTGGCCTGCGAGGCCTGCATGCGGGCGCTGGCCGCCCGGTTCGGCGAGGACGTGGAGGCCTGGGGCCTGGCCGGGCTGCTGCACGACCTGGACTACGACCAGACGGTCAGCGACTTCGGCAACCACGGGCGGATCACGGCCAGGATGCTGGAGGGGACCGACGTCCCGGCCGACGTGGTGCACGCCATCCAGGCCCACCCCGGCCACGTCGCGGCCGAGTCCAAGATGGACTTCGCGCTGTACGCGGTGGACCCCATCACCGGGCTGATCGTGGCGGCAACGCTGATGCACCCCACCAAGAAGCTGGCCAACGTGGACGTGGGCTTCGTGATGAAGCGCTACAAGGAGAAGCGGTTCGCGGCCGGCGCCAACCGGGAGCAGATCGCCACCTGCGACCGGCTGGGGCTGTCGCTGGAGGACTTCACCGGCGCGTGCCTGGCGGCGATGCAGGGGATCGCGGGGGAATTGGGCTTGTAACCTGATCCCTGCCCCTTCCCCGGGGGGAAGGGGAGTGGGGTCCGGTTAAACAAAAGGAGCGTGACATGAACCGACCGCTGCGGATCCTGTTCGTGGCCTCGGAGTGCGTGCCGTTCGCCAAGACCGGCGGGCTGGCCGACGTGGTGGGCGCCCTGCCCCGGGCGCTGGCGGCCCTGGGCCACGAGGTGCGGGTGGTGATGCCCAAGTATGCGGCCATCGACGCCAAGGCGCACGGCCTGCAGCCCTTCCACCGGCCGATGGGCGTCTGGATGGGCAGCCGCCAGGAGTGGTGCGCGGTGGACCGGGCCTCCCTGCCGGGCGGGGTGCCGGTCTACTTCGTCGAGTTCTCGCACTTCTTCGGCCGCGAGGGGCTGTACCACGACCGAGACTTCCACGACTACGACGACAACCCGCGGCGCTTCGCCTTCCTGTCGCGGGCGGCGCTGCAGCTGTGCGCCGACCTGGGCTGGGCGCCGGACGTGGTGCACTGCCACGACTGGCAGACCGCGCTGTGCGCGGCCTACCTCAAGGTCTGGCACTGGAACGACCCGGTGCTGGGCAAGGCCGCCTCGGTGCTGACCATCCACAACCTGGCCTACCAGGGCGTCTACCACACGTCGCACTACGACTACGTCGGCCTGCAGCAGGGGAACTTCGTCCCCGACAAACTGGAAGACCACGGCAGGGTGAATTTCCTCAAGGGCGGGCTGGTCTTTTCGGACATGGCCAACACGGTCAGCCCCGGCTACGCCTACGAGACGCGGACGCCGGAGGGCGGCTTCGGCCTGGCGCCCTTCCTCAACGACAAGGGCGCGGACTACCTCGGCATCCTCAACGGCGTGGACTACGGCGAGTGGAACCCCGCCGCCGACCCGCTGATCCCGGCGCGCTACACCCCGGCCGACCTGCAGGGCAAGCTGCTGTGCAAGCACGAGCTGCAGCGGCGGATGGGCCTGGAGCAGCGCTCGGACATCCCGCTGGTCGGCGTGATCTCGCGCTTCGCCCACCAGAAGGGGCTGGACCTGCTGGCGCAGTGCGTCGAGCGCACGGTGGGCCAGATGGCGGTGCAGTTCGCGGTGCTGGGCGCCGGCGACCGCGGGCTGGAGAGCCTGTTCGGCGCGCTGCCCGGCGCCTACCCCGGGAAGATCGGCTCGTTCATCGGCTACGACAACGGGCTGGCGCACCTGGTGGAGGCCGGGTCCGACTTCTTCCTGATGCCGTCGCGCTACGAGCCCTGCGGGCTCAACCAGATCTACTCGCTGAAGTACGGCACCCTGCCGATCGTGCGGGCCACCGGCGGGCTCAACGACACCGTTTTCCAGTACAACGAGCGCACCGGCGACGGCACCGGGTTCATGTTCTGGCAGCCGACGGCGGGCGCGGTGCACGACACCGTGGGCTGGGCGGTCAGCACCTGGTTCGACCGCCGGCCCCACGTAGACATGATGCGCCAGGCCGCGATGTCGCAGCACTTCTCCTGGGACGACAGCGCCCGCGAGTACGAGCGGGCCTACCGGCGGGCGATCGAGAACAAGCGGAAGCTGAAGTGATGAATAAGATGCGTGTTGTCTTTACCTTTTCGCTGTTCTTTGTAATGTACACAACGGCTCGATGCGAGGAATGGCGCATGGTTGATTCTGGGAAGTTCTGCTGGAATGATACGGCACAACAGTACATGTGCATCGTCGATTTACCCAAACAATGGACAAACAACGACCCCGGTGATTTCTTGCGCATCCGAATCCAAAAGGATGGTAAACGTGTTTTCACGTTGGTAAATATGGATGGTTGGATAGACCGCAACCCAGAATATAGTTACTCGAAGAGTTTATCATTAAATAAGCATTTTGTGCTGGCGCCAATTACCGCGGATAGCAGCGTAAAAGCAATGATCTTGACTGGGTATGGTTATGCGAGTGACGCATCGCGACTGGATATCATATCGTTATACAATGGAATCCCAGAACTGGTTGCGACAATGGAGCATTTTAATGTTTTAAAGATAGAAGACCTTGATCAGGACTCGACGAACGAAGTGGTCGGGCGGAAATGGTTGGGCGAGGTATATGGAAAGGACAATGTATTCCACTCATATTGCCCGTTTTTCGTATACAGATATGTGAAGAAGAATGACCATTGGCAATTTCTTTTTGATGTTACATTAACCCGAGACTACAATAAGAAGCACTATTATGGTTGGCGAGGAACGAACCCAAGAGAAGTATATGTCGTCGTCCATCCCAAAGACGGATCGAAACCGAGGATAATGAAGGAAAAAGAAGCGCTTGAGAAATATGGTTCGCAGGTGCAGGATAAAGTAAAATCGTCGGTTCTCAGATAGTATGCTTGACGCGCGAGGGAGGCCACGCTCGCAATGACGTTGCCGAGTCAACAATAAAAGGACCAAGATACCATGATCAAGCCGTTCAAGGGGAAAACACCGAAAGTCGACGCCAGCGCCTTCGTGGCCGAGACCGCGGTGCTGGTGGGGGACATCGAGATCGGAAAGAACTGCAGCATCTGGTACGGCGTGGCCATCCGGGCGGACATCAACAAGGTGCGGATCGGCGCGGACACCAACATCCAGGAGAACACGGTGGTCCACGTCGACCTGGACGACCGCGGCCTGGGCGACTGCAGCACGGTGATCGGCGACCGGGTGACGGTGGGCCACGGCGCCATCCTGCACGGCTGCAAGATCGGCGACGACTGCCTGATCGGGATGGGCGCCATCGTGCTGTCGGGCGCCAAGATCGGCGAGGGGAGCGTGGTGGCGGCCGGGGCGCTGGTGCGCGAGGGCCAGGTCGTCCCGCCGCACTCGCTGGTGATGGGGATGCCGGCGCAGGTCAAGCGCACCCTGGGCGACCCCGAGCTGGAGCTGGTCCGCTCCAGCGCGCAACATTATGTGGATCTGGCGAAGGAATACCGCTAACGCACTATCCGGGACCGTTCGTCATTCTGGGAACGGCATCGTGCCTTGCCCTCGAAGAACCTCACCGGTCAAAAGGAAGATCCTTCGATGGTCAGGCAGGGTAGCATGCTCAGGATGACGATGCAAGAAGAATAACCAGTACGGGGATCATGTCCAAACAGCTGAAAATATCCGCTGCAATCATAGTGTTCCTGCTGGCCCTCTACCAGCTGCTGCGGCTGGGGTTCCTCATCGCCAACGCGCGGTTCTTCGCGGGCGTACCGGCGGGGGACGTCCTCATGGCCTTCGTCAGGGGGATACGGTTCGACGTGGCCGCGCTGCTGCTGCTCAACGGCGCCATCCTGCTGGCCTACAACCTGCCGGGGAACCCCGCGCGCTGGAAACCGCTGGGGATCGTTCTCTTCGTGCTCTGCGCGGCCAACATCGCCGGCATCGTGCTCAACCTGGCCGACTACGGCTACTTCCCGGAGGCCCAGCGCCGGCTGGTGAGCGAGCTGTCCACCATGACGGGCGACATCGCCGGCATGGTGCCGGGGCTGGTGGCCGACTTCTGGCACCTGTTCCTGCTGCTGGTTGCCCTGGCCGTGTTGTTCGTCTGGCTCAGTCGCCGATATTTCCGGTGGCTTGACGGCAGGATCGAATACCGGTTCAACATCCTGCGGGACGCGGCCAGCCTGGTCCTGCTGGTGGCGCTGGCCGTGTTGGGCGTGCGCGGCGGCCTGCAGTCCAAGCCGCTGCGGCCGGCCCACGCCTTCGCCACCACCAACTGGGCGCTGGGGTACCTGTCGCTCAACACCACCTACACCGTGCTGCGGGGCACGGCCCAGGTGCGACTGCCGGAGTTCCGGCAGATGACGGACAGCGCGGCCGCCGCCGTCGTCGGACAGATGGTCAAGGCGCCGAACGAGGAAATGCTCGACCCGCGCTATCCCTTCCTGCGGCGGCGGACCACGGCGCCGTCGCCGGCCCGGCGCAACCTGGTGGTGCTGATCCTGGAGAGCTGGACCACCGACCAGATGGGGTGCTACGGCGCCGGCACGACGCGCACGCCCTGCTTCGACAGCCTGGCGGCCGCCGGCCTGCTGTTCACCAACTTCCTGGCCAGCGGCCAGCGCTCGATCGAGGCGGCGCCGGCCATCCTGGCCTCGTTGCCCGGGCTTACCGACCACACCCAGATCGGCTCCACCACCGAGACCTCGCGGATCCTGGGGCTGGGGACGATCCTGGGCCGCAACGGCTACGCCACCGCGTTCTATCACGGCGCCAAGACCGGCTCGATGGGGTTCGACGCCTTCGCCCGGATGGCGGGATTCACGAAGTACTTCGGCAAGGAGGATTATCCGGGCTTGTCCGATGAGATGCAGGACGGCACCTGGGGCCTGTTCGACGAGCCGGCGCTGCTGGACGCCTGCGCCCGGGCGGGCCGGCTGCCCCAGCCGTTCTGCCTGGCGTTCTATTCGCTCAACCCGCACGTGCCCTACCGCATCCCGGCCGGCCGCGAGGCGGACATCCCGAGGACCGCGGGGGAGACCGAGCACCAGCGGGCCCTGCGCTACGCCGACTTCAGCCTGGGGCGGTTCTTGGCCGCGGCGCGGCGGCAGCCGTGGTTTCCCGGCACGGTCTTCATCCTGGTGGGCGACCACACCACCTCGCCCTCGCGCAGCGACTACCGGTCGATCTTCCGGGTGCCCTGCCTGGTCTACGCGCCGGGCCTGGTGCGGCCGGGGCGGGACGACCGGATCGGCTCGCAGGTCGACCTGCTGCCCACCGCGCTGGACCTGCTGGGGCTGTCCGCCGTCCATGCCGCGACCGGGCGGTCGCTGCGGGATGCCAGCGGCGATGGGTTCGCGGCCTGCCACTACGGCGGGCGGTACGCGCTGTTCACCGACAGCCTGCTGGCGCTGGCCGAGCCGGGCCAGCCGGCCTCGCTGTTCGATTACCGCGCCGACCCCGACCTCAAGCGGCCGCTGCAGGCCCGGGCACCGGCGCTGGCGACAGGGCTGGGGGAGCGACTGATGGCCTACGTCCAGTGCGCGATCGGCGTGCTGCGCGAGGACCGGGTCTGCCCGATGGGCGAGCCGGGGTCCGCCGCCCGGTCCCCCGCGGCCGGCAAATGAAAAGGCCGCGGCATGTGCCGCGGCCCGTGGAGATCGCTGGTGCGCCATGAAGGACTCGAACCTTCGACCCGCTGATTAAGAGTCAGCTGCTCTACCAACTGAGCTAATAGCGCCAATCGGCATTTATTATACTATAACCGGGCGGAAAAGTAAAGACCCTAGTTTGTCCCGTTCCGGCCGCACGACGAACCTCAGGCAGGACCGATCATGCGAACAATACTGCTGACATTGTCCCTGCTGGCGGCGCTGGCCGGTGCCGCGCTGGCCGGCGGCGGGGCCCGTCCCTTCGACCCGGACGAGCCCTTCGCCCACCTGGCCTGGTCCCCGGACGGGCGCTTGCTGGCCGCCGGCCGCCAGGACGGGGGCACCATCCTGCTGTGGGATTCCAACACCGGGGAGGTCCGCGACCTGGGCACCGGACGTTCCTCGGGCAACTGGTTCGCCTGGTCCCCGGACGGCGGCCGCCTGGCGTACAAGGCGGTCTCG
>JALOPJ010000116.1 GCA_025453955.1 Candidatus Edwardsiibacteriota bacterium
CACCGGCACCGGCTCGGGCACCAAGACGGTCAACTACGCCCTGAACGGCGGGCTGACCCTGTCGAAGTTCCTGCTGGACCGGATCGGCTTCAGCCTGCCACTGACCTTCGGCCAGAGCATCGACCAGGGGTTCCCCGAGTTCGGCAGCGACGACATCAGGCTGACCGAGGCCGAGAGCCGGGCCCAGCGCTCCTGGGGCCGCAGCCGCAACGCCGGGTTCAGCCTCGCCCGTACCAGGCCATCGGGCTGGTGGCTGACGAAGGCCACCATCGACCGGTTGAACTACACGGCGGCCTGGCAGCAGTCGACGGGCTTCTCCCGTACCGCCGCCGACAGCCACAGCGGGCTGAACCAAAGCCTGACCTACGGCTGGAGCCCGGCCCGCAACCCGGGCATCAGCGTGTTCAAGCTGACGCGGTTCTACTACCTGCCATCGTCCCTGAACTCCTCGTGGCACAGCAGCCAGGCCAAGCACTGGAGCCTGGAGAAGACCACCGGCGTGCAGTCCACCAGCGGCAGCGGCGCGACGCGTTCTCTCTCCGGGTCGCTGGCCTGGAAGCTGACCGACCAGCTGAACGTCGCCCTCTCGCAGAACCGCGACCTGATGCAGCCGAAGTGGGCCGGCGACCTGGCGCGGCGCCTGAAACTGGGGTCGGAGACCGGCCGCAGCCAGCGGGTCGAGTACGCCACCACCATCTCCTGGCTGAAGGTGGTCCGGCCGTCGCTGAACTACAGCACCACCTACAGCGAGCAGCACGCGGTGGTGCTGCGGGACACGGCCAACGGCCGCCGGGACTCGACCATGCTGCAGAACGTCACCAACGCCAACGCCCTGACGCTGGCCAACGATTTCCCGCTGGGCAACTGGCTGGGCCGGCTGACCCCGGCGCGCAACAAGGCCCGGGACGACTCGCTCGAGGCGGGATCGCAGCAGTGGCTGCTGGCGAAGGCGCTGGGCGGGCTGGACGCCTTCTTCACGAGCTGGCAGGGGGTCCAGGTCAGCTTCACCCAGAGCAAGAACGGCAGCGCCGCCAACCTGATGCGGCGGCCCTCGCTGTGGTACCAGCTGGGGTGGCAGCGCCGGCCCGAGGGCGTCGAGCGCTTCAGCGGTTTGCCGGGCACCGACAACAACACGCTCGGCAACGCCTACTCGGCCAGCACCTCGGCCCGGCTGGGACCGGTCAACCTCACCGGCAGCTGGGGACGCAACGACAACTGGACGGTGACCGGCGCGGTCACCAACTACGGCCGCACCGTCAACTGGCCGAACCTGCGGGCCGACATCGTGGCGGTGGAGAAGGTCTGGCCCCGGGCCTGGAGCAGCTCGCGGCTGGCCTCCTCGTTCAACCGCACCACGGAACGGAACTACCAGCAGGACCGGGGGCTGTCGCGGCTGGCCGTGCGCCGCAATTTCTCGCCGCTGGCCGAGTGGAGCGCCACCTGGCGGCCGCGGTTCTCGACGACCCTCAACTACGAATGGACGGTGCAGGACGTCCAGGAGCCCGGCGATGCCCGGCAGTACGTGATCAGCGGCTGGCGCCGGGACTATACCGAGACCCGCAAGCTCTCCGGGAGCTTCTCCTACTCGCTGACCGCCCAGAAGGGGCTGGCGCTCAACTTCTGGAAGCTGGGCCGGCGCCGGTTCAAGTTCGCCAACGAACTGCGGCTGTCGCTCACCGGGAGCTACAGCGTGCGCAGCCAGAAGATCTGCGATGCCCAGGCGGTGCTGGCCGACGCCGACTTCATGGCCAACACGGACGAGGTGGCGCTGGCCACCCAGGCGGAGTACCGGTTCTCCAACAGCATCACCGGTTCGCTGGCGGCGGACTACGGCAGCACCAGCAACAAGGTCAGCTCGGTGTCCGATTCCAAGCGCTACGGCCTGAACCTGCTGGTCAACGTGGTGTTCTGACCGGCCGCCGCACCGTGCCGCCGAACGACGACGACGTATGCTGGCGCTGACGCCCGACGAACGACGGGTGATCCTGTTCTTCCTGGCCGCCAACGCGGCGGGGCTGGGGCTGCTGGCCTTCAAGCGGTCCCATCCAACGGCGCTGCCCGGGCTGCGGCCGGAGGCGGCGGGACTGCCGGCCGCGGCGGACACCGCCGCGGCGCCCGCCCCGGCCGCGGCCGGGCAGATCCGGCCCGGCAAGGAACTGCTGACCGGGACCGTCGACATCAACGCGGCGGACGAACAGACGCTGCAGCGGCTGCCGGGCATCGGACCGGCGATGGCCAGGCGGATCGCCGAGCACCGCAGGACGGTGGGGAGATTCCGGTCGCCGCGGGAGCTGGGCAGGGTCAAGGGTATCGGGCCGAAGAAACTTAAACTATTGTTGGAACATGTCACCGTAGGCCCTTGAAAAAAACGACAGTTAATCCTCTTGACATTTTTTCCGCCGTTGTGTTATAGTCAAATGAACAATCGGACAGGGGAGGAGCCGACATGGCGTTGAAGCTTGGCGACATGCTGGTCCAGGCGAACCTGATCAAGAAGGAACAGCTGGACAGGGCGCTGGCGGAGCAGAAAAGCACCGGCGCGCGGCTGGGCGCCTGCCTGATCAAGCTGGGCTTCATCACCGAGGACGCCATCACCGATTTCCTGGGCAAGCAGCTGGGCGTGCCGACGGTCAACCTGGGCAGCAAGGAGATCGACGCGCAGCTGCTGAAGCTGATCCCGGCCGACACCGCCCGCAAGTTCCAGATCGTGCCGGTGCAGCGCACCGGCCGCACCCTGTTCGTCGCCATGTCCAACCCGGCGGACGTCTTCACCATCGAGGACATCCAGTTCCTCACCGGCTTCGAGGTCAAGCCGATGGTCTGCGCCGAGACCTCGATCGAGAAGACCATCGACCGCCTCTACGGCACCCAGGCCAGCGCCGACGCGCTCAAGGCCATCGACGCCGAGGCCCAGGCCGACAACCTGGAGGTGGTGGACAAGAACGAGGACGAGGTGGCCACCCAGGCCGAGATCGACTCCACGCCGGTGGTCAAGCTGGTGCAGAGCATCCTGATGGACGCCATCAAGAAGGGGGCGTCCGACATCCACATCGAGCCCTACGAGAAGGTGCTGCGGGTGCGGTACCGGATGGACGGCATGCTGCAGGAGGTGATGTCGCCGCCCCGCCGGGTGGCGGCGGCGGTGGCCTCGCGCATCAAGGTGATCTCCAAGCTCAACCTCACCGAGCGCCGCCTGCCCCAGGACGGCCGCTGCTCGGTGAAGCTGGCCGACCGCACCGTCGACCTGCGCGTCTCCACCATGCCGATCAAGTACGGCGAGAAGATCGTGATCCGCGTGCTGGAGCAGAGCGCCCTGGGCGGCGCGCTGACGTCGCTGGGGATCGAGGGCAAGGCGCTGGACGACTTCGTGGCCGCCACCAACCGGCCCCAGGGCATGATCCTGGTGACCGGCCCCACCGGCTCGGGCAAGACCAGGTCAACGTCCAGCCCGAGATCGGCTACACCTTCGAGAAGGCGCTCAAGGCCTTCCTGCGCCAGGACCCCAACATCGTGCTGGTGGGCGAGATCCGCGACCGCCAGACCGGCGAGATCGCCATGACCGCGGCCATGACCGGCCACCTGGTGCTCTCCACCCTGCACACCAACGACGCGCCCTCCACGCTGAACCGCCTGCTCGACATGGAGATCCCGCCGTTCCTGATCGCCGCCACCGTCTCGCTGATCGAGGCCCAGCGGCTGGTGCGGCGCGTCTGCAAGAGCTGCAAGCAGCCCGACCCCATCACCCCCGACGAGATCCGCAAGCTGGGGATCGACCCCGACATCTTCAAGGGCGCCACCCTGATGCGCGGCAAGGGCTGCGTCGAGTGCAACAACACCGGCAACAAGGGCCGGATCGGCATCTTCGAGGTGCTGCCGATCAGCCCCGAGATCCGGCGGATGATCATCGGCCGCAGCTCCACCGACGAGATCCGGATCGAGGCGGTGCGGCTGGGGATGAAGACCCTGCGCGACGCCGCGCTGGAGAAGGCCCGGCAGGGCCTGATCACCCTGGAGGCCGCGGTGGTGGAGACGGTGCAGGACTGACGGCATCCCGATTCAGCATTTGGCATTTCGAATTTTGAACGTGTAAGCGATGTCCCTCAAGATCGGCGACATGCTCCTCAAGGCGGGGCTGATCTCCGGCGAACAGCTGGACAAGGCGCTGGCCGAGCAGAAGTCATCGGGCAGCCGGATCGGCTCGATCCTGGTGAAGCAGGGCTTCATCACCGAGGACGAGATCGTCCAGTTCCTGTCCAAGCAGTTCAACGTGCCGGCGGTCAACCTGCGGGAGTACAAGATCGACCCCACGCTGATCCGGCTGGTGCCGTCGCAGGTGGCCCAGAAGTACGGCATCCTGCCGCTGTCGCGGCTGGGCCGGGTGCTGACCATGGCGGTGGTCAACCCCAACGACGCCCTGGCGATCGAGGACATCCGCTTCACCACCGGGTTCGACGTCAAGCCGGTGATCGCCTCCGAGGCGGCCATCTGGGAGGCCATCGACAAGCACTACGGCTCGGCCGGGATGCTCGAGGACATGATGAAGTCCCTCAAGGCCGAGGAGGACGCCGGCGGCGAGGACGGCGACCTGGAGATCCTGGAGGAGCAGAAGGAGGACGCCGGCGACGCCGCCTCGGAGATGTCGGCCGCCATCGAGAACTCGCCGGCCGCCAAGCTGGTCAACAGCCTGATCGCCGAGGGGGTGAAGCGGCGGGCCTCGGACATCCACATCGAGCCCTACGAGAAGGACATGCGGGTGCGGATGGCGGTGGACGGCGCCCTGCAGGAGGTGATGCAGCCGCCGCTGCGGATGAAGGCGTCGATCGTGGCCCGGGTCAAGATCATCTCCAAGCTCAAGGTCGAGGAGAAGCGGCTGCCCCAGGACGGCCGGATCCGGATGAACGTGCTCAACAAGCCGATCGACATCCGGGTGTCGATCATCCCCACCGCCTTCGGCGAGAAGATCGCCATGCGCGTGCTGGACCGCACCTCGGTCAGCTTCGACATCCACAAGTTCGGCTTCGGCGAGAAGGCGCTCAAGGACCTGCTGAAGGGCGTGCACACGCCGTTCGGCATCGTGCTGGTCACCGGCCCCACCGGCAGCGGCAAGACCACCACCATGTACGCCTGCATCGAGGAGCTGAACGAGCCCGACACCAACATCATGACCGCCGAGGAGCCGGTGGAGTTCTCGCTGGGCGGCATCAACCAGGTGGCGGTCAAGGAGGAGGGCGGCACCACCTTCGGGGCGGCGCTCAAGGCCTTCCTGCGGCAGGACCCCAACATCATCATGGTGGGCGAGATCCGCGACAAGGAGACCGCCGAGATCGCCATCCGCTCGTCGCTCACCGGCCACCTGGTGATCTCCTCGGTGCACACCAACAGCGCCGCCCTCACCATCACCCGGATGGTGGACATGGGGGTGGAGCCGTTCATGATCGCCTCCTCGCTGCTGACGGTGCTGTCGCAGCGGCTGGTGCGCATGATCTGCCAGTCCTGCAAGGAGGAGTACCGGCCCGACGAGAACCTGGTGCGCGAGTTCCTGGGCCCCCGCATCGACCCCCGCAGCATCAAGTTCTACCGCGGGCGGGGCTGCCCCGAGTGCCGCACCAGCGGCTACCGCGGCCGGCTGGCCCTGGCCGAGGTGATCCCGATCACGCCGGCCATCCGCGACCTGATCATGGCCAAGGCCCAGGCCGACGTGATCGAGGCCAAGGCGATCGAGGAGGGGATGGTCACCCTGCGCCGCGACGGCATCAGCAAGGTGTCGGCCGGGCTGACCTCCATCGACGAGGTGATCAAGGAGACCGTGGCCGAGCAATGAAGAACATCGCAAGGGCAGTCCATGGATTGCCCCAACAGGTAAGACCGTAGCATGGCCCAGCACATCGGGGACATATTGCTGAAGCTGGGGCTGGTCACCAAGGCCCAGTACGAGCGCGCGGTGGCCGAGCAGAAGGCCACCAACGAGCCGCTGGCCGCCGTGATGATCCGGCTGTCGATGCTGACCGAGAACGTGCTGCTGCAGTTCGTCTCGCGGCAGTACAGCGTGCCGTCGATGGACCTCTCCGGCTTCCAGCTGGAGCCGGGCCTGATCAAGCTGTTCCGGCCCGAGGTGGCCAACCGCCACATGGCCATCCCGGTCAAGCGGCTGGGCCGGACCCTGACGGTGGCGGTGCTGGACCCCTCCGACGTCACGGTGTTCAACGACATCGAGTTCGCCACCGGGCTGCAGGTCAAGCCGGTGGTGGCCGCCTACTCGGCGCTGCGCCGCCTGCTGGAGCAGCACTACCCGCTGGGCAAGGACCTGACCGTGATCGCCGCGGCCGAGCTGACCGCCGCCGAGGCCTTGGAGGACATCGACGCCCTGGCGCCGAAGGGCGGGGGCGGGATGGAGGGCCTGACCGAGAGCGGCGACGGCATCGAGATGGTGGACGAGGGCGGGGAGGGCGAGAACGAGGACGTCGACATCGCCGAGCTGGGCTCCACCACGCCGGTGGTCAAGATGGTCAACTACGTGCTGACCGAGGCGGTGCGCCGCAGCGCCTCGGACATCCACATCGAGCCCTACGAGAAGGAGTTCCGGATCAGGCTGCGCCAGGACGGCGTGCTGCAGCGGCTGATGGACCCGCCGATGCGGATGAAGAACGCCCTGGTGGCCCGCATCAAGGTGATGGCCAAGCTCAACGTCACCGAGCGCAAGAAGCCGCAGGACGGCCGGATCGCCGTCAAGGTGATGGGCAAGAAGATCGACCTGCGCGTCTCCACGCTGCCGGTGCTGTGGGGCGAGAAGGTGGTGATGCGGATCCTGGACGCCTCGTCGCTGACCCTGGACCTGGCCAACTTCGGGTTCACCGAGCTGGCGCTGAAGAACTTCATGAAGGCCATCCACGCGCCGTTCGGCATCCTGCTGATCACCGGCCCCACCGGCTCGGGCAAGACCACCACGCTGTACTCGGCGCTGTCGCAGATCAACACCGTCGACAAGCACATCATGACGGTGGAGGACCCGATCGAGTACAACCTGAAGGGCATCAACCAGATCCAGGCCGAGCCGGCCATCGGGTTCTCCTTCGACGTGGCGCTGCGCTCCATCCTGCGCCAGGCGCCCAACATCGTGATGCTGGGCGAGATCCGCGACGGGCCGACCGCGTCCATCGCCATCCGGGCGGCGCTCACCGGCCACCTGGTGCTGTCCACGCTGCACACCAACGACGCCCCGTCGTCGGTGTCCCGGCTGGTCGACATGGGGGTCGAGCCGTTCCTGGTGGCCAGCTCCTGCATCCTGATCCAGGCCCAGCGGCTGGTGCGCCGCATCTGCAAGGGGTGCAAGGCGCCGGTGGAGGTCAAGCCCGAGATGCTGCTGGACATGGGGTTCACCCCCGACCAGTTCCAGGGCGCCACCTTCATGAAGGGCAAGGGCTGCCCGCTCTGCAACAACACCGGCTACAAGGGCCGGGTCGGCCTGTACGAGGTGATGCCGATCACCCCGGAGATCCGGGAGATGATCCTCAAGCACCAGGCGGTGACCACCCTGCGGGCCAAGGCCGTGGAGCAGGGCATGCTGACCCTGCGGATGGACGCCTTCGGCAAGTGCAAGCAGGGCATCACCACCATCGACGAGATGATCCGCGAGACCGCGGAGGCCTGAGCCCCCGCTCCCGCCCCGTCCGACCGCAACCGCCACACGAGGTGCCGCCATGCCGACCCTGACCCAACTGCTGGAGGAGATGATCCAGAAGAAGGCCACCGACCTCCACCTCACCGCCGGCGTGCCGCCCGTCTACCGGATCGACGGCGAGCTGATCCGCAGCAACTACGAGGTCCTGACCCCGCAGGCGGTGGAGCAGCTGGCCTACAGCATCCTCAACGACCGCCAGAAGAAGAAGTTCGAGATGGAGCTGGAGCTGGACCTGGCGTTCGGCATCCACGGCCTGTCGCGGTTCCGCGGCAACTGCTTCCTGCAGCGCAGCTGCGTGGCCATGGCGCTGCGGGTGATCCCCTGGGAGATCCGCTCCTTCGCCCAGCTGGGCCTGCCGCCGATCATGGCCGAGCTGGCCGCCCGGCCCAAGGGGCTGGTGCTGATCACCGGGCCGACGGGCTCGGGCAAGTCGACCACCCTGGCCACGATGATCGACAAGATCAACGCCGAGCGGCGGGCCCACATCATCACGGTGGAGGACCCGATCGAGTACATCCACCAGCACAAGAAGTGCATCGTCAACCAGCGGCAGCTGGAGGCCGACACCAAGAGCTTCCAGAACGCCCTGAAGTTCGCCCTGCGCCAGGACCCGGACGTGGTGCTGGTGGGCGAGATGCGCGACTACGAGACCATCGCCCTGGCCCTGACCACCGCCGAGACCGGCCACCTGACGCTGGCCACCCTGCACACCAACTCCACCGCCGAGTCGATCCACCGCATCATCGACGTCTTCCCGGCCCACGCCCAGTCCCAGGTGCGAGCCCAGCTGGCCTTCACCCTGGAGGGCGTGGTCACCCAGCAGCTGCTGCCCAAGATCGGCGGCGGCCGGATCGCGGCGCTGGAGATCATGATCTGCACCCCGGCCATCAAGGCCCTGATCCGCGACGACAAGATCCACCAGATCTACTCGCTGGAGCAGGCCGGCACCAAGTACGGCATGCAGACCATGAACCAGGCGCTCTACCAGCTGTTCATCGACCGCAAGATCACGCTGGACACCGCGCTGGACGTCTCGCCCAACCAGGAGGAGCTGGACCAGATGATCAAGCGGCGCCAGGCCACTATCCAGTGACCGGCGCGCGGCACCGCACCTACCCAACGACGAGATAAAGGAGAGCCCAGATGCCGATCTATATGTGGAAGGGCCGGGACACCAAGGCCGGGCTGGTCTCGGGGGAGCTGACCGCCGAGAACGAGGCGGCGGTGATCGAGGCGCTGCGCAAGCGCAACATCATCGTCTCGTCGGTGCGGCTCAAGCCCAAGGCCCTGCAGCTGAGCTTCGGCGCCAAGAAGGTCACCGGCAAGGACCTGTCGATCTTCACCCGCCAGTTCGCCACCATGATCAACTCGGGGCTGCCGCTGGTGCAGTGCCTGGACATCCTGGGCAGCCAGCTGGACAACCTGTCGTTCCGCAAGATCGTCGAGCAGATCAAGACCGACGTCGAGGGCGGGTCGACCCTGGCCGAGGCGCTGCAGCGCCAGAAGAGCACCTTCTCCGAGCTGTACATCAACATGGCGGCGGCCGGCGAGGCCGGCGGCATCCTGGACAACATCCTGATGCGGCCTGCCATCCTGATCACGGTCTGCATCGGCGCCGCGGCCATCCTGCTGATCTTCGTGATCCCGATCTTCGAGAGGATGTTCGCCGAGATGGGCGCCAGACTGCCCGCTCCGACACTCTTCGTTATTGCGCTATCGAAATTCCTACAAAAGTTCATCATCCCTATCATCGTTATCGTCGTTGCATCTGTGATCGGCATCCAACGGTTCTACAAAACCGACAAGGGGCAGCTGATGATCGACGGCATGATGTTGAAACTGCCGATCCTTGGCAACCTGCAACAGAAGTCGGCCATCGCCCGTTTCGCCCGCACCCTGGGCACCCTGCTGGCCTCGGGCGTGGCCATCATGGATGCGCTGGAGATCACCGCCAAGACCGCCGGCAACCGCATCGTGCAGGACGCCATCATGGCGGCCCGCAAGTCGATCGGCGGCGGCGAGACCATCTCCGCG
>JALOPJ010000117.1 GCA_025453955.1 Candidatus Edwardsiibacteriota bacterium
TCGCCGACGGCCAGCCGGTGTTCGTGCTGGTGCGCGGCGACGACGAGCTCAACGAGTCCAAGCTGCAGGCGGCCCTGGGCACGGCCGCGTTCCGGCCGGCCACTCCCGAGGAGGTCCACAGGACCACCGGCGCCAACGTCGGGTTCATTTCGCCGGTCAGGATCTGCGGCGTGCGGATCATCGCCGATCGCCTGCTGCAGAACGCGGCCGGCCTGGTCTCGGGCGCCAACAAGGACCAGTACCATCTGCGGAACATCTTCGTGGGACGGGACCTCAAGGTCGACTGCTTCTGCGACCTGCGGTCGGTGAAGAACGGCGAGCCCTGCCCGACCTGCGGCCAGCCGCTGGCCCTGACCCAGGCCATCGAGCTGGGGCACATCTTCAAGCTGGGCACCAAGTACTCCAAGGCGCTGAACGCCACCTTCACCGACGAGGACGGGACCGAGAAGCCCCTGATCATGGGCTCCTACGGCATCGGCATCGACCGCATCGCGGCCTGCATCATCGAGCAGTGCCACGACAAGGACGGCATCGTCTGGCCGCTGGCGGTGGCGCCCTACCAGGTGGTGGTCAGCGCGCTCAACGTCAACAACCCCGCCATCCTCAAGGCGGCCGAGGACCTCTACGCCGAGCTGGCCGGGGCCCGGATCGACGTGCTGCTGGACGACCGCGACCAGCGGCCGGGCTTCAAGTTCAAGGACGCCGACCTGATCGGCATCCCGCTGCGCGTCACCGTGGGCGAGAAGGGCCTGGCCGAGGGCGTGGTCGAGATCAAGCGGCGGGGCGGGGAGACGGTCAAGGTGCCGCCGGCCCAGGCCAAGCAGAAGGTCCAGGAGCTGCTGTCGGTGGAACTGTTCCCCGGCAAGTGAGCGGCGGGCCCGGTCCGTCCATTTTCCGTTTCGACGGAAAAATACTCTTGACTTCGCGGGCGAATATGGGTATCATTCCAGCACAGTGAGCGCCATGAAGAAACGCATCCTGATCATCGACGACGAACCGGCCATCGGCGAGATGCTGACCACCATCCTCGAGGCCCAGGGCTACGAGGTGGCGGTGGCCTACGACGGGCCCTCGGGCCTGGCCGAGCTGGAGCGGCGGCCGCCCCACGTGCTGCTGCTGGACTACATGCTGCCGGGGATGGACGGCATCGAGATCCTGTGCGAGGCGCGGCACCGCTGGCCCGGCCTGCCGGTGGTGATGATCACCGCCTACGGCTCGCCCGAGCTCAACATCCGGGCCAACAAGTTCTCGGTGATCGAGGTGGTGTCGAAGCCGTTCGACACCGACCACCTGCTGGAAGTGATCGAGCGGATCAGTAAATAATAAAATATACCTTGCAATCTGCGCGACGCGGTGGTATAATAGTCACGACTTGACGATCGAGAGCGGGTGCAAACCCGCTCTCTTTCATTGTGCAACCGCAAGACGGGGGACCGATGGTGCCACACGACCCTCAGGCGGTGATCGACCGGGTGCGGGAGCTGGCGCGGCCGCTGGCGGCCGAGCTGGGCCTGGAGCTGTTCGACGTCGAGTACCAGCCGCGGGGCGGCCTGCTGCGGGTCTTCATCGACCGCCCGGCCGGCGAGGTCGGCATCGGCGACTGCCAGGCCGCCTCCGAGCGGCTGTCGGCAGCCCTGGACGAGGCCGACCCCATCCCCCACGCCTACCGGCTGGAGGTCAGCTCGCCCGGCCTCGACCGCCCGCTGCGGGGGCCGGACGACTACCGGCGGTTCCGGGGGCGGCTGGCGCACCTGGTGCTGTCGTCCCCGGTCGACGGCCGCGGCGACCTCACCGGCCGGATCGACGGGACCGAGGGCGGCATGGTCCGGCTGCTGCTGGACGGCGGCGGCGGGCTGTGGCTGCCGCTGGCCCAGGTGAAGAAGGCCCGGCTGGTGGTCGAGGTCGCCAAGGGGACCAAAAGGAAGCAATAGCCCGGCCGCGCCGGCCGGGGAACGTCCATCATCCAATGTCGCGTACCGCGCACCCACAGCGAAGGAGCATGCACCGTGGCCAACCTTGATGTGATCGACGCCCTCAACGAGATCGCCCGGCAGAAGAACCTCTCCCGGGAGTTCGTGATCGAGACCCTGAAGCAGGGCCTGCTGCAGGCCTGCAAGAAGAAGTTCGGCACCGCCGACAACATCACCGTCGACGTGGAGGACGACAGCGGCGAGATCGGCATCTTCGCCCGCCGCACGGTGGTGGAGACGGTGGAGGACCCGGCGCTGCAGATCAACCCGGCGGACGCGGCCGATTACATCGACCGCCCCAAGCCGGGGGACGAGGTCGACGTGATCATCCCCTTCGAGGAGTTCGGCCGGCTGGCGATCCAGCAGACCAAGCAGATCCTGTTCCAGCGGGTGCGCGAGGCCGAGCGGGAGCAGGTGTTCCAGGACTTCTCGACCCAGCTGGGCGAGATCATCACCGGCACCGTCCAGCAGATCAACCGGGGCGACATCCTGGTCAACCTGGGCCGCACCGAGGCGGTGCTGCCGTTCCGCGAGCAGATCCGCTCCGAGCGCTACCAGCAGGGCCGCACCGTGCGGGCCTGCGTGATCGACGTGGTCAAGACCATCAAGGGCCCGCAGGTGATCCTGTCGCGCAGCCATCCCGACTTCCTCAGGAAGCTGTTCGCCCAGGAGGTGCCCGAGATCCGCGACGGCCTGGTGGAGATCAAGGCGGTGGCCCGGGACGCCGGCGAGCGCGCCAAGGTGGCGGTCTACACCAAGGACCCCAAGATCGACGCGGTGGGCGCCTGCGTCGGCGTCAAGGGCGTGCGGGTGCAGGCGGTGGTGCGCGAGCTGTCGGGCGAGAAGATCGACATCATCTTCTGGTCGCCCGACCCCGCCACCTTCGTGGTGCGGGCGCTGTCCCCGGCCAAGGACCTGGAGGCCTTCGCCGACGAGGCCGAGCAGAAGATGCTGGTGATCTGCCCCGACCTGATGAACTCCAAGGCCATCGGCAAGCGGGGCGAGAACGTGCGGCTGGCGTCGAAGCTCACCGGCTGGCGGATCAACGTCATCAACGAGACCGAGTACCAGAGCCGGCTGGCGGCCGTCGAGAGCCAGCTGACCCTGGACGAGCTGGACGTCAGCGACAAGGTCAAGGCCAAGCTGGCCGAGGCCGGCCTGGAGACCCTGACCAAGGTGATCGAGGCGGGCCAGGAAAAGCTGACCGAGCTGCCGGGGATCGGCGACAAGACGGCCGAGCGGATCCTGTCGCAGGCCATCGAGATCAAGGACGGCCGGCTGATGAAACTGCTGGACCAGCCGCGGGAGAAGCCCAAGGACGCCGAGGGCGGCGACGAACAGCCGGCCGCGGCACCGGCCGAGGAGGCGGCGCCGCCGGCGGTGCCGGTCGCTGAGGAAGGCGCCGAGCCGATCGGGCCGGACGCGGAGGAGAAGGTCGCCGGAGAAGATCCGGCGCCGGAGGAAGACGAAACGCCCGGGGACGTCGCCGAGGGCGGCGACGGGGACAGCGAGAAATAGGAGGCCGCATGACCGACAAGAAGAAAATGACCGTCAAGGCCGACGCGACCACGGCACCGGCCGACACCGCCGAGCACGCGCCGTCCAAGGCCCCCAAGGCGGCCAAGCCCAAGGCCCCGGCGGCGCCGAAGAAGAAGGCCCCCGCCAAGAAACCGGCCGAGGCGCCGGCCCCTGCCAGGACCATCAAGGCCTTCGAGGCGGCCAAGGACCTCAAGATGTCGGCCGACGCGTTCCTGGCGCTGCTGAAGGAGCTCGATTTCCCGATCAAGAACCGGATGAGCGCGGTGACCCCGGAGCAGGTCCAGGCGGCCAAGGACAAGATGGAGGCCGACAAGCAGGCGGTCAAGAAGGACCAGGTCCAGAAGAAGATCATCCAGGAGAAGGTGGAGGCGGCGGCCAAGGCCGAGGCCAAGGCCGCGGTGCCCGAGCCGGGACCGGTGGTGGTCAGCACCATCCAGTACCCGGAGGAGCTGACCAAGCCCTATCCCGAGGCCCAGCATCCCCCGCGCCCGGTCGCGGCCGAGCCGGCACCGGCGACCCGCCGGCCCGTGGCCGAGGAACAGCGCGGCGGCCATCGCCGCAAGCGCAAGAAGAAGCGGGACCACCGCCCGGTGATCGACCAGACCGTGGTGGCCGCGACGGTGAAGCAGACCATGGCCGCCATCGAGCGGGGCAAGGCGCGCCGCACCTACAAGAAGGACAAGGAGGAGGCCGGGCCGGCCGCCGACGAGCGCGTGGTGCGGCTGCCCGAGTACTCGTCGATCAGCGACCTGGCGCAGGGCATGGGGGTCAAGCCCTCCGAGGTGATCGCCAAGGCGATGGGGCTGGGCCTGATGGTGACCATCAACCAGCGGCTGGACCTGGACACGCTGGCCACCATCGCCGACGACTTCGGCTACACGGTGGAGGAGATGCAGGAGTTCGCCGCCGAGCAGCCGGCCGAGGAGCTGCCCAAGCAGGAGAACCTGCAGCCGCGGCCGCCGGTGGTGACGGTGATGGGGCACGTCGACCACGGCAAGACCTCGCTGCTGGACCGGATCCGCAAGACCAACGTGGTGGAGGGCGAGTTCGGCGGCATCACCCAGCACATCGGCGCCTCCGAGGTGCGGATCAAGAACCAGCGCATCACCTTCCTGGACACGCCGGGCCACGAGGCCTTCACCGCCATGCGGGCCCGCGGGGCGCGGGTCACCGACATCGTGATCCTGGTGGTGGCGGCCACCGAGGGGATGATGCCCCAGACCGAGGAGGCCATCGACCACGCCCAGGCCGCCAAGGTGCCGATCATCGTGGCCATCAACAAGATGGACCTGCCGGGCGCCGACCCGATGCGGGTCAAGCAGGAGCTGTCCAAGAAGGGGCTCAACCCCGAGGACTGGGGCGGCAAGACCATCATGGTCGAGCTGTCCGCCAAGACCGGCGCCGGCGTCGACAAGCTGCTGGAGATGGTGCTGCTGCAGTCCGAGATGATGGAGCTGAAGGCCGACCCCGGCTGCCTGGCCAAGGGCGCGGTGGTGGAGTCGCGGCTGGACAAGGGCAAGGGCATCCTGGCGACGGTGCTGGTGGAGCAGGGCACCATGGAGAAAGGCCAGCCGTTCGTGGCCGGGCTGTTCCACGGCCGGATCCGGGCGATGTACGACGAGCACGGCGCCCAGGTCAAGACGGCCGGGCCGTCGACCGCGGTGCAGGTGCAGGGCTTCGACGGCGCGCCGATGGCCGGCGACACCTTCCAGGTGATGGAGTCGGAGTCGGCGGCGCGGGAGCTGGCCTCCAAGCGGCAGCAGCTGAAGCGCGAGCAGGACTCCCGGCCGGCCGGCCAGGTGACCCTGCAGGGGCTGTACGACCAGATGAAGGACGGCGAGGCCAAGGAGCTGAAGCTGGTGGTCAAGGGCGACGTCGGCGGATCGGTGGAGGCCATCTCCGACGCGGTCTACAAGCTGTCGACCGACACGCTGAAGCTGTCGGTGATCCACAAGGGCGTGGGCGCCATCACCGAGAGCGACGTGCACCTGGCCATCGCCTCGCAGGCCATCATCATCGGCTTCCACGTCCGGCCGGAGGAGCGGGCCCGCGAGCTGGCCGAGCGCGAGGGCATCGAGATCCGCATCTACAACATCATCTACGAGGCGCTGGAGGACCTGCAGAAGGCCCAGAAGGGCATGCTGGCCCCGGTGATCAAGGAGGTGGTGCAGGGCCGGGTCGAGGTGCGCCAGACCTACAAGATCTCGGGCGTGGGCACCATCGCCGGCTGCCAGGTGACGCAGGGCGCCATCGCCCGCAGCCACCGGGTGCGGCTGCTGCGGGACAACGTGGAGATCTACAGCGGCAAGCTGGCGTCGCTCAAGCGCTTCAAGGACGACGTGCGCGAGGTGCAGAACGGCATGGAGTGCGGCCTGGGGCTGGACAACTTCAACGACGTCAAGGTCGGCGACATCGTGGAGGCGTTCACCATGGAGGAGCAAAAGACCGAATAATCCCGGCGAATACTGTAGACAGAATGCTGAATACAGTAAAGGGGACGGTCAATG
>JALOPJ010000209.1 GCA_025453955.1 Candidatus Edwardsiibacteriota bacterium
GTCCTGGATGCCGTTGGCGTTGGCGTCGTCCCACACGCGGTCGCCGATGGTGGCCGGCACGACCGGCGTGGGCGTGTCGGTCGCCGTGGCCGTTGCGGTGGGCGTCACCGTCGGGGTATCGGTCGGCGTGGGCGTTTCGGTTGCCGTCGGTGTCGGCGTGGCCGTGACCGGGGATGTCGGCGTGGCCGTCGGGGTATCGGTGGCGGCCGGCGTGACCGTCGGCGTGTGGGTGGCGGTGGGCGTCGGCGTGGGTGCCAGATACAGCCCCGCATCCCAGCTCAGGTCGGTCTGACCCATACCCACGGTGAAGATATCCGTGGCGCCGTTGCCGCTGTCGGGATCGCTGTCGGCTTCAGGATCGCTGCCCTGGTTCGGTGGGCTGAAGAGGTAACCGGGCGGCGCATTAAAAACCAGCAGGTAGTCGCCGGGCGGCACGCTGAAGCTGTAATTGCCGCTGGCGGTGGTGCTGGCGCTGCCGGCCAGCTCACCGTCCGCCGCGAAAAGCAGCACCTGCACGCCGGCCAGGTCCGGCTCGCCGCCGTCCTGGATGCCGTTCGCGTTGAGGTCGTGCCAGGCCCGGTCACCGATCGTGGCCGGTGGCTGCGGCGTGGCCGTCGCCGTGGGTGTGGCGGTCGGCGTGGGCGTTGGGGTGTCGCTGGGGGTGGGCGTGACCGTGGGCGTCGGCGTCTCGGTCGGCGTCTCGGTCGGTGTGGCCGTGGCCGTCGGCGTCACGCTGGGCGTTGGCGTGGGGGTGTTGACCGGCGTGAACGTCGGCGTCGGCGTCTCGGTCGGCGTCGCGCTGGCCGTTGGCGTATGGGTCGCGGTCGGTGTCTCGGTCGCCGTCGGGGTTGGCGTCGGCGTCTCGGTTGGCGTTGGTGTCGGCGTCGCCAGCGTCGGCGCCTCGTAGGCGCCAATGTCGCAGACCGGCGTGCTGTCGCCGTCGCCGTCCAGCGGACGGGTCACGCCGCGCTGGTCGGTCAGCGATGGCCGGGCTGAGGCTGAGCAGGGCATGGCTTGGCGTGTCTCCGCCGTTGATGGCCAGCGGTCCCAGCAGCGGGTTCACGGGCGAAACGATGCTGCCCACCTGGTCGCCGGCGGCGCTGACCCAGTTACAGCCGTCGGCTGCGCCCACCAGGTTGTAGCCGCCCGAGGTGATGTCACCGGACTGCGCCGCGCAGTCGGGGAAGATCTCGGCCGGGGCTGTGCTCAGGTCCTGGTTCGTGGCCAACAGGCTGTTCTGGGAACTGACGGCCGTCGTGCTGCTCCACAGGCCGCCGGCGCTGCCAAAATCGTCCGCGTCGCTGTCAGCCGTGTTGTTGGCGACGGTGACGTTGTTGAGCTGCACGGTGAAGCTGCCGGTCGCGATGCCGCCGCCGTCACCCGCCGCGCTGTTGCCGGAGATGGTGCTGTTGCGGATGTCGAGTACGCAGGTGAAACATTCGCCCTGGCCGTAGACGTAGAAGCCGCCGCCCGAGACACTGGCCGTGTTGCCGGTGACCGCGCTGCGGTCGATGAGCAGGCTGCCGCCGGGGAAATAGGCGTAAACGCCGCCGCCGGAGCCGTTGGCCACGCTGTTGCCGTAGATGTGGCTGTTGAGCAGCGACGTGGGGCCGGCGAAGTACATGCCGCCGCCGCCGCCGGCCACCGTAACGTGGTTGTCGTAGATGCGCACGTTCTCCAGCGTCGCGCTGCCGTTGTAGTCGACGGCCAACCCGGCACCGCGGCCGCTGCCGGAGACGATATCGACGATGTTGTTCGCGTAGATCTCCACGTTGCTCAGGCTGAGCTGGGCACCGCTGCCGTTGTAGATGCCGCCGCCGTACTGGGTGAAGTCGGCGAAGGGATAGCCGACCGAGTTGCCGTGCACGCGGCTGTTGGTCAGGGTCGTGTTGCCGTCGTTGTAGATGCCGCCGCCATTGCGCTCGGGCGCACGGTTGCCGGACACGTCCAGGTCGTCACCGCTGAAGGTCGACAGGTAGTCGATGAACAGCCCGCCGCCGCCGGGGTAGGAATTGCCCACACCGTTGGTGATGGTCAGCCCACTGATCGCGACAGTGATCGGGGCGTTGGGCTGCCGGCCGCCGCCGCCGCCCTGCAGGGTGAAGACCCGGCTGGCGTCGTTGCCGTCGATCGCCAGGGTGGCCGAGCCGGGACCATCGACGATCAGGTCGTCGGTCACGGTGAGCTCACCCAGCGTCAGGACGATGGATCCGGTCACGGCCGGATCGAAGACGATGGTGTTGAGACCGGAACCGCCGTTGGCCGCGATGATGGCCTCACGCAGGGTGCAGTCGCCCACGGTGCAGTTGCCGTCGTTGTGGTCATCGCTCGTATTGACGACCAGCGGACCGACGATGGGTGTGGCCGTGGGGGTCGGCGTCGGCGTGTCGGTAGGTGTCGGCGTCAGCGTCGGCGTGGGCGTGACCGTGGGGGTCGCCGTCGCGGTGGGGGTATGGGTGGGCGTCGGCGTCGGTGGGATCACCGGGTAACCGAGAACCAGCCCCACACCCGCGCCGATCGGCCCGGCGCCGCCGGTGC
>JALOPJ010000118.1 GCA_025453955.1 Candidatus Edwardsiibacteriota bacterium
TCAGCACGTACTGCGGCCGGCCCAGCGCGATGCCCAGGCCCTCGCGCTGGCCGACGGTGTAGCGGATGATGCCCTGGTGCCGCCCCAGGACCTTGCCGTCGGCATCGACGATGTCCCCGGGCACGGGCCTGACCCGTTGCGCGAGGAAATCCTGATACGACCCGTGCTGGACGAAGCAGAGCTCCTGGCTCTCCGGCCGCTCCGCCGAGATCAGGGCCAGCGAGCGCGCCTGGGCGCGGACCTCCTGCTTGGTCAGGCCGCCCAGCGGGAACAGCGCCTGCGACAGCTGCGCGCTCGTCAGCGGCCACAGGAAATAGGACTGGTCCTTCCTGTCATCGAGACCGCGCGCCAGGACGGATGTGCCCCGACGTTTGACGATCCTCGCGTAGTGCCCCGTCGCGAGATACCGGCAGCCCAGGGCGCGCGCCTTGTCCAGCAGCAGGCCGAACTTGATCGCGGCGTTGCAGTCCACGCAGGGATTGGGCGTGCGGCCGGCCGCGTACTCCGCGACGAAGCGGTCGACCACCGAGCGGGAGAATTCCCGTTGGCAGTCGACCACGTAGTGCGGGATCCCCAATGCCTGCGCGGCCTGGCGGGCGGCGGCGATCGAGTCCAGCGAGCAGCAGCTCCTGGCGCGGTCGGCGCCGTCATGGCAGAACAGCTTCATGGTCAAGCCGACGACCCTGCAGCCCCGCCGGACCAGCAACGCCGCGGCCACGCCGCTGTCCACGCCGCCCGACATCGCCACGGCGACGCTGGTCGCGGGTCCCTTCATGCTAGCATACCCCCGCATCGCGTCCGGGAAGGATCACTGCTCCAGCGGCACGTCGCTGACGTAGACCGCCTCCAGACCGCTGTCGGCGTCCAGCACGAACTGCACCCGGCGGCCGGCGAACAGCCGGGGCTGGAGGTATTCAGCGAAGAATTGCAGCATCACCCCGCCGCCGGCCGGGTCGCACATGGCGCCCGTCATGCGGAAGTAGCCCAGCATCGACGCCTCGATCGACGGGCACTTGCCGGCCAGCGCCTGCAGCAGCTGCGGGTTCTCGTTGAAGTAGGCGGTGGCCAGCGCCACCTGCCGTTCCCGGTCGCTGCCGGCATCCAGCGGCTGCATCCCGCCCGGCGCCCGGCCGAACCGCACCTTGGTGCAGTCGCCGGCTTCCAGCTCCTTCACCCAGTCGAGGTCCCCCTTGCAGCCGGCGGCGCAGGCCGCCGCCAGCAGCAGGGCTGCCAGCGCGGTCCAGCGGGCGTTCGGTCGATGCATGACGGTCACTTTCCCTTGAGCTGCGATCTGATCTTGCGGTACGACGCGTCCAGCGACTCGGAGATCACCTTGGCGCCGCCCAGCACCGGCATGAAGTTGGTGTCGCCGTTCCAGCGGGGCACCAGGTGCAGGTGGACGTGGCCGGCGATCCCCGCCCCGGCCGTGCGCCCCAGGTTGAAACCCAGGTTGAACCCGTCCGGCCGCATGCATCTCGCGACCGCCCGCTGGCAGGACTGGGCCAGCGTCATCATCTCCAGCAGCTCGGCGGGGGTGAGCTTGGTGAGATCGCCGACATGGCGGTAGGGCGCGATCATCAGGTGGCCGTTGTTGTAGGGGAACAGGTTCATCATCGCGAAGGCGGTCTCGCCGCGGTGGACGATGAGGTTGGCCGCGTCGCGCTTCTGTTTGGGCTTGACGCAGAAGATGCAGCCCTTGTCCTTGGGCCCGCCGATGCCCGTGATGTAGGCCATCCGCCAGGGCGCCCACAGCCGTTTCATGTCGTGCACTCCACGCGTTCGCTGTTGACCGGCCGATAGGCGAGGGCGGCCACCGCCGCCGGCAGCTCGGCCGGGTTCGTGATCCGCGCGTCCGGCGCGCCCCCCGGCAGGAGCCGCTGGTCCACACCGCTGATCCGCAGGTAGCTGGCGATGTAGCGCCGCTCGTACTCGTCTTGCGGCGCGTAGGGCATCAGTGAGTAGTCGTTGTCCAGCCAGACGGTGCGCATCCCCAGCGATCGCGCCGGCCGCACGTCGTTGTCGACCCGGTCGCCCACCATCAGGCAGCGCGCGGGATCGGCCTGGGCCAGTGACAGCGCGTGCGCGAAGATGCGGACGTCGGGCTTGTGCAGGCCCACCTCGTCGCTGATCACCAGCAGGTCGAAGAACCCGGCCAGCCCGTGGGCCGCCAGCTCGCCCCGCACCAGCGGCGGCTGGTTGGCGATCACGCCCAGATGATAGGATCCGCCCAGTTCTCCCAGCACCTGATGGACGCCGGGCAGCGGGACGTTGGCGCCGGGATAGAGGTGATGGTACTCGTAGGCCTTTTGCTTGACCTCGGCGGGGACGCTCGGGCAGTGCCGCTCCGCGATCAGCTTCCGCGGGTGGACCTCGGGCGGGTTGTTCCCCAGGATCTCCTCCCGCTCGGCCAGCACCTGCTCGAAGGACAGGGCCAGGCCGGCCTCCCGCATCGTCAGGTAGAAGTGCCGCCAGATGCGGGCCAGCAGCGGCAGGTCGTAGAAGATCACGTTGCCGATGTCGAAAAATATCCAATCTATCCTATTCACTACCCAGTATTCCCTATTCAGTATTCACTTCGTTTCCCATTTACTCGCTTGCCGATGTACCCGTTTGACCGTTCTCCCGTTTGCCCTTTTAGAATAGTTCCATCTGTTTTTTATTCTTGCCTTTGGATTTCCCATTTTGCATTTTGCCTTTTCCATCTTTCATTTTTAAGTCGGGTTCCTCGAACACCCTGATCTCCCCGTACTCGCCGTCGTACCCCGGCAGCACCCGCACCCGACCGGCCCGCACCCGCATGATGCCCTCGGCGACCCGGGCATCGGTCACCTTGACCAGCTCGGACTCCAGGACATCCAGCAGGATCGAGAATTCGCTGCCGAAGGTCGCGACCAGCTGGTGGTACTCCCTGAGCACGCCCTGGGTGCCGGTGCCCCGGCCCATGGCCGCGGCGATGATCTCCTCCAACGGGATCAGGTGTCGACATGGTATCGCAGCAGCAGGAGCTGCCCCGTCCGGCCGGTCCGCCAGGTCGTCGACCCGGTGCAGCACGCCCACGGTGATCTTCTTGCCGCACTCCGGGCATTTCCCCTTGTATTTCTTGGTCTGGGACGGCGTCAGCCGCAGCCGGCAGGGCTGGTGGCCGTCGTAGTGGTACTTGCCCTCCTCGGGGAAGAACTCGATGGTGGAGAGGAATTTCGTCCGGTCCTTGGTGCGCAACGCCTCGCGGATCGCCGCGTAGTCGGGCTCGCAGTCGAAGGCGTTGGCCTCGCGCCCCAGCTTGCCCGGGCTGTGGCAGTCGGAGTTGGAGACCAGGGCGTAGCGGTCCAGCGCCGACAGCCGCCAGTTCATCGGCGGGTCGGACGACAGCCCGGTCTCCAGCGCGAAGATCTGTTCGGTCTGCTCCTCGTAGCAGTCCTCGATCCGGTCGAACCCGGAGTTGGAGCCGAACACCGAGAAGTGCGGCGTCCAGATGTGGGCGGGGATGACGTAGTTGGCGGGGTCGGCCTTCATCACCAGCTCCACCAGCCGCGAGGCGTAGATCGGCAGGATCGGCCGGCCGTCGACGTCCAGGCTGGCGTGGGCCCGCAGCAGCCGGTTGACCTCGGCCGCGGCCGCCAGCGACGGCGCCACCAGCACGGTGTGGACCTTGCGGGTGCGGCCGCCCTTGGAGAAGATGTTGCAGACCTCGGCGGTCAGCACGAAGTCCATCCCCTTGTAGTGGAACAGGCCGTTGCCGCGCGGCTCCAGCTTGAGCTTCAGCTCCCGGAACCAGGCCGGGTGCGTGAAGTCGCCGGTGCCCACCAGCCCCAGGCCCTTGTAGCGGGCCCATTGGGCGATGTGGTCCAGGTCCATGTCCGGGCTGGTGGCCCGGCTGTACCTGGAGTGGATGTGGAGATCGGCGTAGAACTTCATACGAAGGACGTTCTCTCTGCTCGGCCCGTCATTCTGAGCACGGCACCGCGCCCTGCCCTCGAAGAACCTGTCCGCGTCCGGTGGGATCCTTCAATGGTCGGGCGAGATGCCTGTTTCAGGATGACGCGCTGCATTGTCCGCGATCGTGGCATCATTCGTACGCCGCCACCATCACCCGGTTGGTGTTGGCCAGGGGCGGTTCCAGCGTGCCGTGCTTGAACATCTCGCAGCGGGCGAACCCGGCCTTGGCCAGCAGCGACTCGATCTCGGCCAGCTCGTAGGCCCGCTCGCGGTGGACCTCCGCCAGCCGGCGGTAGGACCGGCCGTGGGGCACGAACAGCGTCAGCTGCAGCTCGGCGACCGAGCTCCCGGCGTCGTAGCGGTGCCGCCAGATCGAGGTCAGGCCGCCGTCCTCGCGCACCTCCAGCCGGCCGTTCCAGTACTCGGCCAGCGCGTAGACGCTGTTGATGTCGAACAGGAACAGCCCGCCCGGCGCCAGCGCCCGGCGAACAGCGAGACCGCCACGGGGTACTGGTTGCGCGCTGCGAAGCTGCGCAGGTCCCCCTCGGACAACCGCACCTTCGCCCGGGCGCGCGCGGCCTTGTCCCTGGCGATCCGCAGCATCTCGGGCGAGGAGTCGATGCCGGTGACGGTGAACCCCGCCCGGGCCAGCAGCACCGCGAAGGTGCCGGTGCCGCAGCCCAGGTCCAGCAGGTCGCCGGACGCGGGCAGCCCGGCCCGCCGCACCAGGTCGACCAGGTAGCGGGCCCACTGCTCGTAGTCCACGTCCTTCATCAGCCGGTCGTAGTAGGGCGGGATCTGCGAGAACGGCCGGCAGTCGCGGGCGTGTGCGCGGTCGCGCAGCAGGTTGATCATGATTGCTTATCAGCGAATCGTCATTACTGAGGGAAACCCCCGTCCCCACCCGCGTAGAATCCGCCTGGGATCCTTCGTTAGCAAGGCAGGGAGCCCCTCCCAGGATGACGCGGGAGAACGGTTTAGCCGCCGTACCCCAGCTCGAAGGCCTTGCGGTTGATCTCGACGGTCTTGGGCGGCACCCGCGAGCTGATGGTGGCGATCCAGGTGTCCTTGGGGATGTCCAGCTGGCGGGCCAGCGCGCCCACCAGCACCACGTTGATGGTCTTGGCGCTGCCGGCCTGCTCCGACAGCGCGGGCCCGTCGCAGAGCTTCGTGTTCGGCACCTGGGCCTTAATCCGGTCGACGATGTCCGCCGGGTACTGGGCCTGGCCGGTGGCCACGGTCATCGGCAGCACCTGCTGCCGGTTGACGATCACCGCGCCGCCCGGCGCCAGGAAGTCGAGGTAGCGCGCGGTCTCCATCTCCTCGAACGACAGGATGACGTCGGCCTCGCCCTCGCGGATCAGCGGCGAGTTGACCTTGTCGCCGTAGCGCACGTGGCTGACCACGCTGCCGCCCCGCTGCGCCATGCCGTGGACCTCGCTCTTCTTGGCGTCGTGCCCCGCGGCGATGGCCGTCTCGGCGATGATGTCGCCGGCCAGCAGCACGCCCTGGCCGCCGACGCCGCAGATCAGTATGTTGACTGTTTTCACGGTTTTTCCTTGCACGATTGTCTGACTATTGTGGCACGATGGCGGAACGACCGTCATACCATCGTGGTCGTCACCGCTTCATCGCCTGCTTGGGGCAGAGGGACGCGCAAACCTCGCAGCCCGTGCAGAAGTTCGGGTCGATCCGCGATTTCTTCCGCGCGCCGCCGAACGAGATCGCCGGGCAGCCCAGCTTCAGGCACAGCTTGCAGCCGACGCAGGCGTCCTCGTCCACGTGCAGCGCCGGCTTGAACTTCTTGTCGATCAGGATGCAGGGCGACTGGGCGATCACCGCCGACACGCCGGGATGGCCGGCCGCCGCCTTGAGCGCGGCCTCGGTGGCCTTGAGGTCCAGCGGATCGACCACGCGGACGTCCTGCACGCCGCAGGCCCGGCAGATCTCCTCGATCGACAGCACCGGCGCGGGCTGGCCCTGCAGGGTCCGGCCCGAGCCGGGGTTCTGCTGGTGCCCGGTCATGGCCGTGATGCGGTTGTCCAGGATCACCACCGTGCCCTGGGCGTTGTTGTAGACCATGTCGATCAGGCCGGTGATGCCGGAGTGGAAGAAGGTGGAGTCGCCGATCACCGCCACCGTCCGCTTGGCCATCTCCGGCCCCAGCGCCTTCTCCAGGCCCATGGCCGCGGTCACCGAGCCGCCCATGCAGATCACGGTGTCCATGGCGCCCAGCGGCTCCATCATCCCCAGCGTGTAGCAGCCGATGTCGCCGGTGGCCACCAGCTTCAGCTTGCTGATGGCGTAGAACACGCCGCGGTGCGGGCAGCCCGGGCACAGCACCGGCGGCCGGGCCGGCACGGCGATGGGCTGCACCGGCGGTTCCCGCTGCAGGCCGAAGGACCGGGCCACCACCGTCGGGTCGAGCTCGCCCGTGATCGGCACCCGGTCCTTGCCGGTGACCGGGTTGTCGTACGCGCACGAGCCCTTCACGAAGTATCCCTCGGCCTTGATCTGCTCCTCCAGGAACGGATCGTTCTCCTCGATCACGTAGACCTCGTCCACCGACCTGATGAAATCCGCGATCAGTTTCTTCGGCAGCGGATAGGTCAGCCCCAGCTTGAGGAACGAGGCCTCCGGGAAGACGTCCCGGGCGTACTGGTAGGAAATGCCGCTGGTGATGATGCCCAGCTTTTTGTCGCCCTTCCCGACCGTGTTGCCGGCGAACGTTTCCCCGTATTCGGCAAGGCGCCGCAGGCGCTCCTCGACCTTGACGTGCATCTTCCGGGCGTGGGCCGGGATGGTGATCCGCTTGGCGATGTCCTTGACGTACCCCGACGGTGTGTGCTCGGCGCGCCGGCCCAGCTCGACCACCCCCTTGGAGTGCGAGACCCGCGTGGTCAGCCGCAGCAGCACCGGCGTGTCGAACTTCTCCGAGAGCTCGAACGCCAGCTTGGCGAAGGCCAGGCACTCCTGCGAGTCGGACGGCTCCAGGCAGGGGATCTTGGCCATCTTGGCGTAGTAGCGGTTGTCCTGCTCGTTCTGCGACGAGTGCATGCCGGGGTCGTCGGCGGTGACCACCACGAAGCCCCCGGTGGCGCCGATGTAGGCCATCGAGAACAGCGGGTCGGCCGCCACGTTGAGGCCGACGTGCTTCATGCAGGTGAGGGCCCGCGCCCCGCCGAACGACGCGCCGGCCGCCACCTCCAGCCCGACCTTCTCGTTGGTGGCCAGCTCGGCGTACACCTCCGGGTACGTCGCCAGGTTCTCCAGGATCTCGGTGGACGGCGTGCCGGGGTAGGCCGACACCACGTTGACGCCGGCCTCCCAGGCGCCGCGCGCCACGGCCTCGTTGCCCGATAGGAGTTTCTTCATGCGGTGCTCCGCGGTGGATGAATGGAAATCGTCTGTGGTCTCCCTGAATGCTAATGATAATGAATATGGCCCGCAAAGTCAAGCCGGATATCGCCGCGGGAAAAGCGAGAGCCGCACCAGCGCTGGTGCGGCCCGACGGGTGCTCGGCTGGTCAATGGCCGAGTTTGATGATCTGCAGAGACCCGCAGGCCTCGTACGCCAGGCTGTCCCGCACGGTGACGTCGTTGCCACCGGCCAGGTATTCTTTGATCAGGATCGGTGAGGACGGCGTCGCCAGATCGGCAATCCGGAGCCTGCTGCTGCCGTAGAGTCTGGCGGCGTACAGGCGTCCTTGGTAAACCGCGGCATTGTCTGCGAAATAGGGGAAAGTTCCTACCAATGCCGGCGCGGTCGGCGAGCTGATATCGATGATCTTCACCCCATCGACCCCAGTGCATAGGGCGGCGATGTTCCCGCCGATGGCGATGCTGTGAGGCTGCGTGAGGGATACGTTCACGTTGCCCACGATCGCGGGGCTCGTCGGCACGCTGATATCGACGATACGCAGCCCGTAGCTGCCGTCGGCGACGTACGCATAACTGCCCCCGATGGCGACGTCAAAAGCGCGGGTCACCGGTACGGTCGCCACGCGAACCGGATGAGCCGGGTCGGAAACGTCGACCACGATCAACCCGCTGTCGGACGCCGCGACGTAGGCACAGGATCCCGACACTGCCACGCCGTAGGCGAATCCCATCGGGCAGAACCCCACGGCCGTAGGCGACGACGGCGAGGTGACGTCGATCACACTCATGCCGTCGTAGGACCGCGTCAGGTAGGCGTATGATCCCTGGACATCGACGTCGTGCGGCCACGAACCGCCGAGTACACATGTTCCCAGCACCACTGGGGCCGTCGGCTGGCCAACGTCGACAATGAGCAGGCCGGAACCGCTCGCACCATCATTCGCCAAGTAGGCGGTGGCGCCAACCAGCTTGATCGAGCCCGAGGATCCCGCGTTGAGAGAACCCAACACGCAGGTGGTGCTGAACGTCATCACGGACGTCCATGCCGAAGTGCCGAATGGGTTGCTGGCGTTCATCCGCCAGTGATAACACGTGTCGTAGAGCAACGGCAAATCGATCGCGTCGACATAGGAAAAGGTTGTGTCGTATACTACATCGGCGAACGCGGCGTCATACGCCACCACGATGCGTATCTGGGTCGCATCGACCTTGTGCTGCCAACTGAACGTGGCGTACGTCTTGACCATGGTCGCCATGTTGGGTGGGGCGCTCGGCACCGGCGTAGCCGGTGGCGGGACCACATCCGCGGTCGTGAACTTTCGTGTTGCGGACCAGCCCGTGGTATCATGTCCGTCCGTCGCCCGCACCTTCCAGAAAAACGCGGTCAATGGCGGCAAGTCAAAGACCCAGTATTCGTTTCGTGCGACCGAGTCCGAGCTTGATTGCATCGAATCGAACATGGCGTCGCGCGCGACGCGGACGTGGTAACGCGTCGCGGCCGTGCAACCGACCCAATCGAGTTTCAGTGTTTGCCAGACTCCGACTGCATTGTTCGGCGGATCCGTCAACGCCGGGACGATCAACCCTTCCACCACCGGCGCGACCGCCGCGGGCGTGACCGGGTTCTTCTTTGCGCACGAAACATGCAGGGAGAGCAGGAGCGCCGCAATGGCGCAGCGGAATGTCGATGACATCTCAGTGCAGCACCGGCCCGAACATGGTGGAACTGTAGTGCTTGCCCCACTCCCGCTTGACGCTGGCCATGATCAGCAGGTTGCCGTCGGCCATGCCCTGCACCTGCGACAGCACCGTGCCCACGCTGATCTTCCACTCCGGCGCGTTGCGGAACAGCCGCAGGTCGATGTCCATGCCGTAGTCGAAGCGGGTGTACGAGGTGTCGGAGGTGCCGCCGCCGCTGTACCCGGCGATGTCGTAATCGTAGGTCACCGTGTTGGCGATCCAGCTGAACCTGCCGAACGGGACCAGCGAGACCATCGGGCCCAGCGGGAAATCGGCGGCCATCCCCAGCGGCAGGCAGATCTCGCTGGAGCTGACCGAGATCTCGCCGCCGCTGGCGTAGTCCATCGACATGAACGTGCCCAGCAGGTCCAGGCCGGTGAA
Source organism: Candidatus Edwardsiibacteriota bacterium (assembly GCA_025453955.1). Classification (GTDB taxonomy): domain Bacteria; phylum Edwardsbacteria; class AC1; order AC1; family EtOH8; genus UBA2255. The sequence goes on from JALOPJ010000118.1 coordinate 9,438, forward strand.
CGCGGCCACCGTGGCCTTCTTCTCGATGATCTCGCCGGCGATGTCCCGCTTCTCCCCCTTCTTCAGGTCCACCACCACCATCGGCCCCAGGCCGATCACCCGCACCGGGATGTCGTCGTTGGGGGCATCCATCGGCATGTTCATCCCCAGGAACATGAAATGGTACATCACGCCGAAACCCTCGCCGAACCCGCGCGTCATCTCGGCGTTGAAACCCCAGCCGGTGGGCGCGTCGCCCGTGGCGTCCTCGGCCTGGCCCAGCTTCATGTAGATGCCGGTGAAGGTGAACTGGTTGTTCCCCTTGTGGAAGTCCAGGCAGGAGATGGGCGGCGGGGTCACCTTGAAGTTCGATTCCTCCTGCGCCAGCGACGGGGCGGCGAGCGCGGCGGCGAGCAGTGCGATGGCGAGTTTCTTCACGATGTCTCCCTATTTGATCAGGCCCTGGTCGACCGCCAGGGCGAATTTGATGGCGACCTGGTTGACCGCCCGGCGCAGCGACCGGCCGATCGAGGTCTCGTCGAACCCGGCGGTGCCGAACTCCACGGTGAGGGCGATGCCCGACGTGCTGCTGCTGCTGCTGCCGATGCCGGTGGCCGCGGCCACGATGGCCCCGCTGGTGGCGTCGGCCAGCCGCACGTCCACCGCCACCCGGGTGGTGATGGTCTTGGTGCCGGCCAGCCCCACGTAGGCCCCGGTCTTGCGGATGGCGAACTCGGTGACCTCGCCGTAGGCCGCGGCCCTGGCCCCCAGCATCTGGCCGGCCTTGGCCGCGGTCTGGGC
>JALOPJ010000210.1 GCA_025453955.1 Candidatus Edwardsiibacteriota bacterium
ATCTGCGAGGAGATGATCCCGCAGGTCAAGGAGCTGGGCCTGGCCGAGTTTTGCGACGTCTTCTGCGACGAGGGCGTATTCACGCCCGCCGAGGCCGAGAAGATCCTGGAGACGGCGTCGAACCATGACCTGGTCCCCAAGATCCACGCCGACGAGCTGGCGCAGGTGGGCGCGGCCGAGGTGGCGGGCAAGGTCCGCGCCATCAGCGCCGAGCACCTGCTGCACCCGTCGCACGCCGGCCTGGAACTGATGCGCGAGGCCGGCACCATCGCGGTGCTCCTGCCGGGCACAAGTTTGACCCTGAAGAAGCAGTACGCGCCGGCCCGCAGGATGATCGAGATGGGCATCCCGGTGGCCATCGCCACCGACCACAATCCCGGCTCCTGCACCATCGAGACCATGCCGCTGGTGATCGGCCTGGCCTGCCTCAACCTGGGGCTGACCCCGGCCGAGGCCATCTGCGCGGCCACCTACAATGCGGCCTGCGCGGTCGACCGCGGGGACCGGATCGGGTCGATCGCGGCCGGCAGGCAGGCGGACCTGATCGTGCTGGACATTCCCAACTACCGCTACCTGCCGTACCACTTCGGCGTCAACTACGTGACCACGGTGGTGAAGAAGGGCAAGATCGTCGTGGGGTAGCGACGTGCGTTGAGGATCCCCTTCCGATGGGTGAATCGCCTTGTCATGCCAGCGCAGGCTGGCATCCAGAATGACCGATACCTGGATTCCCGCCTTCGCGGGAATGACACAGTGGTGCCTGAAGCATTCGATCAATAATCAGACAGATCAATCAGGAGTACTGCTCACATGACCCAACTGGTGGAGTGCGTCCCCAATTTTTCCGAGGGCCGCGACAAGAAGATCATCGACGCCATCGCCGACGCGGTGCGGGCCGTCGCCGACGTCAAGCTGCTGGACGTCGACCCCGGCGCCGACACCAACCGCACCGTCTACACCCTGGTCGGCACGCCGGCCGGTGTGGCGGAGGCCGCGTTCCAGGCGGCCAGGAAGGCCCACGAGCTGATCGACATGGCCAAGCACAAGGGCGCGCACCCCCGGATGGGCGCCATGGACGTCTGCCCGTTCGTCCCGGTCTCCGGCGTCACCATGGACGATTGCGTGCGGATCGCGAGGGAGGTCGGCCAGCGGCTGGGCGACGAGCTGGAGATCCCGGTCTACCTCTACGAGTTCGCGGCCAGCTCGCCCGAGCGCCAGAGCCTGGCCGAGATCCGGGCCGGCGAGTACGAGGCGCTGGAGGCCAAGCTGGCCGACCCCAAGTGGAAGCCCGACTTCGGGCCGGCCAAGCTCAAGCCGCGGTGGGGCGCCAGCGTGGTCGGGGCGCGGGAGTTCCTGATCGCCTACAACGTCAACCTCAACACCCGCGACAAGAAGCTGGCCAACGAGATCGCGCTCAACATCCGCGAGGGCGGCCGCGTCAAGAAGGACGCCAAGGGCAACCCGGTCAAGGACGAACAGGGCAACAGCGTCAAGCTGCCGGGCAAGCACAAGGCGGTGCGGGCCATCGGCTGGTACATCGACGCGTACCGCCAGGCCCAGGTCTCGATCAACCTGATCAACTACAAGGTGACGCCCCTGCACGTGGTGTTCGAATCGGTGCGGGAGGAGGCCGAGAAGCTGGGGCTGATCGTCACCGGCTCGGAACTCTGCAGCCGATGGTCGACGCGGGGAAATTCTACCTGAAGAAGCAGGGCAAATCCGCCGGCGTGCCGGAGCCCGAGCTGATCGAGGCCGCGGTGCGCTCGCTGGGGCTGGACCAGCTGGCGGCGTTCGATCCCTGCAAGAAGATCATCGAGTACGAATTCCGCACGCCGGCGCCGCTGATGTCGCTGACCGCGAGTGGGTTCGTCGACGAGGTGTCGTCGGAGTCGCCGGCGCCGGGCGGTGGCTCGGTGGCGGCGCTGGCCGGCAGCCTGTGCGCGGCGCTGACGGCGATGGTGGCCAACCTCACCGTCGGCAAGAAGGGCTACGAGGCGGCCTGGGGCGAGATGTCGGAACTGGCGGAGAAGGCGCAGGCCGTGAAGGACTCGCTCGCCGCGGCGGTGGACGAGGACACCGAGGCCTTCAACCTGCTGATGGAAGCGATGCGCCTGCCCAAGGCCACGGCCGAGCAGAAGGCGGCGCGGGAGTCCGCGATGCAGGCGGGGTACAAGCAGGCCGCCGTCGTGCCGCTGCGGACCGCACGGACCTGCCTGGAGGCGCTGCGGCTGGCGCTGGCGGCCGCCGAGAAGGGCAACGCCAATTCAGCGTCCGACGCCGGCGTGGCCGCGCTGATGGCCCGGGCCGGCGTGGAGGGCGCGGGGCTGAACGTGCTGATCAACCTGGGCGACATCACCGACGAGGCGTTCAAGGCATCGCATCGCCAGTTGGTCGAGGGCCTGCTGGCCGAGGCGGAAACGGTCAACAGGAAGGTGCAGCAGGCCGTCCACCGCAACATTAAGAAGTAGTGGCAACGCTTTCCGACGCAAGTTATTAGAGATGACGGAACCGAGCCGAAACGATGCGGACGTCCGATGCCTGATATCGCGCGTTTGAAGGAGCAGGCCCGGGATTTCTCCCAGAAAGGCGAATGGGAGAAGGCCCGCCGCGCCTACGAGCAGCTGGTGTCGCTGGAGTCGGACGATCCCGAGTCGAACCTGGCCCTGGCCGGCGTGTACCTGGAGATGGGGGACAACCGCAAGGCCCTCGACCAGTTCGAGAAATCGCTGCGCTTCGCGGAGAAGGCCGGCGATTTCGGCCGCGGGATCGCGGCCGCCAAACGCATTTTA
>JALOPJ010000018.1 GCA_025453955.1 Candidatus Edwardsiibacteriota bacterium
AAATGCATGGTTACATTGGTTTAACAGACCCAGATTGGTACACCTACCTTCGGGAATGCCAGAAAGTCGATGAAGTGAATTTCTGGCAACCGCACGGTGGTCATACTTTTCGGGCGCTGAAGAAAGGCGAACTGTTTTTCTTTAAGCTACGCGCCCCTTTCAAAGCGATAGCTGGTTTCGGCTTTTTTGAACGCTTTGAGAATTTACCGGCATGGCTTGCGTGGGATAGCTTTGAGCAAATGAACGGTGCCCCGGATTTTGAAACAATGATAGAACGAATAAGACGTTTACGCAAGGAAGATGGACCGGCGGTACGTGCAGGAGATTTCAACATCGGTTGCATTATGATCTCGGCACCGGTCTTTTTCAGGGAAGATGAGCTGGTCATTCCACCTGATGATTGGGCAACAACAGGTATACAAAAAGGCAAAGGTTATGACTTATCCATTGGCGAAGGAAAACGGGTAATGGATGAGTGTTTGTCTCGCGCACATGATTCGACTCATTACTGGAATATCAAGTCTGGCGATGTTGGCGTAGTTGAAAACCGTGCACGCTACGGGGATCCAATAATGATTATGCCACGAAAAGGGCAAGGATTATTCAGCATCGAAGTTCGCGACGCTTACAATGGTGCTTGCGCGATAACACATGAGCACTCGATGCCGGTTCTTGAGGCAGCGCATATCAAACCATATGCACAAGGAGGGGAACACGAAGTAAGGAATGGCGTTCTCTTGCGTAGAGATATACACAGTCTATATGATCGTGGTTATGTAACCATAACTCCCGATTATGTGTTTCGTGTAGGTAAATGCCTTAATGATGAATTCAAGAACGGGAAAGTATATTATAGTATGGATGGTGCGAAGATTCACCTACCCAAAGATAGTATGCAGATGCCGGGTAAAGAACTGTTGGATTGGCATTTTCATGAAGTATATAGGGGGTGAATGCACTATCCCGAAGTCGACTATGTAGTGACGTTATTCTTTAGGGAAAATAATTATGTCCGATGAAATTACATACGACGAAAAGTCCGGCGTGATCCGGGTAGTCTCCGCCGGTGATATCACCCTGGAAGAATGGCCTCGGCCATCGCCTGGCTGGTCAATCTCCCCGAATTAAATGCAGTCTGACGCCCGGCGCCAGCCGCCGGGGCAATGAACCACCATCGCATCGCGCCATGAAGCAGATCAAGGAACTCGAGGGCAAGCTGGAACGGCTGCCGGCCGGGGCCGAGGGCGACCGCCAGCGGGTCGACCTGTTCAACGAGCTGGCCCACCGCTACCTCAACGTCGATTCCAAGAAGGCGATGGCGCTGGCGATGGACGCCCAGAAGCTGGCGCAGGCGGTGGGCCACACCAAGGGCCTGGCCGGCGGGCTGTGGGCCGAGTCGATGTGCCATTTCTGGCACGGCGACTACCCGTCGGCCATCGCCCGCAGCACGGCGGCGCTGTCGCTGTTCCAGGACCTGAAGGACGCCGCCGGCCAGGCCAACGCCCACAACGTGCTGGGCTCGACCCTGCTCAAGACCGGCGAGCACGCCCAGGCGCTGATCCACCACCTCAAGAGCCTCAAGCACTGGAAGGAGGCCAACGACGCCCACGGCCTGGCCACCATCTACAACAACCTGGGGGCCGACTACTCCAGCATCGGCGACTACGCCCGGGCGCTGGAGTACTACCAGCAGAGCCTGGCGCTGAAGCAGGAGGCCGACGACCCGATGGGCGCCGCGTCGACCATGATGAACATCGGCGGGATCCACGAGCAGCTGGGCGACCACGCCGAGGCCCTGGCGCACTACCAGCAGAGCCTGAAGCTGTTCGAGGCCGAGGGCGACGCCCGCCAGGGCATCGCCCTCAACAACATCGGAGCGGTGTACGACAAGCAGCGCGAGTTCCAGAACGCGCTCAGCTGCTACCAGCGGAGCCTGAAGCTGGCGCAGGCCCAGGGCTACCGCGAGGCCGAGGCCGCCATCCTGGGCAACATCGGGGCCACCCACTTCGAGCTGGGCCAGCACCAGCCGGCCGAGGAGTTCTACCAGCGCAGCCTGGCCATCGCCCGGGAGATCGACGAGAAGGACCTGGTGGTGGCGGGGCTGGTGGCGCTGGGGGAGATCGCCGCCGCCCGGCGCACCTTCCAGGACGCGGTCAAGCCGCTGCGCGAGGCGCTGGCCATCGCCGAGCACGTCCAGTCCAAGGCCGTGCTGGTGCGCGCCTACCAGGTGATGTCCGCGGTCCACAAGCAGTGGGAGCGCTGCGACGAGGCGCTGGCCTACTTCGAGAAGGCCGTGGCCGTGGAGAAGGAGATCACCGACGAGACCACCCAGCGGATGGTGCAGAACCTGACCGCGCAGTGCGAGGTCGGCAAGTACCAGAAGGAGCTGGAGTTCCTCCGCCACAAGAGCGAGGAGCTGGAGCGCACCAACCGGGTGCTGGCCGAGCTCAACGACAAGCTGAAGGCCGCCGACGACGAGAAGACGGTGCTGCTGCGCACCCTGGAGAACCAGAACGCCCGGCTGGCGGGCATGGTCACCGAGGAGCCGCAGACCGGGCTGTCCAACAAGCACGCCCTGCGGGACAAGCTCAAGATCGAGATCGCCCGGTCGCGGCGCTACCAGACGCCGCTGACCGTGGCCCTGGCCCGGATCGACAACTACGACGGGTCGGTCGGCAGGCTGCCGGCCCCCCAGCGGGAGCAGACGGTCAGGATCCTCTCGCGCGTCTTCCGCGAGAACCTGCGGCTGGTGGACGTGGCGGGCTGGCTGGACGACCGCACCGCGGCCTTCGTCTTCCCCGAGACCGGCCGCGGCAAGGCGCTGCCGATCTGCGAGCGGCTGCAGAAGCTGGTGGCCCACCACGACTGGCGCGAGGTCCACGGCGGGCTGCTGCTGTCGGTCAGCATGGGGCTCTCCGACAGCGCCAGGACCGACGACCCCGACAAGCGGATCGGGGAGGCCCGGATGATGCTGGAGACGGCGGCGCGGCGCGGCCCCGGCCGCATCGGGCACTGACCCCGTGGACCCCGCCATCCCCGCGTTCACCCCGGGCGAGGCCGACACCCACGTCCACACCCGCCATTCCTGCGACTCGGAGATGGACCCGGCCGCCGCGCTGCAAGCCGCGCGGGCCAGGGGCCTGCGGGCCCTGGTGCTGGCCGAGCACGTCGACTTCGACCCGGCCGATCAGGGCTACGGGTACTACGATGCGGAAGCCGTCAAGAAAACCTTCGCAGAATTCAGAATACCGAATTCCGAATTCAGAATTTTCCGCGGGGTGGAGATCACCTACCAGCCGCAGTACCAGGACGCGATCCGGGAGTTCGTCCGGGCCGGGCGGTTCGACTGGGTGATCGGCTCGGTGCACCTGGTCGGCCCGGACGACATCTCGCGGCCGGAGCAGCGGGAGCGGTACTTCACGGCGCGCGACCAGCGCCGGGCCTACGGCGACTACCTGGGCGAGGTGGAGAAGCTGGTGGCCAGCGGGCTGTTCGACTGCCTGGGACACCTCGACCTCTGCAAGCGCTACGGCCATGCCTACTACGGGCCGATGGACCGCGCGCTGTTCGCACCGCAGGTCACGCGCATCCTGCGCGGCGTGGTCGAAAAAGGAATGTACATCGAGCTCAACACGTCGGGACTGCGGCAGGACCCGGGGGAACCATACCCGTCGCTGGGCGTGGTCCGCGAGTACCTCGCGCTGGGCGGGGACAGGCTGGTGCTGGGCAGCGACGCCCACGCTCCCGAGCACGTGGGGTACGCGTTCCCTGAAATGCTGGCCGCGATCCGATCCCCTTGGTCGTCATCCTGAGAACAGCATCGTGCCTTGCCGTCGAAGGATCTGGGTAGATTCTTCATTGGTCGGGCGTGCGGGCCATTTTCAGAATGACGATCCCAATGCAATGATGGAAACGTAACGGAACCATGAAGATCGCGCTCACCATCGCGGGCTCCGACTCCGGCGCCGGGGCCGGGGTCCAGGCCGACCTCAAGACCTTCGCCGCCTGCGGCGTCTACGGCATCAACGTCGTCACCGCGCTCACCGCCCAGAACACCCAGGGCGTGTTCGGCGTCTCCGAGGTCAAGCCGGCCTTCGTCACCAAGCAGCTGTTCGTGCTGATGAAGGACATCGGCTGCCAGGCGGCCAAGACCGGGATGCTGTTCTCGCGGCCGATCATCGAGGCCGTGGCCGCCGGCATCCGCAAGTACAGGATCGCGCCGCTGGTGGTGGACCCGGTGATGTACGCCAAGGGCGGCCACCCGCTGCTGCGGCCCGACGCCGAGCAGTCGCTGATCGCGCTGCTGCTGCCGCTGGCCGAGGTGGTGACGCCCAACATCGACGAGGCGGTGCGGCTGTCCGGGCTGAAGAAGATCGAGACCGTCGACCAGATGAAGGAGGCGGCGGTCAAGATCGCGGTGCTGGGGCCCAAGCACGTGCTGATCAAGGGCGGGCACCTGCCGGGCAAGCCGGTGGACCTGCTGTTCGACGGCACCACCTTCACCACCTTCGAGGGCGAGCGCGTCGCCAGCGACAGCACCCACGGCACGGGCTGCACCTACTCGGCGGCGATCACCGCCTTCCTGGCCAACGGCCGGCCGCTGGAGCAGGCCGTGGCCCGGGCCAAGACCTTCATCACCAGCGCCATCCGCTACTCGTACCCCATCGGCCACGGCTTCGGCCCGGTCAACCACTTCTGGGGGGTGAAGGAGCCCGTGAAGCGCACCACCTGATCCTCCGCCACGAACATCCGACCACCGCCACCATCCGAGCCGCGCTCCAGTATGAGCTTCCTCAATCCCTGGGCCCTCTGGTTCCTGCCGCTGGCCGCCCTCCCGGTGCTGATCCACCTGTTCCGGCGGCGGCCGGCCGCCGCCATACCCTTCCCCGACCTCCGCTTCCTGAGGGAGTCGCACGCCGCCACCTGGCGGCGCGCCCGGCTGCAGGAGCTGCTGCTGCTGGCCCTGCGCGTGCTGGCCGTCGCCGCGCTGGTGCTGGCGCTGGCCCGGCCGCGGGCGGGCCTGGCGCTGCCGGGCTGGCTGGGCGGGCGCGAGGGCGCGGTGATCATCGTGCTGGACGACTCGGCCAGCATGGACGCCCGCGACGGCGGCGGCCCCCTGTTCGAGCGGGCCAAGGCCAGGGCCCTGGAGATCATCGACGGCCGCGCGGCGTCCGGCCGGGTGGCCGTGGTCAGCGCGGCGCAGGGCGGCCGCATCGTCTGCGGCCCGGTCGATCCCGGCCGGGCGCGGCGGCTGGTCGGGCGGATGGCGCCGACCGACCTGGGCACCGACATCCCCGCGGCCGTGGCGGTCGCGGCCGGGCTGGCCGCCCGGTCCGGCGGCCCCACGGAGATCGCGGTGATCAGCGACCTGCAGCGGACCGGGTTCGGCCGCCGGGCGCCGCTGCCGGCCCTGCCCGCCGGCGCCCGGCTGACGCTGGAACGGATCGCCGCGGGCCGGCCGCTGCGCAGCCTGGTCTGGGAGCGGGTCACGGCCAGCGCCCTGCGGCGGCGGATCATCGCGGCGGGGCGGCTGCCGGGCGGCGGGACGGCCACCGTCCGGCTGGAGCGCAACGGACGGACGCTGTTTTCGCAGCGGGTCGCGGCGGACGCGGACGGCGCCTTCTCGGCGGGGTTCGGCTGGCCCGACCTGGATTCGCTGACCCTGGGCTGTTCCGGCGACGACCTGCCGCGCGATGACGTGTTCTTCCTGCCTGACCGGGCGCGGCTGTCGGTGCTTTTGGTCGCGGACACGTCGGACCAGGACCTGACCGGCCGCGCCCTGGCGGCCATGGCCGACGGCGGCATCGTCGTGGAACGGTCCCCGGCGCCGTCCGACGGTCAGCTGCGGGATGCCGATGTCATCGTGCTCTGCCCGCGGCGCGTCGACGCAACTCTCGCGGCGCGCCTGCGGGAACGGCTGGACGCCGGCGCCGGGCTGCTGGCGATGCCGCCGGCGTCGGCCGACGCCGGGTCGTACAACCGCCTGCTGCGGCCGCTGGCCGGCTGGGAACTGCAGTCGCTGTGGCGCGGCGACCCCGCCACTCCGGCCCCCTCCCTGGAGGCCACCCCCGCCGCCGCCCGCCTCGGCCTGGAGACGGACGCCCGGGCGCTGGCCGCGGCATCGGTGAGCGCCTGTTGGCGGGTCGCCGCGCGCGGTCCGGCGGCCATCCGCGCCGCCGGACAGCCGGCGCTGCTGATCGACGGGAGGAGGGGATTGTGGCTGTTCGGCGCCGAGCCGGAGATGAACACGCTGGTCTTCGCGCCGGCGTTCCTGGTGCTGCTGCACCGGGTGCTGGCGCTGTTGGGCGACGACGCCATCGGCCTGCAGGTCGCCGGACGTCCGCTGCGGGCGAGCACCGGGACCGCGCTGGCCGATCCCTCCGGTGCCGCCGTTCCGGCCAGCGCCGACGGCCGGCATTGGCTGCCGGTCCGGCGCGGCTGGTACCATGCCACCGGGGCCGGGGCGTCGGGCTTGATCGCGGTGAACGTGCCGGCCGAGGAGTCCGACCTGACACCGATCGACAGTGAGGAGTTGCGGCGGGTAACGGGGAACGCGCCAGAAAGCGATGATACTGCATCGCAGCGACCCGTGACGTCCTTGGAAACGGCTTTTCTGCTCCTGACGCTGGTTTTGTTGGCCGGGGAAGCCGTCCTGCGCACACCGTGGCGTCAGGTCCGGACCGGCAGTCCGTCATAGAGTGATACTTTACGATTGTTGTAAAAATCATTTGACAATGGTCGGTTAATATGGTACAAATATCACATATGCCATGCGCATGACTGCGAATATCGTCGTTCGCATCACTCCATAGCGAGGGACACCATGGCCGGAAGCAAGAAAGCGGGCGGCGGCGGCTTGGTCGCCGTGCTGACCATCGTCGCGCTGCTGACCGTCGGCGGCGTGGCCGCGTTCTCCTATCTGACCTGGCCGACGCTCGATCCGAAGATCATGACGTCGATGCGTGCCGACCAGATGGAGATGCTGGCCAAGTCGGCGGCCCGGCTGTCGGTCAGCCCGTTGTTCGACCTGAGCGATCCCCTCGACCGCCAGATGGCGCTGCAGAAGATGGCCCGGGACCTGCAGGCCGATTTTCCCGAGATCGGCGAGCTGGTGGTGCTGGACGACGGCAACGCGGTGGCCTATTCTCCCCGCGATGACGAGGTGGGGAAGCCCTACCAGGCGCCGGCCGAGGTCAAGCAGGCCGCCGGCGGGAAATTCGTGATGCACCAGCTGGCCTCCGGCAAGAACTGGCTGGCCGCGCCGGTGACGGTGGGCAAGGACCGGAAGGTGATCGGCGGGATCCGGATGATCGTCGGCCTGCCGGCGGTGAAGGCCGCGTCGGCGGGGAACAAGAACCTGGTGCTGATCGCCGGCTTGGCGGCGCTGCTGGTCGCAGTGCTGGTGCCGCTGATCGCGGTGCCGGCCGCGTTCAAGGGGCTGGCCGCCGCCCCGGCGGCGGCCGGAGAGCGGGGCAAGGCCCTGCAGGGCGAGGAGGCGGCCCTGGCGGCCCGCCTCAAGGACGCGCGGAGCGAGATCGCCAAGGCCGAGGAGCTCAAGGCGATGACCAGCGCCATGGAGAACCAGCTGGAGTTCCTGCGCAAGCAGCAGTTCGAGGAGACCTACAAGCTGGAGGGGGTCAAGAAGGAGGCGGCCGAGGTGGCCGCCCACCTGGAACAGCGGCGCCAGATGCTGGCGGCGACGCCCGAAGAGCGCACCGCCAACCTGAACCGGGAGGACCAGGAACTGGTGGCGAAGATCGAGGCGCACAAGCGGGAGGAGGTCCAGCTGGCCCAGAAGATCCAGGAGATCCGCAAGAAGATGATCGAGCTGGACCGCCGGGTCGAGAACCGGCGCAAGGAGTGACGGTGCCGGCGGTCGGATCGAATCATATTGGAACGCGTGGACGGGGAGTTGATCCCCGTCCTTTCGCATGATGAAGCGGGGCGCCCTGCTCAGCCTGCAGGCGTTCGCGGCGCAGGCCGCCGGCCTGGCCTGCGGCCTGGCGTCGGGCGTGGTGATCGCCCGTTGCCTGGGCCCCGCGGCCAAGGGCGCGGTGGCGGTCTACGCGCTGACCGCCGGATTCATCGCCCTGGCCGGCAACCTGGGGATGGGCATGGCCAACGTCCACCTGGTGGCGCGCGGAGCGGTCGAGCCGCGGCGGGCCTGGGCCAATTCGCTGGCGGTGGCGGCGGCGCTGGGGATCCCGCTGTCGGCGGCCGCGTTCTTCGCCGCGCCGCTGCTGGGGATCGCCCTGCGGCGGCCGCCGGACATGGGCCTGCTGGCCATCGCGCTGGGGTCGGTGCCACTGCTGGTGCTGTTCGACCTGCAGCTCAACCTGCTGCAGGGAGCGGGCGACATCGCCGGATCGAACCGCAGCGGCCTGGCGCGCCAGGCGCTGCGGCTGGCGGCGCTGCTGCCGCTGGTGGCGCTGCTCCCGGGCGGGACGGCGGGGGCGCTGTGGTCGGCCAACATCGCCCTGGCGGGCGGGAACCTCTGGTGCCTGGCCCTGCTGCGGCGCCGCGGCGCGGTCTCGCTGGCCCCCGACTGGCCCAGCCTGGCGCGGTCGCTGGGGTACGGGCTGAAGACGCTGCCGGGACAGCTGGTGCAGTTCCTCAACTACCGGCTGGACCTGCTGCTGCTGGCGCTGTTCTGGACCAACCGCGAGGCCGGCATCTACTCGGTGGCGGTGTTCATGGCCGAACTGGTCTGGTACATCCCGCAGGCGGTGATCACGGTGCTGCTGCCCCGGGTGTCGTCCGCCCCGACGGCGCAGCAGGGCCTGGCGCTGACCGCCCGGGCCATCCGTCACACCGTGCTGTGGTCGGCGCTCTGCGCCGCTGCGTTGGCGGCCGCTGCGCCGATGGTGATCGGCCTGCTGTACGGGCCGCCGTTCGCCGAGGCGGTGCCGGCGCTGTGGATCCTGCTGCTCGGCATCGCCGCGCTGGCGCCGGGCAAGCTGGCGGTGGCCCATCTCGCCGGCGCCGGCCGGCCCCAGTACTACACGTACCTGGCGCTGACCGGCATCGGGCTGTCGGTCGCCTTGGACCTGGCGCTGATACCCCGGTTCGGCATCATCGGCGCGGCCGCGGCGTCGGCAGCCGCCTACGCGGTGTCCGGCGCGCTGGCGCTGTACTGGCTGCGGGCCAGGGCCGGCATCGGCCTGCGCCGGAGCCTGTTGCTGCGGCGGGAGGACTGGTCGCTGTACGCCGACCTGGTGCCGCAATTCATCAGGGACCCGCTGTGACGGCCCGCGGCGCGTCCGCCACGCTGCCCGGCGCCCTGGCGGCCTGGCGGGACGGCCCGACGGTCCCGTTCCCGCGCAGCCTGGTCTACGACCTGACGCTGGACTGCAACCTGCGCTGCCCGATGTGCCTGTACCAGGGCCAACGGTCGCCGCAGCGGCCGTTCTCCGAGCTGGCGCGGGGGTTCGAGCGGTTCGTCGACCGGATCGACAGCGTCTACATCATCGGCGCGGAGCCGATGACCCGCGGCGACCTGCCCGAGGCGGTGGCGTGGTTCAAGTCACGCGGCAAGCGGGTGGCCGTCCAGAGCAACGGCACCATCATGCGCGAGGACGTCATCGCCGCGGTGGACCGGTTCGACACGTCGCTGGACGGCCTGGAGCGCGCCAACGACGCGGTGCGAGGCCCCGGCAGCTTCGTCCGCACCATGGGATCGATCGACCGTGCATTGGCTCACGGCACGATGGGGACCGTCTCGACCGTGGCGATGGAGGACACCATCGCCGACATCGAGCCGCTGGTGCGGTTGCTGGAGCAGCTGGACGTCGCCGGCATCGACCTGTCGCCGGTGGTGCGCTACACGGCGGCGGAACGGGACCGGATGGCCGCGCTGGGTTTCGGCCCCGATGAGCTGGCCATGCCGGCCGGGACATACGCCGCGGGATTCCGGGACCAGTTCGACGGGCTGCTGCGGCGGCTGGACCCCGCGCCGCTGGTCTCCGTCTCCCCCGCGTATCTCGGGCGCACCAGCGCGCCCTTCTTTGACGGTCGGCCCCGGCACGGCCAGTCCTGCGGGGCGGTCTACTCGCTGCGGGTGGGCCCCGCCGGCGAGGTGATCCACTGCGGCATGCTGCGGCGCTCCTTCGGCAGTATCGTCGATGACGACGTCCCGGCGCTCTGGCGCGGACCGATGCGGGCGTTCCGGCAGCGGCTGTACCGGGCGGGGTTGTTCCCCATCTGCTACCGCTGCTGCAAGCGGTCATGGGTATGGTAGGCGATCTTCACGGCGGGGCGAGGGTGCTGGCGGTCAGCGCCATCGAGGCGCCGTTCCGCGGCACGCTGGTCCGGACCCAGCTGCTGGCTCCGCTGGCCCGGTTGCGGCGGCGGCGCGCCGGGTTCACCGCCGAGTACCTGGCGCTGGTGCCGTGGACCTTCTTCTTCGGACGGCGCCGGCCGTGGCGGACGCTCGCGGCGAACGTCCGCCGGCTGCGGCGGCTGCGGGACGAGCTGGACCGTTCCGGCATCGCGCTGCGGGTCAGGCCGGTCCCGTTCCCGCTGCTGCCCCGGCAGTACAACCTGTCCCGGACGCAGCGGCTGCTGTTCACGGCGGGCGCATTCCCGGCGCTGCTGTCGTTCCTGCTGGTGCGCCGCCGCTACGACCTGGTCCTGGCCCGCAGCTACCCGGCGGCGCTGCTGGCGGGGCTGGCCCGGCGCGCCAGCGGCGTCCCGTACCTGTTCGACCTGCGGGGCATGTACCCCGAGGAGGGCGTCAACGCGGGCGCCTTCGGCGCGGGCTCCCGCGATTACCATGACTGGAAGAGGATCGAGCGCCGGCTGATCGGCGACGCCGCGCGCTGCATCGTCGTCTCCCGGCCGTTCGCGGCGCACGTCCGCGCGATCGCCCCCGGCGCGCGGGTCGACGTCATCCCCTGCTGCGTCGATCCGGACGCGTTCCGCTGCGACGAGGCGGCGCGGGCCCGGGCCAAGGCCGCGCACGCCCTGGCCGGCCGGTTCGTGCTGCTGCACCTGGGGTCGTTCGGCGCGCCCGGGGACCGCGGCCTGGCGGGCAAGTACCTGCTGCGGTTCAGGCGCGCCCAGCCGAACGCCGTGCTGGTGGTGGCATCGGGGACCCCGGCCTTCGGTCCGGCCATCGACCGGGCGCTGCGGGACGAGGGGCTTGTCCCGGGCGACTACCGCATCATCCATCCGGCCGGCGAGCAGGTCGGCGAGGTGCTGGCGTTGGGGGACGCCGGGCTGATCCTGGAACGCCGGACCGCCAATACCAAGGTCTGCCTGCCGGTCAAGCTGGGCGAATACCTGGCGTCCGGCTTGCCGGTGATCTGCACGCCCCATGTCGAGGGCACGGCGGGACTGGTCACGCAGTACGACTGCGGGCTGGTGGTCGACCCGGACGGCGACGAGCCGATCAGCAGGGAGCGGGCGTTCCTGGAACAGCTGCCCCGGCTGCGGCGGAACGGGTTCCGTCTGGTCGATGAGGTGCTGTCCATCGACCGTTGCGCGGCGCAATGGTCGGAAACGATCACCACGGCATTGGCCCATCGGGAGGAGCGATGATGTTCACCAAGGTCCTGGTCCTGGCACCGCACACCGACGACGGCGAGTTCGGCTGCGGCGGCACCATGGCGCGGCTGCTGGCCGGGGGCGCCGAGGTCCACTACGCCGCCTTCTCGTCGGCCGAGAAATCGCTGCCGCCGGGCGCCGACCCCGGGACGCTGGTGCGCGAGCTGACGGCCGCGATGCGGTCGCTGGGCGTGCGCGACCAATGGCTGCATGTGCTGGACTACGGCGTGCGGGACTTCCCCGACCACCGGCAGGCCATCCTCGACGACCTGCTCAAGCTGAAGGCGTCGGTCGGGCCCGACCTGGTGCTGCTGCCGTCGGTCCACGACACCCACCAGGACCACCAGACCGTGGCCCACGAGGGGTTCCGGGCCTTCAAGGACCGCACCATCCTGGGGTACGAGATCCCCTGGAACAACCGGACGTTCAACACCGAGTCGTTCGTGCTGCTGGATAAAGAACACATCGACGCCAAGGTGGCGGCCCTGCAGTGCTACCGGTCGCAGCTCGACCGGTTCTACGCCAACGAGAGCTTCGTGCGCTCGCTGGCGGTGACGCGCGGCACGCAGATCGGGGCTCCCTACGCCGAGGCCTTCGAGGTGGTGCGCTGGATCATACGATAGATTGACGAATTCCAGAATGATGAATTACCATAAAGGCAAGCGAGATATTTGCGAGCGGACGTTCGCCGATGCCGTCGCGATCGTTGAATTCTGCCGGACCATTGAAAAGGGTCATGCAACCGGGCGCATGCCGTCTCGGCAGCTGTTCCGCTCCGGAACTTCGACCGGTGCGGATGCCGAAGAGGCCCAGGCCGGGCGATGCCGGCCGGATTTCATTTCCAAGGTGTCGATTGCCAGATAAGAGGCCCGCGAGACCCGGTATTGGCTGATGCTATGCAAGGCCACGGGAATGGGTGCGGCAGGTGATATTGATCGCCTCTTGGCGGAAGTCAATGAGCTGATCGCAATCTTCACGGCAATCATCAAGAATGCCAAAGACATCTCCTGACCTATATTCGCAATTCGCCATTATTCATTCGATATAATCCCGATGGTCCTTGCCGCCCACCAGCCCAACTACCTGCCGTGGCTGGGTTTTTTCCACAAGATGTCGCGCTGCGACGTCTTCGTGCTGCTGGACGGCGTGCAGTACGCGCGGCGCTCCTACACCGCGCGCTGCCTGGTCAAGCGGCCCGACGGCGCCAGGCACTGGCTGTCGGTGCCGGTGCGCAAGACCGGGCGGTACGACCAGAAGATTTCCGGGGTGGAGGTTCACAACGAGAAACCCTGGCAGCACGACCACCGCCGCACCTTGGAATCATGCTATTCACGATCCCCGCACTTCACGGCAAACCAAGAACTGCTCGGCCTGGCCTATGGCCGGCGATGGGACAACCTCAGCGAGATGAACACCGCGCTGATATTGGAACTGGCGGCGCGGCTGGGCATCGCACCGCGCGTCATGCGATCTTCGGAACTCGCGATCGACGCGCATTCCACAGAGCTGCTGGTCGCGCTGTGCGCCAAGCTCGGCGCGGACACCTACCGCTCCGGGCCCAGCGGCGTGACATATCTCGAGGCCGGGAGGTTCGCGCAGGCCGGCATCACCCTCGACCTGCTCCACTACCGGCCGCAGCCCTACCCCCAGCTGTGGGGCGATTTCATCCCGGGCCTGTCCGTGGTCGACATGCTGTTCAACTGCGGGGCCGAGGCGGTCCGGCAGGAGATCGGGCCGCCGCGATGACCGCGCCGCCGCTGATCTCGGTGATCATCCCCACATTCCGGGCGCTGGAGTATCTCAAGCTCTCGCTGGTGGAATTCCTCAGGGCCCCGGACTGCGAGGTGATCGTCGCCCTGGACGGCGACAACGCAGCATACCGCGACCATCTGCGCGGCCTTCCCGTGCGGATCAGCGTCACCCGGCGCCGGCAGGGCGCATGCACGGCGACCAACCTGGCCGCGGCCGCGGCGCGCGGGGAATACCTGTTCCTCTGCAACGACGACATGGTGCCGGCGCCGGGCTGGGACGAGGCCGTGCGCGGATCGGCGGGAACGAACCGGATCGTTTCCGGCACCTGCTGGGAGCCGGGGCTGATCGAGGTGCCGCCTCCCCATGCCCGGCGGGATTTCGGGCGCGACGCGGCGACGTTCCGGCGCGAGGCGTTCTTCCGGGCGGCGCGGGAAGAGCCGGCGGCGAGCGAGCCGGGCATCAACTATCCGTTCCTGATCCCGAAGCTGCTCTGGGACCGCGTGGGCGGCCTCGATCAGCGGTTCGACCCCGGCTCGGCCTCCGACCCCGACCTGTTCATCCGGCTGCGCCTGCTGGACCCGCCGCCGGACATGGTCCGGACGAAGCGGTCGGTTTTCTACCACTTCGCCAGCCGCTCCAGCAGCTTCGCCGGGAGCCGGATATCGCTGTCATGGAAGTTCCACCGCCGCCATGGGCGCCACCTGTTCCGCGGGAAATGGGGCAGGATGTGGTCGCATGCCTTTGGTGAAGTCCCTGATGTCGGCGCCTGGCGGGATCTCGCTCCGGGCAGGGAACCGCTGGTCTCCGGACGATTATGGCGCAGCATCATCTTCGGTCCGGCAGGCGGGCATGATGTCCTGGAGTGCGGCGGGAAATGAGCTTGACCAGGCAGACAGCGGTCCCGCCGCGCGCGCTGGCGTTCGTCTGGGGCGGCATCGGCAACATGGTGATGGCCTTGCCGATGCTGGCGGCGTTGCGGAACAACGCGGCGTTGTGTGTCGTCGCCCAGAAGAGCGCGATGCTGGATCTGGTCGACGATGGGGCGTTCGACCGGCCCCTGGCGCTCGACGCGGACGAATATCGCGGGATCGCAGGCAAGGTCCGACTGGCCCGCGAGCTGCGGGAACGGCGTGCGGATTTCGCCATCAGCAGCGTCCCCGCGCCGCGAAGATTCGCGGCCCTTGCGCTGCTGGCCGGCGCACGGCGGGTCGGCGAGGTGCCGGCAACCGACGGTGCCCGGCATATCGTGCACCGCAACCTGGCGCAGCTGGGGCGGGTCGGCACCGTTCAGGGCGGGCCCGACTATTCGCTGCTGCATCGTGGGGACGCCGCGCCGGCGCTGCGGTCGCTGGGCATCGCCGAGGGCGAGGACATCGTCGGCATCTTCATGGGCGCCGGCCATCCGCTGCGGCGATGGCCGGGGGACCGGGTCGAGGTGGTGGCGCACGCGCTCGCGGAACAGTACCGGGTGGTCGTATTGGCGGACCCCGGCGACACCGAGGCCGGACGGATGACCGGACGGGTCAGCATGTTCGGCGGGCCGCTACGGCAGAAGCTGGGACTGCTGGCCGCCTGCCGGCTGTTCATCGGCGCCAACACCGGGCTGACCCACTGCGCGGCGGCGCTGGGGGTGCCGACGCTGGAGTTGGCGGGCCCGACCGACCCGGCGGTCTACGGTGCGCTGGGGAGACGCGTCGCCGTGGTGCGGGGCGGCGCGGCCTGCGCGCCCTGCTACCGCAGCGGCAACCGGTATGGCTGCCGGCGCCGCCCGGCCCCCTGCATGGAGTCCATCACCGTCGGCCGGGTGCTGGCCGCGGCCGAAAGCTTGTTGTCCGACCGTCCATGATCAACGTCAGCCGCGACATCGTCATCCCCGAGGCCGAGGTCCGCCTGTCCTTCGTCAGGGGCTCGGGGCCGGGCGGCCAGAACGTCAACAAGGTGGCCACCGCCGTCCAGCTGCGGTTCGACGTCGGCCGGTCCCCGTCGCTGCCCGAGGAGGTGCGGCAGCGCCTGCTGCGGCAGGCCGCCAACCGGATCACCGCCGACGGCGTGCTGGTGCTCGACGCCCGGTCCCACCGCACCCAGGACGCCAACCGCCGCGAGGCGTTCGCCCGGCTGGCCGCGCTGGTGCGGGCGGCCGCGGTCCGGCCCAGGGTCCGCCGGCCGACCGCGGTGCCGCGCGCGGCCAAGGAGCGGCGGCTGCAGGCGAAGAAACAGCGGGCGGGCGTCAAACGCGGCCGACGCTTGCCGGCGGGGGAAGATTGAGCCGGCCGCCGCGACCGCACCGTCACTGGATACCGCTGGGCCGCGGCGGCGGCGTTGAGGGGTTCTATCCGCTCGCGCTGCAGTTGCGGAAGGCCCGGGTTCTCGATCTGATCGGCGAATGGCGGCCGGCCGGCGACATCTACCGCGAGGGTGCCGCAGTCGCGCGCCGCGAGGGCCTGGCGGACGCGGAATCGGATTGCCTGCAGTGCTCGGCCGAGCTGCTGGCGCTGCAGGGGAACTATCCCGAGGCCCTGGCGCTGTTCGAGCAGGCGGCCGGCATCGCCGCGGCGGCCGGTCAGCCCGATCGGGCGATCACGGTGCGGGGCCGGGCCGGGAACGTCAGCTTCTACCTGGGCGACTTCCGGGGTGCGGCCGGATCGTTCGACCAGCTGCTGGCCCTCGGGGAGCGCACCGGCGACCGCGAGATGATCGCGGCCGCCCTGGGGAACCTCGGACTGATCGACGTGGAGCAGGGCCGGTACGAGAGCGCGGAGCGGCATCTGCAGCGGGCGCGGGCGATCCAGGAGGGCGCGAACATGCGGCAGCGCCTGGCGAACACCTACGGGTGCCTGGCCACGCTCTGCGCCCGGCGCGGTGACGCCGCGGCCGCCGCGGACTTCTACCGGATGCAGCTCGACGTGGCATCGGCCATCGGCGACAAGCGGACCGTCGGCGCCGCGTTCAGCAACCTGGCCGGCGTGCACTGGCGGCGCGGCGAGATGGACCGGGCGATGGACTGCTGCCGCCGATCGCTGCTGATCTCCAACGAGCTGGGCGACCGCCGCGGCGCGGCCAGCGCCCTCGGCAACCTCGGCATCCTCCACAAGAACTGCGGCGACTTCGCCCGCGCCGAGTCCTGCTACCGCGAGGCCCTGGAGATCGACCGCGAACTGGGCGACCGCCGCGCCGCAGCCATCGTGCAGGGCAACCTGGCCAACCTCAGCAAGCTGATGGGAAACGCCGCCCGGGCCGCGGAGCTGTACGATGCGGCGATCTCCGGATGCCGCGAGATCGGGCTGCGGCACTACCTCTGCGAGTCGCTGTACCAGAAGGCGGAGCTGCTGTTCTCGCTGGGCGACCGCGAGGCCGCGGCGGGGGTCAACGCCGAGGCGCTGGCGTTGGCGGCCGAGCACGGCGACGCGGACGTGGCGGTCGGGATGGCGGTGCTCGACGTCAAGCTGCGAGCGGCGGCGGGCCGGTGCGACGCGGCCGCAGAGCTGCGGGCACTGCTGCTGCGGTTCCCGGATCCGGCCCAGCTGGCCACGCTCCATGCCGAGCTGTTCCTGCTGACCGGCGACGAACGGGAGCGACAATCGGCCCTGGCGAACTACGATCGCGTTGCGGGGGGATCGCCGGACATCGCGGTGCGACGGAGGATCGAGCGGCTGCGGCGGACCGGGCCCGGCACCGGCCAGGGCGCGACCGCATAATCACGCTTGACTTGCACCATCGCCTCATGTAAGCTACTACCCATGAATTACCAGCAGGCCATCGATTACCTGATGTCCTTCGTGGACCTGGAGAAGCCCGCCGGACAGAAGTACCGGGACAGCCACTACAACCTGGACCACTTCCGGGAGCTGCTGTCGCAGCTGGGCAATCCCCAGAACTCCTTCAAGGCGGTGCTGGTGGCCGGCACCAAGGGCAAGGGGTCGACCGCCGCCCTGATCGAGTCGGCGCTGCGCGGCCAGGGGCTGAAGACCGGCCTCTACACCTCGCCCCACCTGGTCAGCTTCTGCGAGCGGATCAAGTGCGGCGGCAAGAGCATTTTGGAGCGCGATTTCGCCCAGCGCCTGGAGTGGCTGCAGCCGTTCCTGGAGCAGCGCCGGCGCGCGCCCGCCGCATCCAGGGCCCAGGACACCACGGTGTTCGAGATCCTGACGGCGCTGGCGTTCCTCTACTTCCAGGAGACCGGCGTGGAGTGGGCGGTGCTGGAGGCCGGGCTGGGCGGCCGGCTGGACTGCACCAACGTGGTCAACCCCCGGGTGGCGGTGATCACCTCGATCAGCCGCGACCACACCGAGGTGCTGGGCGACACCATCGCCAAGATCGCGGCCGAGAAGGCCGGCATCATCCGCCAGGACGGGCTGGTGGTGACGGCGCCCCAGGGCGCCGAGGCGCTGCGGGTCGTCCTCAAGCGGTGCCAGGACCTCAACG
The DNA here is from genome assembly GCA_025453955.1 of Candidatus Edwardsiibacteriota bacterium. Taxonomy (GTDB): domain Bacteria; phylum Edwardsbacteria; class AC1; order AC1; family EtOH8; genus UBA2255. The sequence continues at coordinate 17,719 of JALOPJ010000018.1, forward strand.
CCCGGCTGTTCCAGGTGGGACGCGACATCGGGTTCCGGATCACGGAGCAGGCGCCCGACCACCTGACGCTCGACCTGGCCGGCACCTTCGGCCAGCTGACCGGCCTGACGGTGGCGCTGCCGGGCGACTTCCAGGCCGAGAACGCGGCCGCCGCCTTCGCCGCGCTGCGCTGCCTGCAGTACCGCAACCTGATGATCGGCGACGCCGCGGTGCGCGCCGGGTTCGGCGGGGTCAGCTGGCCGGGCCGGATGCAGCAGGTGGCCGACCGCCCGCCGACCATCGTCGACGGCGCCCACAACGACTACTCGGCGCAGCGGCTGCGCCAGGCGGTGGAGGCGCTGCACCCGGGCCGGCCGCGGGTGGTGGTGCTGGGGATCTCGGCCAACAAGGACATCGACGGCATCGTGGCCAACCTGGCTCCCGGCGCCCGGGCGATGGTGATCACCCGGGCCCGCCACTCCCGGGCCGCCGCGCCGGCGGAGATCCGGGCGGCGGCGGAGCGGGCCGGCGTGGCGGCGATCGAGGTCGACGACGTCCGCGGCGCCATCGAGAAGGCCCGGGAGCTGGCCGGCGACGACGGCCTGGTGCTGGTGGCCGGGTCGCTGTTCCTGGCGGGCGAGGCGCTGGCGCTGGCCGGGGAAAATGGTTGAAAACGGCCCGGTGTTTCTGCTATAATTTCGTCCGGTAGCCGGCGATGCCCGCGGGGCGTCGCGGCTGCTTTGTTTCATCGTCCGCCACCGCGTCCACATCACCGCGATCGCATCGGGGGAGCCTCATGGCACGAGTCGTCGTCACCAGGGAGGGCCTGGAGAAGCTGAAGCGGGAACTGCACCGGCTGGAGAGCGAGGAGCGTCCCGCCATCAGCGCCGCCATCGCCCACGCCCGCAGCCTGGGCGACCTGTCCGAGAACGCCGAGTACCACGCGGCCAAGGAGCAGCAGGGGCGGATCGAGGCCAAGATCCGCCAGCTGCAGGAGGACATCACCCAGGCCGACGTGATCGACCAGAGCCAGGTGGCCCGCGGCGTGGCGGCCTTCGGCCGCACCGTCAAGGTCAGGGACCTGGGCGAGGGCGGCGAGGAGACCTACATCCTGGTGGGCCCGCACGAGGCCGACTTCGACAGCGGCAAGATCTCGGTGGAGAGCCCGATCGGCAAGGGGCTGCTGGGCAAGAAGCCCGGCGACAAGGTCGAGATCGCGGTCCCGGCCGGAACCATTAAATACAAGGTCATTTCCATCGAGTAGGGGCGACCGGCGGTCGCCCGGTGATCGAAGGGGCGATCGGCGATCGCCCGGTAATCGCAGGGGCGATTCATGAATCGCCCGGGTATTGTAAGGAGACGACCATGACCAACCCCCAGGTGGCCGTGCTGATGGGCTCCGATTCCGACCTGCCGGTGATGGAGAAGGCGGTGGCCGCGCTCCGCGAGCTGGGCGTGCCGTTCGAGGTCAAGGTGATCTCGGCCCACCGCCTGCCGGAGAAGGTCGAGGCCTACGCCAAGGAGGCGCGGGGCCGCGGCATCGAGGTGCTGATCGCCGGGGCCGGGCTGGCCGCGCACCTGGCCGGGGCGGTGGCGGCCCACACCACCCTGCCGGTGATCGGCGTGCCGCTCAAGTCCGGCGCGCTGTCCGGCGTGGACGCGCTCTACGCCACGGTGCAGATGCCG
>JALOPJ010000119.1 GCA_025453955.1 Candidatus Edwardsiibacteriota bacterium
GTCATTCTGAACAACAACTGGCGTATCGCCTTGTTTTCATTCTGGTACATTGAATTCACCCGTGTAACATGATTGGTTATCGAGTCTAAACCACGACAGAATAATGTCGCTTACCCAGTTAATTATAATTGCACAAACCATGCCGAATTGAAACATGAAGCGCGCAACACGTTGAAGATCATTATGTTATATATAGAGCGATCGTACCGTCGGTTTTCATGGCTGCGATGATGATTATGGTCACTGTTTCATCATGGCACATATAATCATCCAACGAGAGGTAAAAAATCATATTACTCATATATTTCTAATTAGTTACGTGATTTATTTGATCGTGCCATCATGAAGCATTGATTTCGCATTTCATGAAAAATGCACGAAGCCGGGCCTATGCCCGGCTTCGACCGATACGTGGATGTTATATAACCTATTGAATGCGTTGTTGATAATAATCACAATACCTTGTCCGGGTCGATCCGGTACTTCTTCATCTCCCGATACAGTTGGCTGCGGGAAATACCCAGCGTCTCGGCCGCGCGCTTGACATTACCCCTGGTCGCCTGCAGGGCCTCGATGATCTCCCGTTTTTCCCGCTCCTCCCGCTGGACCCTGCCGCTGGTCTGGGTCCGCTGCGGCCCGCCCGGCAGTTCCAGGTCGCCTGCGGCGATGTCCGTGCCCGGCGCCAACAGCACCGCGCTCTTGATGACGTGCTCCAGCTCCCGGACGTTGCCCGGCCATGGGTATTCCAGCAGGGCCTGGCGGGCCTCGGTCGAGAATCGCAGGCGCTTGCGGGAGAACTGCGCCATGAACCTGCGCTTGAAGTACTCGGCCAGGATCACGATGTCCTTCCTGCGCTCCCGCAGCGGCGGCAGGTGCAGCCGCACCTCCTTGATCCGGTAGTAGAGGTCCTTGCGGAAGGCGCCGGACCCGATCTCGGCGTCGAGGTCGGCGTTGGTGGCGCAGATCAGCCGCACGTTGACCTGGCGCTCGCGGGTCTCGCCCACCCGCCGCAGCCGGCCGGTCTCGATCACCCGCAGCAGCCGGGCCTGCACCGCCTTGCTGGCGCTGTCGATCTCGTCCAGGAAGATGGTGCCGCCCTCGGCCGTCTCGAACAGCCCGGCCTTGTCCGCCCTGGCGTCGGTGAAGGCGCCCTTGGCGTAGCCGAACAGCTCGGCCTCCAGCAGGTTCTCCGGCAGGGCCCCGCAGTCGATGGCGACGAACGCCTTGCCGCGGCGCGGCGACAGGTCGTGGATCGACCGCGCCACCAGCTCCTTGCCGGTGCCGGTCTCCCCGGTGATCAGCACCGAGATGTCCACCGGCGCCACCGTCCGCACCTGGTTGGTCAGCGTCAGCATCCCGGCCGACTCGCCGATGATGCCGGCCAGCGCCGGGGACGCCCGCATCCGCAGGTCGCGGTTCTCCTCGTCCAGGCGCCGCAGCAACTGGCTGCCGTCCAGCACGGCGCCCAGGATGTCGACCATGGCCTTGAGGAACTTGCGCTGGGCGGCGTCGAACAGGTTGGTCCGCAGCCGCGAGTCGAGGTAGATCGCGCCCAGCGCCCCCTCCCGGAACACGATGGGGGCGCACAGCAGCGAGCGGATGCGGTTGGTCTGGATGCTCTGCCGGGACTTGAAGACCGCGTCCAGCTCGGTGTCGTTGGTGAAGATCAGGTCGCCGCCCTCCATCGCCCGCTCCAGGGAGTGCAGCGAGTACTCGTAGGCGTCCTGGCGGGTCTGGGAGTCCAGGTCGGCCTGCGCCGCCAGCACCAGCGAGCCGTTGGCCTGCTTGAGGAAGATGCCGCCGCGCTCGACGCCCAGCAGCTCCATCACCAGCCCCAGCGCCTTGCCGGCCACGGCGGCGGGGTCGAGCTGCGCGCTGATGGTGCTGCACAGTTCGTACAGGCCGTTGAGCATCGGGTAGGAGAGGTAGACGTTGGGGGACTTGGAGAGCGCCGTCTCGGCCGCGACCAGCAGCCGCCGGGTCTTGTCCAGCGACGCGCTCTCGCCCAGCTGGTCGAATTCGTGCGCCGCCTGCGACAGGCTCTGGATGACGCCCGGCAGGACGCTCGGCTGGTCCTGCCGCAGCGCCATTTCGCCCGAGCGCAGCCAGATGAACGCCGCGCCGGAGCTGTCGCCCGCGGCCTTCATTTCCTTGCCCGCCTCGAAGGCGGCCCGCAGCCCCTTGCTGGCGGCACCGTCGCGGATCTGGCCCATGCCGTCGATGTATTTCAGGCCGATGCGGTCGAACTCGGTGATCGGCGGATACTTGTCCATCAGCGCCGTCCAATACCCCGCCGCTTCGCGGTCGTCGAGGAACAGCGCGTCCATCAGGCCGGTCTCGATGATGTAGCGGTTGACCTCCTGGCCCAGCCGCTCGTAGCGGTCCACGCTCTGGCGCAGGTAATCGAGGCTCTTGCGGTATTCGTCGTGGTCGTAATGGAAGAACCCCAGGTTCTTCAGGACCATCGCCTCCAATGACCCGTCCCCGGCGTCCCGGGCCAGCGCCAACCCCTTCTCCAGCAGGCGCAGCGCCTTCTTCCCCTTGCCCAGCGCGTTCTCCGCCGCCGACATGTTGCAGAGGGTCTGCAGGTATCCGGTGGTGTTGTCCAGCTCCAGCAGCGTCCGGGCGGCCTCGCCGTACATTTCCAGCGCCATATGGTACTGGCCGTTGCCGGCGTGGATGATCGCCATATTGGTCAGGATCAGCGCGCGATCCGTTTCGTCCGTGGCGTCGTGGCTGTTCTGCCACGCCTTGAGCAGGTAGTCCATCGCCGATCGGTAGTCGCACAGCCGCATGAACAGGCAGGCCAGGCTGATGTAGACCGGGACCAGCGCCCCCTCGGGCACGATGCTCTTCAACGCGGCGATGCACTCGAGGTAGGTCTGCTGGGCCTTTGGGCATTCGCCCCGCTTCAGGTACACGCCGCCCAGCTGCTTGTTGGCCTGCAGGTACATCAGCGGCTCGGCCTCTGGCGTGATGCGCTCCAACACGGCGAAGCAGTGCCGGCTGGCCTCCGCATCGTTGCCGTCGCCCAGTTCGATGACGCTCAGGAAGTAGTGCCCGTAGGCCAGGCTGGTCCCGGCGCCGGGGATCTCCCCGGCGCCTTCGATCGCCGCCCGGATCGCCGCCTTCCCGGCGTCGACCTCGCCCCGCAGCGCCGCCACCAGCCCGTTCCAGACCGCCAGCCGGTTCAGCGCCGCCCCGTCCTGGGTCGGGATGCGCTTCGCCCCGGCGGCGACCGCGACGGCGATCTCGTCGCAATCCCGGGCATAAATGGGGTAGATGTAACTGCGCGCCCAGGACTCGTAGTGCCGCCACTGGAGGTGTCCGTCCAGCGCCTTCAGCACGTTGACCGCCCGCGCGCTGCGGTTGAGGTAGGCGTACAGCTCGACCAGTTGCTCCGCCACCGGCAGCCGTTCCTCGACGGACAGCACCGGCGTATCGACCAGCTTCTGTCCGTAGTAGGCGGCGGTCTCGTGGTCCCTGCGCGCCCGGGCCGTGTCGAACCGCTCCCGCGCGACCGCGGCCCATTCCTGGACCAGCGACAGCCGGGACAGCGTCCGCCACAGGTCGATGGAGCAGGCGCCGCTCCGGCCGGCCAGCTGTCCCGCCAGTCGTTCGCGGCCCCCCTCCAGCGCCCGGTCGAGCACGAATCCCTCCATCAGGCCGCAGCGCAGCCCCCCGCCGGGGGCGGTCCAGAAGCCCGGCGTCCCGCCGGGCGAGCGGTCGGTGCGGCCGGTCGCCAGCCGCTGCAGGCGGTCGCGGCCCGCATCGTCCTGCGACCGCCATTCCCGCTCCAGCTCGAGCTCGACGGGCGCCGGCCGCCGGCCGTCGTCCCACAGCCGCATCCAGTCGACCCGCCAGGCTACTCGCTGCCGGGCGATGTAGGATTGCTGCAGCCAATGTTCCAGGAGGCGCGCGGCGTAGAACAGGTTCCCGCCGGTGCGCTCGTCCAGCTGCCGCGCCAGCCGGTCCATGGTGTCGTCGTCCATCCCGGCGAACTGCTCGGCCAGGAACGCCGGATAGCCGTCGGACCCGAGCGGCCGCAGCCCGATTCGCCGCCCGGCGGGCGCGGGCGTGCCTCCCGCGCCCGGACCGCCGCCCGCGACGATCAGGCAGAGGGAGCGGGCCAGGACCGCGCTGGCTTCCATCTGCCCGACGCCGACGTTGTCAAGGCACAGCACTGACCCGCGCGGCAGCCGCGCCAGCGGCTCCGGGTCGGCCGGCAGCGCTGCGGCCAGGTGGGACTCGCGTCCGGTGACCTGCGCCAGGAAGTTGGCCTCCGCCAGCAGCCGCGACTTGCCGCAGCCGCCCGGGCCGTCGATCACCGCCAGCCCGGGCGCCGGCTGGGCCAGGATGCCGGACAGCGCGGCCAGTTCTTCCCGCCGCATCGACAGCTTGAACCCGTGGACGCGCCCCACCGTCGCGACCGTGCCGGTTTCCGCCAGTGCCTGGAGCAGCCGCGCCGCCGGCGCCGGCCGGTCCAGCGGGTCGTAGCGCAGCATCGAGACCATGATCTCCGCCAGCTCCGCCGGCAGGTGCTCCCGCACCGCCGTGTTCCAGTTGCCCTGCGGCGACACGCGGACGTCGTAGCCCGGCAGCCGGCCGGTGACCAGCTCGAACAGCATCAGACCCAGGCTGTAGATGTCGGACGCGGGAGAGCGGTCGTCCTCGCCCGAGATCACCTCGGGCGCGCCGTAGGCGGCCGTGCCGCGGAACACCTCGCCGTCCCGCTGCCGGTGCATCGCCAGTCCCAGGTCGACGATCTTGATACCCTCGTCGCCCCACAGGATGTGCTCGGGCTTGAGGTCGCCGTGGACGATGCCGCGGCCGTGGAGGTATGCCAGTGCCTCGGCCAGCGTTGCCCAGATCTCCAGCAGGCGGCGCCGTTTGTCGGGCGCCGGCACCTCCGCGTAGGCCCGGTTGACCGGCACCCCCCGGCAGTGCTCCATGGTGAAGAACTCGCCGTCGCCGGCCCGGTGGTACTCGTAGGCCGTCACCAGCGAGCCGTGGCGCAGCCGGAACAGGCGGATGAACTCCTGCTTGATGCGGCTCTGCGGGTCGCGCCGGGCGTACTTCACCGCCACCTCGCGGTCCTGCAGCCGGTCGTGCGCCAGGAACACCGAGGCCATGCCGCCGGAGCCGATCGCCTGCGTGATCTCGTACCGCCAGCCCAGTGAGGGGAAACGGTCCATGGAAGGACGTCCTTTCGCCGTTGACGGTCGCCGCGCCGCGAACTGGTCGGCGGGCGCCTTCGCTAATATTACATCAACCGGTCGGCCGAACGCAACAACAATGTTGGGTCGGCGACGAAGAGGCCCCGGCCGTCGCGACCGGCCGGGGCCCGCGCGATCTCGGCTACCGCACCAGCACCAGTTTCCTGGTCATCGTCCGGTCCCCGGCCTGCAGCCGGTAGAGGTACACGCCGGCGGAGAGCCTCTGGCCGGCGTCGTTGCGGCCGTCCCAGCGCACGCCGTGGAAACCCGCCCCCTGCTGCTCGTCCCGCAGGGTCTTCACCAGCTGGCCGGCGATGTTGTACACCCGCAGCTGCACCCGGCAGGGCTGCGTGATCTGGTAACCGAACTCGGTCGCGCCCGAGAACGGGTTGGGTGCGTTCTGCGACAGCAATGCCGTGAACGGATTCCCCTGCGGCCCGCCCGCCACGCCGGTGACCGCCGGGGTCATGATGAACGTCGTGACGTTGCCCGCGACCGGCGTACCGCACCCGGAGCAGTTGACGGTCCAGACGTCGCCGGTCTCGGGCCGCATCGACCACACCATCCGGTTGGGGGTGGCCCGCCGGAAGAACACGGTCAGGCCGGCGATGTACATGCCCACTCATGGCGTTCTTGGCCAGCCCGCCCTCGAACGGCACCTCCGCGTTGTTGGTGACGTCCCACACCGTGCAGGTCAGCGCCATGGTGTCGGCGCCGCCGACATTCACCAGCGTGTCCCTCCAGCGGACCTCGTAGTCCGAGCCGCGCCACATCCAGTAGCCGACGTCGGCGCGCCAGGTGTTGGGGTCGAACTTCACCCGGACGCTGTCCACCGGGTAGGTGCGCGAGCCGCCGCCGACCTCGGCGATCACCGGGAGGCTGTCGACCGCCGCCAGCCAGGGCTGGAACAGGTGGTAGGGTTGGAACACCACGCCCCCGAACGCCAGTTGGTCGTACGGCGTCCCGTAGAAGGAGTTAGCAGGGTCCGTTCCGCTCAGCAGGGCGTAGCTCGGCAGCAGGCCGATGCTGTCAAGGTAGGCGCCGCCCGAGCTGTACAGTTTGCCCCGGTAGAACGGCAGCCGGTTGACCCCGGAAATGACCCTGGCGGGCTCCTGCCAGACGATCCGGAAACTGTCCGCCGGCACCGCCGGCGGGTTGGCCACCGCCAGGTTAAGGAAGTGGTCCAGGCTGCCGCCGAAGCGCGCGTCGCAGCCGCCGTCCACCCGGATCACGATGTTCGGAGGGACGTAGCCCGGCGGATCGGCCGCAGGGATGACCATGGCCGCGCATGACGCCGGATCGCTGGCCAGCGTGGTCGGGCTCTTACGCGTGAAATAGACGTTGGGCTGGTAGTCGTAGGCCGACAGCCCGTAGAAATAGGCCTGGCCGTTGGCCAGCCCGGTGTCCACCAGCGCGCAGACCAGGCCGCGGTCGGTACCGATGGTATCGTACTTCGGCAGATAGTAGGTGGTGTCCGGCGTCTGGTAGGTGTTCCACTGCAGGTCCAGCACGATCTGCCGGCCGTCGTTGCGGTCATAGAAGTATCCCCGGCTGCCGCTGGACCCGGTGTTGAGCGTGCCCACCGGCGTGCGGACCGCCGGATCGGACAACGCCTCCTGCGTGGCGGCGCGGTACAGCAGGTATCCCTGGAAGTCGTATTCACTGTACAACGCGCGCTGGCTGTAGCGGCACATCAGGGTGTCGGTGCAGCCGGCCGGGCTGGGCTGGCCCCGTGCGATCTTCACCATCAAGGAATCGTAGGCGTGGTACAGGCCGAGGCTGTCGATCAGCACGGTATCGGTGCGCGCCTGTCCGAATGCGTACCACGTTCCCGGGAAGTACGTATACCAGCGGCGCGCGGGATCGATCGCCGCGAAGCAGGGATCGGGCGCGGTCTCCGCGGCCCTGGTCCAGCTGAGGTAGGCGCAGCGGTCCCCGGCCACGGCGGTCAGCAGCGCCGGCCGGGGCGGCATCGCCAGCTGGAAGCCGTTGTCGTAGATCTGCTGGGCGACGTCCGAGACCTGCAGCAGCGCGGCGCGGTCCAGGGCGCAGATCAGCCCGACGCAGGTGGCCGCCGAGTCGCCGGCCGCCATGTGGAACGGGCCCGAGGCCATCACGAACCGCTTGTCGCCCGGCGTGGCCGTGCCGGTCTCGTCGTAGGCGTCCATCACCATCGTCTTGTAGTTGTACCCCCGCATCACCAGGTAGCGGTCCGCGTCGGTGGCCGGGTCGATGTCGATGGTGAAGATCCGGAACGCCGTCATCCCCAGCGCCGAGTCCGGCAGCACGGTGTGCGAGTAGTTGGGCGCGCCCAGGTCCACCACGTGCACCGTGTCGCCGGTGTTGTTCTTGGGGCTCTCGAAGTAGCGGCAGCCGAATTGACCCACCTTGGGCCAGCCGGGCTCGGGGTCGGTCTGGTACTGGATGGCCAGGCTGCGGGTGTAGTCGAAGTCGGTGCGGTCGTTGGCGCCGGTGCCGCTCTCGTCGCCGATGTCGGCGTCGAAGCAGGGACCCAGGTACACGTGACGCAGCGAGTCGCCCGAGACGTTGAACATCCGGAAGTAGAAGAACACGATGTCGTTGTTGTCGGCGTAGTTCCAGGCATAGCTCCATTGCTTGACCCGGACGCCGATGTTCGTCTCGCCGGTGAAGGTGAAGGCCGGGTTCTCGTCGCTGTACACCGCGTAGCCGTCCTGGACCGACCTGACGATGGGCCGGTGCTGGGCGTCACGCAGGGGCCACTCGGCCAGGTCGGTCGGATCGGTCGAGATGTACATCCGGGCCTGGGGATCGGTCGCCTGGTTCACCCAATCGAAGGTGAACGGGTTTACCGGGCCGAACTCGCTGCCACCATTGGCGGGATAGTAACTGACGGAAACGTGGGCCTCACCCAGGGTGTCTATCGCACCGTACCACACGCCGCCGCCGTAGATGTAGTTGTAGCCGGGTCCGCCCCAGAAACCACCGGAGCTGGATCCCTCGGGGTACACGATCTCGCCGTCATTGCAGGTCTTGATCAGCCAGGCGTTGGCATTGAGGTGCCTGATTTGTTTGCCTTTTTGCCTGGACTGCAGGTGTGCACCGGGCCGGGTCGCGGCGCCCGCCAGCGGCGTCACCAGCAAGGCGATAGCTGTGATTATTATAATGCGTTTCATGTCGGCAATCCCCTTTGAAGATCACTCATTTGACCAGCACCAGTTTCCTGGTCATCGTCCGGTCGCCGGCCTGCAGCCGGTAGAGGTACACGCCGGCGGAGAGCCTCTGGCCGGCGTCGTTGCGGCCGTCCCAGCGTACGCCGTGGAAACCCGCCCCCTGCTGCTCGTCCCGCAGGGTCTTCACCAGCTGGCCGGCGATGTTGTACACCCGCAGCCGCACCCGGCCGGGCCGAGAGATCTGGTAGCCGAACTCGGTCGCGCCGGAGAACGGGTTGGGTGCGTTCTGCGAGAGACCGAACGAACCGCAGGGCGCGCCCGGCAACCCGTCCACGCCCGCTGCGCCAACGAAGCTGTAAACATCACCCTCACGCGGCGGCTTGGAGCCCGAGGTGTACAGGGTCCAGACCTCCCCGGTCGTGGGGCGGGTGCTCCAGGTCATCTTGCGGGCGACTGATCCACCACGGTTGTAGTACAGCTGGGCCCCGCAGATGAACAAGAAAGAGCGCGACGCGATCGTCGTGCTGTCGATGAACGATCGCCCCGGGGAACCCGACAGGCTGCCGAACGCCCAGGAACTGCGTGTCTGGTTGTTCCACGACACCGTGTCCAGCGGCACCGGAACGTTGTTGTCCATGTCCCATACGACTGCGGTCAGCGCCAGGCGGTCGATGCCGCCGACCGTCACCAGGGTGTCTTTCCAGCGGATCTCGAAGTCAGCGCCGCGGGACATCCACCATGCGCTCGACGTGTTGGCATTGGTGACATACAACGTGTCCGCGGAGATTGTGCCGGCCTCAGTCGTGACCCTCCCCGAATCAACCGCGATGGTCGACACATTCTGCCGATAGCGCACCTCGGGAATGAATCCGTCGATCACGGGCGGGACGTCCCACCACCACGCGTTGTTCATCGTGACCGATAAACCCCGGTCGGTCAGCAGGGCAGTGTTGAGGTCCGTGTCCCACAGGTCGTATTTGTAGCGCGGCTGGTATACGCCTCCCACCAGGTCGCCGCGGCCGATGTTGCGGAACCGGAACTCGTAGCGGTGCCCGGTGAGCTGTCCCTGGTCCCAGACGTAGGGGTTGACGATCACCGCGTCGCTGCTGCCGGACGCATGCTCGATCGAATCGGCATGAGGGAAATAGTTGTAGACGACGAAGGTGTCGGACACGACGGAGACCGTGTCGAGATAGTCGTTAACTCTCGCCCGCATCGTGTAGTACGGGTAGTTCGGCACCGTGGCCGTGTTCCACGGCAGTGAGTCGCGCGTCCACAGCTGGGCGGCGCGGTTGACGGTGATTAGCGAGTCCCAGGTCCCGGCCGTACCCCGCAGCTGGAAGTCGATCCGGCAGACGCCGCCGTCGGCCTGGCCGAAAAAGTACTTGATGTGCTGGTCCCCGGTCGCGTACGAGCCGCGGGCGGGGTAGACCAGTTTGATCTCCGGCGCAGCGTTAAACGCCGCGTTGTTCACCGTGAAGCAGCCGTCCGAACAGTCGCCGCCGAAAATGGTATTGCCGTAAATGAACGCGCTGACCATGTAGCGCACGCCGTCGGGCAGCGGCAGAGTGTTCCAGGAATAGCTGCCGGTGTTGGGGAGGCTGTCCGCGATCAGCGTCCAGTTCATCCCCTCGTCCGCCGAGTAGTACAGATTCAGCGAGCAGGCCGGCGCGTCCGCGGTCCAGTTGATGGCGACGTCGCCGGACACCACTTCGCCGCCGTTGGGGCTGGTGACCGTGATGGGCAGCGTGGCGAAGCCGTTGTCGTATATGATCTGGGCGTCGTCGGAGAGGGATCTGATGGTCAGCGTATCGTGCGCCGCCATCACGGCAACGCAGGTTGCCGCCGAATCGCCCGGGGCCAGGTGGAACGGGCCCGAAGCCATCAAGAAGCGTTTGTCGCCCGGCATGTTCACCCCGGTCTGGTCGAAGGCGTCCATGATGCCAGTGGTATAGTCGTACCCCTGCATCGTTACGTAGCGTGCGCTATCGGTGGCCGGGTCGATGTCGATGGTGAAGATCCGGAACGAGGTCATGCCCAGTTGCGAGTCCGGCGGAATGCTGCGCGGGTACTGGTCATCGACCACATGGACCGTGTCCCCCGTATTGTTGCGGGGACTCTCGAAATATCGGCAGCCGAAGACGCCGACCGTGGGCCAGCCCGGCTCGGGATCGGTGGCCCGATGTAGACGTTGCGCAGCGTGTCGGCCGTTACGTTCTTGACCGTGGTACGGAAGAACACCAGGTCGTTCAGCTGGGCGACATTCCAGGCGTAGCTCACCTGGTCGATCCGCACGCCCACCGGCGTCTCACCCGTGAAGGTGAAGGCGGGATTGACGTCGCTGTACGCAGCGTAGCCGTCCTGGACCGAGACGACGATAGGCTGCCCCAGCGAATCGCGCAGCGGCCAC
>JALOPJ010000120.1 GCA_025453955.1 Candidatus Edwardsiibacteriota bacterium
GGCCGTGGGGATCTCGATCCCCAGCAGCTTATTCGCCTTTTCCGGCCGCAGGGTCAGCGTGATCTCCTGATACTCCTTGGCCGAGACGTCGATGCGGCCACGGGCCACGGCGCCGCCGCAGTGCTCGGCGATCAGCCTGGCGCAGCGGTTCGCGGCGCGCTCCAGCCCGTTGGGGTCGGCGCCGCGCTCGAAGCGGTACGAGGCGTCGGTCTTCAGGCCCAGCTTGTGGCTCTCGCGCCGGATCAGCGACGGGTCGAAATACGCGCTCTCCAGCAGGACGTTCCTCGTCGCGGACGAGATCTCGCTGGCCAGCCCGCCCATGATGCCGGCCAGGCCCACCGGTCTTTTCGCGTCGGCGATCACCAGATGGTCCGCATTCAACGTGCGTTCCACGCCGTCGAGCGTGGTCAGGGATTCGCCCGGTTTCGCCCGGCGGACGACGATTGTGTGCCCGGCCACCTTGTCGAGGTCGAAGGCGTGCAGCGGGTGGCCCAGCTCGTAGAGCACCAGGTTGGTGATGTCGGCCACGTTGTTGACCGGCCGCAGGCCGATGCCGGCCAGCTTGGCCTTGAGCCAGTCCGGCGATTCCCCGACCGTGACGCCGGTGATCACCCGGGCCACGTAACGCGGGCAGCCCGCGGTATCATCGACCCGCACATTCGCCAGCGTGGCGACATCGGCCCCGGTCTCCGTGACCGCGCAGTCCGGCTTGTTGATCCTCAATCCGGACAGCGCCGAGATCTCGCGGGCCAGTCCCAGCAGCGACAGGCAGTCCGGCCGGTTGGGCGTGACCTCCAGCTCCAGCCGGAAGTCGCCGCCGCCGATGTCCTCGACGGCCTCGACCTCCACGCCGGAGAAGGTCAGCTTGTCGGCCAGTTCCTTGACCGTCCAGGTGAACGGTACGAACTCTTTGAGCCAGTTGTAGGTGATGTTCATCTTTTGCCACGGAGGCACAGAGGCACAGAGATCTTTCTCTGCGGGCTCTGTGGGTAGATCAGAACTGTTCCAAGAACCTGACGTCGCCCTGGTACAGCAGCCGGATGTCGTTGATCCCGTACTTCAGCATCGCCACCCGCTCCACGCCCATGCCCCAGGCGAAGCCGGAGTAGGCCTCGGGGTCGTAGCCGACGTTGCGGAAGACGTTGGGATCGACCATGCCCGCGCCGGAGATCTCCAGCCAGCCCGACTGCTTGCACACCCGGCAGCCCGCGCCGCCGCAGAAGATGCAGGAGAAGTCGTACTCCACGCTGGGCTCGGTGAAGGGGAAGAAGTGCGGCCGGAAGCGGATCCTGACCTTGGGGCCCAGCAGCTGGTGCGCGAAGTAGGTGAGCGTGGCCTTGAGGTCGGCCAGCGTCACGCCGCGGTCGACGTACAGCCCCTCGCACTGGTGGAACACCGGCAGGTGCGAGGCGTCGATGGCGTCGCGGCGGTAGCAGCGCCCCGGCGCGATGATCCGCAGCGGCGGCCGCTGCGCCATCATGGTCCTGATCTGCACCGTGGAGGTGTGGGTGCGCAGCAGCTGTCCCGGCCGGTCCTTGATGTAGAAGGTGTCCTGGACGTTGCGGGCGGGGTGGTCGGCCGGCGTGTTGAGCGCGTCGAAGTTGTGCCACTCGTCGTCGACGTCCGGCCCCCCGGCCACGGTGTAGCCCAGCCCGTGGAAGATGTCGGTGATCTCCGCGAAGACCTGCGACAGCGGATGGCGGTGCCCGGCGAACGGCGCCCGGCCCGGCAGCGAGACGTCGAGCCGCTCCGCCTCGAGGGCGCGCGCCGACTCGGCGCCGGACAGCGCTGCCCGGCGCTGGTCCAGCAGCGCCGTCAGCCGGCCCTTGAGGGCGTTGACCGCCGCGCCGAAGGCCGGCCGCTGGGCGGCCGGCAGCGACGACACCGACTTCAGCAGCTCGGTCAGGGCGCCCTTGCGTCCCAGGTACTCGATCCGCAGCTGCTCGACGTCCGCCGCCTGCGCGCAGGCGGCGATCCGCGCGGCCGCCGCCGTCTCCAGTACGGTGAGTTGCTCGCTCATGGCCCGGATGTCGCCGGAGCTATTTCTTCGCGGCCTCGACCAGCTTGGTGAAGGCCACCGCGTCGTGCACCGCCAGATCGGCCAGTATCTTGCGGTCGATCAGGATCGACTTCTTCTTCAGGCCGTCGATGAAGGTGCTGTAGGAGACGCCGTTGAGGCGACAGGCCGCGTTGATGCGGGTGATCCACAGGGAGCGGAAGTCGCGCTTCCGGGCCCGGCGGTCGCGCCAGGCGAACTGCCCGGCCCGCATCACGGCCTCCTTGGCCACGCGGTAGTTGTTCTTGCGCTTGCCCCAGAACCCCTTGGCCTTGCGGAACATCTTGTTCTTGCGGTGCCGGGTGGGCACCGCGGTGGTCACTCGTGACATGTATCTGTCCTGCCTTTCTGTGGAATCGGTGTCGGGGGTCCGGTTACAGCGAGTTGGGCAGCATCCGGCGCGCCCGGACCTGGTTGGCGCTGTCCACCAGGCCCGCCGGCTTGAGCTGGCGTTTCGCCTTGCGCGCCTTGCAGGTCATCTGGTGGCGCTTGAAGGCGTGGGTCCGGACGATCTTGCCCGACCCCGTCACCTTCAGCCGCTTGGCCGCGGCCCGGTGCGTCTTGATCTTCGGCATGTCGGTTCCCTCTATTGTGTAGTGTGTCTGTCCGATGGATGGGGAATCACCGCCGCGGTCGTTCCCGGCGGGTGCGCACGCGGCAGCGGCGGATCCCCGCCGGCGTCACTTCGGCGAGAGCATCGCCGAGATGGTGTTGCCCTCCAGCCGCGGCCGGTTGTCCAGGTTGGCGCTGGCCGCGATCTCCGTCAGGAACCGGTCGAACACCTTGCGGCCGATGTCCATGTGGGCCATCTCGCGGCCCCGGAACCGCATCGAAAGCTTGACCTTGTCCCGCTTCGACAGGAACTCCTTCGCCCGGTTGAGCATCACCATGAAGTCGTGCTCGCCCATCTTGGGGCCCAGCCGCACCTCCTTGACCTTGACCTCGTGCTGCTTCTTGCGGGCGTCCTTCAGCCGCTTTTCCTCGGCGTAGAGGAACTTGCCGTAGTTGATCAGCTTGCAGACCGGCGGCTTGGCGTCGGGGACGATCTCCACCAGGTCCACGCTCTGTTCCTCGGCCAGCGCCAGGGCCTCGCGGATGCCGATCACGCCGTACTGGTGCCCATCGTGTCCGAGCACCCGGACCTCGGGCACTCTGATGTCGGCGTTGATGCGGTGTTCTCTGATAATGGCCGTGCCTCCTGATGAATTGAAGAAAAGAATAGGCGGATGGTGCGTTCGCGCCATCCGCCGTTCGACGCCAGCGATCGCCACGGCCGGTCGGCCATGGGATCGTCCGTCGCTGGAGCGCCCCCGGGTGGGCGTTGTGACCGCGGCTGGCAGTGCGTCGTCGCGCGACGGACGCCGCCGGGTGAGAAGCTCGGTTCAGCGGATGGCTTCTGCTTTCGGTGGAGATATTATAGCAGAACGGGGCCCGAAAAGCAACAGGAAAAAGCCCCGCGCCGCGGCGGTTCAGTCCCGCAGGATGATGACGATCCCGCCGACGAACGACAGCACCCCGGCGCCGGCCGCCGCGGTCGTCAGCCACGGCGGGACGGACACGAACAGGCTGGTGACCATCACCGCCGCGAAGGCGGCGATGCCGGCCCCGAAGAACCAGATCCCCTGCCGGGTGCGGTCGCGGCCGACGGGCCGGGACCGGCCGGGCGCCTCCCTGGCCGTCCAACGCTCTTCCCGACCGGCCGTCGGCCGGGGATTGGGCGTGCCCTTCATCGGGCCGCAGCACTCGATGCACAGCCGGTGTTCCTTGTCGAAGCAGGGCCGGCAAACCTGGCGGCCGCAGGCCGGGCACTTGTACATCGACTCGTTGCGGACGATCACGCCGCGGGCGCAGATCGGGCAGAACACCTGCACCACCTCCTGGATCGATTCGGACATCGCATTCCTCTCTGTCGGGTATCAGCGCTAACAGTACCAGAAAACCGCCGCGAAGTCAAGCCCGGGAAATGGCGCGGCCGCGCGTCATGCGCGGCCGCGCCGGCCATTCCCAGCCCGCCCTCAGTCCGCCTTGGCCATCCCCGCCAGGTCCCGGGCCGTCCCGGCCAGCTTGACGAACTCCGCCCGGTACCCCTCCGGGTCGGCGCCGCAGGCCGTCCGCGCCAGCTCGATCACCTGGCCCCAGCTGGCCGAGCCCTTGAACGGGGAGTTGCGCAGCAGCAGTCCGAACTCGGCCACGGCCGCCGCGAAGCGGAAGTCCTCCGAGGCCTTGGCGAAGGCCGCCCCGCCGTCGACCACCGGCCGGACGATCAGCCTGCTCTGGGTCCCGTCAGGGTCCTTGTAGCGCAGCTTGACCGTCATCAGCTCCGGGCTCTTGGCGGCGTCGGGCCGGACCGCGGTGGTCTGGTACTTGAGCTCGTCGATCCCCGGCAGCTGCTCCCCGGACCCGGCCGGGACCACCTCGTAGAGCGCCGTGACGGTGTGGCCCGACCCCAGTTCGCCGGCGTCCTTCTTGTCGTCGTTGAAGTCCTCCTTGGCCAGCAGCCGGTTCTCGTAGCCGATCAGCTTGTAGCCCTTCACCCGCGCCGGATTGAACTCCACCTGGATCTTGACGTCCTTGGCGATGGTGAACAGCGTGCCGCCCATCTGCGAGACCAGCACCTTGCGGGCCTCGGAGAGGTTGTCGATGTAGGCGTAGTTGCCGTTGCCCTTGTCGGCCAGCTGCTCCATCCGCGAGTCCTTGAGGTTGCCCGTGCCGAAGCCCAGCACCGACAGGAACACCCCGTGCTCGCGCTGCTGCTCGATCATGGCGATCAGCTCCGAGGTCGACGAGACCCCGACGTTGAAGTCGCCGTCGGTGGCCAGGATCACCCGGTTGTTGCCGCCCTTGATGTAGTTGTCGAGGGCCGTCCGGTAGGCCAGCCGGATGCCCGCCGCGCCGGCCGTGCAGCCGCCGGCCTCCAGCTTGTCCAGCGCCGCCAGGATCGCCTGCTTGTCCTTCCCGGACGTGGACGGCAGCACCAGGCCCTCCGAGCTGGCGTACACCGCGATCGCCACCCGGTCCTGGGGCCGCAGCTGCTGGGCCAGCAGCTTGAAGGCGGACTTCAGCAGCGGCAGCTTGTCCGCGCTCTGCATCGACCCGGAGACGTCGATCAGGAACACCAGGTTGGCCGGCGGCAGCTTGTCGACCGGGACCTCGCGGCCCTTCAGCCCGATCCGCACCAGCCGGTGGCCGGGGTTCCACGGGCAGGAGGCCGCCTCGGCGTGGACCGCGAACGGCCGGCCGTCGCCGGGCTGCTCGTACTGGTAGGGGAAGTAGTTGACCAGCTCCTCGATCCGCACCGCGTCCTTGTAGGGAAGCGCGCCGCCCGACAGGAAGCGACGCACGTTGGCGTAGCTGGCCGGGTCGACGTCGATCGAGAAGGTGGACAGCGGGTCCTGCAGCACGTCCTTGAAGGTGTTCTCGCTGATCGCGGCGTACTCCTCGGTGTTGAAGTCCGCCGGGACGCCGCGGTACACGCCGCCGTACGACCGGTCGTAGCACTCGGAGGCCACCGACCCGCAGGCCGGCGCCGCCAGCTTGCAGGCCGCGACGCGCCGTTCGTCCTTGACCTTGAGGTCCAGGGTCGCGGGCTTCATGGCGATCGCGACCGTGGCGGCCTTGCCCGGTTCCACCGTGACGTCCTTGACCAGCGCCGTCTCGTGGCCGGGGTGGGTGGCCATCACCGCGTAGCTCCCGGCCGGGACCCCGCTGAACGTGAAGGCGCCGGCCGCGTCGCTCTTGGCGTAGAACGACGTGCCCACCAGCTTGAGGGA
>JALOPJ010000019.1 GCA_025453955.1 Candidatus Edwardsiibacteriota bacterium
TGATCATCCGCAGGATGGTGCTCTTGCCGCAGCCCGAGGGGCCGATGATGAAGGCGAACTCGCCCCGGCCGACGGCGAAGCTGACCTCGCGCAGCGCCGTCCAGCTGTTCTGGAAGGTCTTGGAGACGTTGCTGAACTCGATCATTGGCCTCGTGCCTGCCGTTGCGTTCGCGGTCCCAGCCGGGCCGCCAGCAGCACCGCCCGCACCATCGGCCCGGGATCGGCCGCGTTGCGCCAGGCGATGTCCAGCGCGGTGCCGTGGTCCGGCGAGGTGCGGACGAACGGCAGCCCCAGCGTCAGGTTGACCGACCCGCCCAGCATCTTGAGCGGCAGCAGCCCCTGGTCGTGGTACATGGCCAGCAGGGCGTGGACCTCCCCCCGCCGCGCCAGGGTCAGCCCGGCCTCGGCCGAGACCGGCCCGACCACCGCGATGCCCTGGTCGATGGCCTCGGCCACGGCCGGGGCGATGGTCTCGGCCTCCTCCCGCCCGAACATGCCGTCCTCCCCGGCGTGGGGGTTGAGCCCCAGCACCGCGATCCGCGGCCGGCGCACCCCCCAGAAGGACCGCAGCGCCCGCTCGGTCAGCCGCAGCTTGTCCAGCAGCAGCTCCCGGGTGATCAGCCTCGGCACCCGGGCCAGGTCCACGTGGATGGTGGCCAGCGTCGTCCGGATGCTGTCCGACACGAACATCATGGCGACCTGTTCCACCCGGCACAGTTCGGCCAGCAGCTCGGTGTGGCCGCACTGCTTGTAGCCGGCCGACCGCAGCGCCCATTTGGAGATCGGCGCGGTGGCCAGGGCGGCGACCTGGCCGTCCAGGGCCATCACCGCGCCGGCCGCCACCGACTGCGCGGCGATCCGCCCGGTCTGGGCCGAGACGGTCCCCGGGCTGACGTCGAACCCGTCGCAGTAGACGTCGTGCATCGGAAGCTTCGCCACGCTGCGCCGGCACTGCCCGGCCGCCATGTCCCAGAACTCCTTCGGCCCGATCAGCACCGGCTGGCAGGCGGCGGCCACGCGGCGGTCCAGCGCCGCCTTGACGGCCACCTCCGGGCCGATCCCGGCGACGTCGCCGATGGTGATGCCGATGCGGGGCTTAGCCATGGCGCGGCCCCCGCCGGTCACAGGTCCTCATCGCCGGCACTCCCGTCCTCCCTGCTCGTTTCCCCGCCGACCGCCTGGTCGACCATCTCGTCGAAGCCCTGGCCGGCCCCGTCCCCCATTTCCCGCCCCATCTTCTTGGCCCAGCGGGCCACCGACGCCGGATCGTTCTCGTCCAGGCCGGAGAACGACGAGGGGTCGGCCAGCTTCTCCATACGCCGCTCCTCGGACTGCGCCATGGCGAAGCGCGACATCAGCCGCTCCAGGTCCGCGCCCCCGCAGGTCGGGCACCGGGTCTCCACGGCGGACCCGGACTTCAGGACCAGCACGCTGAACCGCTTGCCGCAGCCGCGGCATTCGTATTCGTAGATCGGCATGATCGTACTTCCCCGCGGTCCCGGTAATCACCGGGACAGGATCATCCTGACGGCGATGGCCAGCAGGAACACGCCGAACGACCGCTGCAGCCACACCCCGGAGATACGCTCGGCCAGCACCGCCCCCAGCAGCCCCCCGATGAAAAAGCATCCCGCCATGATGGCCGCCGCCTTGACGTTGACGTGCCCCGCGGCATAGTACTTCCAGGCCGCTAATAGACCTATGGGCAGCAGCAAGGTGGCTAGTGATGTCCCCTGGGCCTGGTGCTGCGAGAATTTGAACAACAGCACCAGCGCCGGGACGATGACGACGGCGCCGCCGATCCCGAACATGCCGCTGACCACCCCGGCCAGGGCGCCCAGCAGCGCGTACCCGAGCCATACCATCAGCGCACCTCCATCAATCGTTTGAACGCCCCCGGCAGGTGGCCGGTGATGTCGCCGGCCAGCAGGCAGTACTCGGTCCGTTGCTCCGCGGCCAGGTCGCCGGCCAGGCCGTGGAGATGGACGCCCAGCACCGCCGCCTGCGCCGCGGGCACCCCCTGGGCCAGCAGTCCCGCGACCAGGCCGGTCAGCACGTCGCCCGCGCCGGCCGTCGCCATGCCGGGGTTCCCCGTGGTGTTGATCCAGCCAGGCATGTCCGGCGGGTTCGGCAACGACGGTCGGCCCGCCCTTGAGCACCACCACCTGCCGGAAGCGCCTGGCGGCGCCGCGCGCCGCCGCCAGGGGATCGGCCCGAATCGCGGCGACGTCCGATCCCATCAGTCGCGACAGCTCGCCGCAGTGGGGGGTCAGGACCAGCGGGACCTTCGCGGCCGGCAGCAGTTCCGGCCGCAGGGCCAGCGCGTTGAGGCCGTCGGCATCGATCACCGACGGGGCCGGCAGCAGCGGCAGCAGCCGCTGCACCAGGTCGACGGTCTCGGCGTGGGTGGACAGACCAGGCCCGATCGCCAGGGCGTCGGCCCGGCCGGCCAGCGTCCGGACGCGGTCCAGCGCCTGGGCCGACACGGTCCGGGTCCGGGTCTCGGGCAGCGGGCGAACCATCACCTCGGTCAGCTTGGCGGCCATCACGTCATGCAGGCTTTCGGGGATACCCAGCTGCACCAGTCCGGCGCCGGACCGCAGCGCCGCGGTGGCCGCCAGTGCGGCCGCGCCGGTAAAACCAGCGGATCCGGCCAGCACGAACACGGCGCCGCAGCTGCCCTTGTGGGCGTCCGGCGCCCGGCGCGGCAGCAGGGCGGCGGCGTCCCGCGGCTCTATGGTCTCCGTGGCGCTGTCCAGCAGCCGCGGCGGGAACCCGATGTCGGCGACCACCACCTCGCCGGCGCAGGCCGCGCCGGGGTGGAAGAACAGCCCGGTCTTGGCCAACCCCAGGGTCACGGTGCGGACGGCCCGGACGGCCTCGCCCGCCGCCGCACCGGTCGCGCCGTCGATCCCCGACGGGATGTCCACCGCCAGCACCGGCGACTCCTGGCCGTTGAGCGCGGCGATCGCCGCGGCCGCCAGTCGGTCCGGCGCGCCGTGGAACCCGGTGCCGTAGACCGCGTCGATCGCCAGTCCCGATCCCGCCAGCGCCCGCCGCAGCGCCGCCAGCCCCTTCTCCCCGGCGACCTCGGTGACCGTCAGGCCGCCGGCCTTCAGCCGCCGGCAATTGTCCCTCGCCTCGGCCCGCAGCGCCGCCGCTCGCCCCAGCAGGAACACCGAAACGGCCGCCCCCTGCCCCCGCAGCAGCCGCGCGGCCACCAGCCCGTCCCCGCCGTTGTTCCCGGGGCCGCAGACCACGCAGATCCGGTGGGCCTCCCCCAGGGCCCGGCCGCCCAGCATCGCCAGGGCCTGCTCGGCCACCGCGCGGCCGGCGTTCTCCATCAGCGCCAGCGCCGGGACCCGGTAGCGCCGGGTCGCCATGGCATCGATCCCTCGCATCTCGGCCGGTGTGACGATCTTCATCCTATCGGGCCTCCTGCCGCTCCATCACCGCCACCGCCACCACCACCCGCCGCTCGTGCGACAGCGACAGGTGGATGGTCCGGCCGGCGCCGTACGCCGCCGCCGCCCCGTGGAGCCGGACCGTCGGCCGGCTGCGCTCGTTGTCGACGATCTCGATCGTCGCGGGCGTGACGCCTCGCCGGAACCCCGTTCCCAGGCACTTGGCCACCGCCTCCTTGCCGGCGAACCGCGCCGCGTAGCTGGGGGCCTTGTGGTGCCGTCCCTCGCAGAAGGCGACCTCGGCGTCGGTGAACACCTTGCGCAGGAAGCGCTCGCCCCAGCGCGCGATGGCCTGCTCCATCCGCCCCACGTCGGCGATGTCGACGCCGATGGATTCGATCATGTGATTATCCCGTCTGTTCACGCAGATACCCTTCGGCGCGCCGTGCCAGCCGCGCGGCGCCCATGGCCTTGAATTCCCTTGCTGCCGCTTCCACTAATGAGCGCCCCTCCGGCCCCCGGAGACGACCGAGGTAGAAGCGATAGCGCCACATCGAAAAGTGGTCACCTTGGCGCTCGGCAATAGCCAGCATCCGTTCCCGCAATTCGATCGCGTGTTGCGTGTTCCCTAGGAAGGCCTCGACCGACGCCGCGGTATCCAGTTCCGGAAGAGTCTGCCCCGATCCGAGCCGCTTCGTTTCGCATCGCCCCCACTGGTCCCGGACCCCCTGGCCGTCGCGTCTCGCGATCGCGGCCATGATGGACAGACCCTTGTGTCGTTTTCGCACATCATCGTTATCGGCGGTCTCCACATACGTGGACTGCCGGTTCAGGATCCGCTGGCACGTCGCGGGACGATCGTTGTTCAGCCAGTATTCAGCGAATGAAAGCTTGGTTTCCAATTGGCCGGTGGCATCGCCCGCCCGGATGAATGCGTGGTAGGCCAGGTTATACAGCCGCAGTTCCTCGGCTCCGTCGTCTTCGACGTCGGCCAGCGCCCGCAGCTGAAGATAGCAGTGACCCTGGCCCAAGTGGTCGTCCAGCGCGGTCCGCAGCTCGAGCGCGCGCCGGTGGTACTGCCGCGACCGCTGGAACTGGCCGCGTTTGTACGCCAGGAAGCCCATGTTGACCAGCGTGTACCCGGAGCTGATCCTGTCGCCGATCCGCTGCTCCAGCTGGAGCGCGCGGGTCAACAGCGTCTCCGCCTGGCCCAGGTCACCCTGGTAGATCTTGAGGAACCCCAGGTTGCTGAGCGACTCCGCCTGGCCCTGCAGGTTGCCGGAACGTTCGCGGATCTCCAGCGACCGCCGGTACCCCTCTTCCGCACGCCCGGGGTCGCCGATCCGCCGGTAACAGAACCCGATGTCGTTGTAGATCTCGCCCAGCAGCCAGGCGTCCGTCAGGTCCTTCTCGACGTCGAGCGCGCTGGCGAAGGTCGCGATCGCCTCGCGGTAGTTCCCGTTGTTGATGATCTCCAGCCCGGTATAGTACAGGCCGTAGGCGGTCCCCTGCGGAAACCCGGTCTGGCGGGACAGTGCCAGCAAGCGCTCCAGCAGCGGCTTCATCCGCTCCGAATCGCTGAACAGGTTGTGGAGCTCGCAGGCCTGCCGCAGGTACTCCAGCTCCAGACCGGCCGGCAATGGCCCCAGCCCGGCGATGCGGTCGAGCTCCGCCTGGGCCCAAGCCCGCTCGCAGACAGCGGTGTGGATGGCCGCCCGCCCCAGCCGCAGGACGGCCGGCACCAGTGTTCGGATCGCGACGCCGCTCAGCCATGGCCGATGCTCCCGGATGAAACCGGCGATGCTGTTCCCCAGCGGATAGTCGCGGGGAATCCGCCTCGTTGCCGGGATGGAAAACGTTCCCGTGGCGGCCGCGGGATCAAGGCCCTGCGGCCGATTATCTCTTGCATCGTGACTCAAATGATAAATGTATCATAAAACCATGAAATGTCAAGCCTTTTCTCGGATCGCCGTCGCGCAACCGTTTTCCCCGGACGGGTTTTTTCCCGTTGTAAAACAAGCATCTTTCTGATAGAATATTCATGATGACCGACGCAAAAAACATACCATTCCCCCGGCACGAACGGCGATGAGACCCCTGCGCTTCCCGTTCTACCACCAGCACGACGCCATGGACTGCGGGCCGTCCTGCCTGCGGATGATCGCCAAGTACTACGGCAAGGTCTACTCGCTGGAATACCTGCGGGCGCGGTCGTTCATCACCCGCGAGGGCGTGTCCCTGCTGGGCGTCAGCGACGCGGCGGAATCGATCGGGATGCGCTCCACCGGGGTCAAGGCCACCTGGGACCAGCTGCGCACCGAGGCCACCCTGCCGGCCATCGCGCACTGGATGCAGAACCACTTCGTCGTCGTCTACCGGATCACCAAGAACAAGGTCTGGGTGGCGGATCCCGCCCACGGCCTGCTGACCTACAGCCGCCAGGAGTTCCTCAAGGGATGGCTGGGCACCGGCGAGGGCGAGGGCATCCTGCTGCTGCTGGAGACCACGCCGGCGTTCTACCAGCAGGCGGACGAAAGTCCCAAGGGCCGGGCTGGGTTCTCCTTCCTGTTCGCCTACCTTTTCCCCTACCGCACCTACCTGGTCCAGCTGCTGATCGGGATGCTGATCGGCAGCCTGTTCCAGCTGATCTTCCCGTTCCTGACCCAGTCGCTGGTGGACTTCGGGATCAACGCCCAGAACCTGGGGTTCGTCTCCACCATCCTGCTGGCCCAGCTGATGCTGTTCCTCTCCCGCACCACCGTGGACCTGATCCGCGGCTGGATCCTGCTGCACCTCGGCACCCGCATCAACATCTCGATCATCTCGGACTTCCTGATCAAGCTGATGAAGATGCCGCTGGCGTTCTTCGACACCAAGTTCATCGGCGACATCCTGCAGCGCATCGGCGACCACCGCCGGATCGAGCTGTTCCTGACCTCCACCTCGCTCAACGTCCTGTTCTCGCTGGTCAACCTGGCGGTGCTGGGCCTGGTGCTGGCCCTCTACAGCCTGAAGATCTTCGCCATCTTCCTGGCCGGCAGCGCCCTGGCCGCGGCCTGGATCCTGGTGTTCCAGCGCCGCCGCCGCGACCTCGACTACAAGCGCTTCCGCCAGCTGTCGCAGAACCAGAGCAACCTGATCCAGCTGATCCAGGGCATGCCCGAGATCAAGCTCAACAACAGCGAGAAGCTGAAGCGCTGGGAATGGGAGACCATCCAGGCCGGCCTGTTCAAGATCAACATGCGGGGCCTGACCATCGACCAGTACCAGCAGGCCGGGTCGCTGTTCTTCAACGAGCTGAAGAACATCATCATCACCTTCCTGGCCGCCCGCGAGGTGATCGGCGGCCACATGACCCTGGGCATGATGCTGGCGGTGTCGTACATCATCGGCCAGATGAACAGCCCGTTCGACCAGCTGATCGGCCTGCTGCACTCGGCCCAGGACGCCAAGCTGTCGCTGGAGCGGCTGGCCGAGGTCCACGGCCAGCCGGAGGAGGAGGACGCCTCCCGGGAGACCATCACCATCTTCCCGGCCGACCGCGGCCTGCGGATCACGGGCCTGGGGTTCCAGTACGAGGGGCCGCAGTCCCAGCTGGTGCTGTCCGGCCTCGACCTGGAGATCCCCCGGGGCAAGGTGACGGCCATCGTCGGCCCCAGCGGCAGCGGCAAGACCACGCTGCTGAAGCTGCTGCTCAAGTTCTACCCGCCGACCGCCGGCGAGATCCGGCTGGGCGACGTCAACCTGGCCAACTTCAACGCCGGCCTGTGGCGGCAGAAATGCGGCGTGGTGATGCAGGACGGGTTCCTGTTCTCGGACACCGTGGCCCGCAACATCGCGCTGGGCGACGAGCGGATCGACCGCGCCAAGGTGCTGCACGCGGTGCGGGTGGCCAACATCCAGGAGTTCATCGAGGGCCTGCCGCTGACCTACACCACCAAGGTCGGGCAGGACGGCCACGGCCTGTCGCAGGGGCAGAAGCAGCGGCTGCTGATCGCCCGGGCGGTCTACAAGGACCCCGACTACCTGTTCTTCGACGAGGCCACCAGCGCCCTGGACGCCGACAATGAGAGCGTCATCATGGGCAATTTGGAGGAGTTCTTCCGGGGCAAGACCGTGGTGATCATCGCCCACCGGCTGTCCACGGTGCAGCGGGCCGACCAGATCGTGGTGCTGGACCGGGGCCGGATCCTGGAGCGCGGCACCCACGCCGAGCTGGCCGCGGCGCGGGGCGCCTATTACCGCCTGGTCAAGAACCAGCTGGAGCTGGGCAGCTGATGGCCGACCCCAGATTCGAGCTGCGGAGCGAGTCCGTCCAGGAGATCCTCAGCCACATCCCCCACTGGATCATCCGCTGGGGCATCACCGTGATCTTCCTGACGGTGGCGATGCTGGTGGCGGCCGCCTGGGTGATCAAGTACCCGGACCTGGTCGCGGCCCGGGTCACCGTCACCACCGCCCAGCCGCCGATCGGCGTGCTGGCCAGGTCCTCCGGCGTCCTGCGGTTCTTCGTGCGGGAGGGCCAGGCCGTGGCCGAGGGCGACTACCTGGCCGCCATCGCCAATCCCGACAGCCTGGTCGACATCTTCCAGTTCAAGCGGCAGCTGGAGGCGTTCCGGACCATCGTCGCGGCGCCGGCCGGGGCTGACGGCGGCGGCAACGACAGCGCCGCGGCCTGGGACAAGCTGCCGGTCGACTTTACCGGGTTCCTCCAGAACTATTCCAAGGGCCGGTATCTCAACCGGGCCAACTACCAGGCGGACCGCATCAGGATCGCGGTGACCCAGATCGTCCACCACAAGGACCTCGATCGAAAACTGTCCCGCCAGCGCGCCATCCTGGCCGAGGAGGCGGCCCTGGCCGAGAAGAGATACCGCGACGACACGGTGCTGTTCCAGCAGCACCTGATCTCCGAGGACGAGCTGGCCAGGTCCCGCGCCGCACTGCTGCAGAAGAAATACGCCCTGGAGCAGGCCCGGGCGGCGATCATCGGCAACAGGATCAAGCTGGCGGACTACCAGCAGACGGCCCTGGAGTTCCTCAACGAGCTGGCGCTGTGGGAGGACCAGTACATCATCAAGTCGCCGGTGGCGGGCACGGTGTCCTTCTTCAAGTACTGGAGCGACGACCAGAGCGTCGCGGCGGGTGACGAGGTCCTGGCCGTCGTGCCGCACAGCACCGAGCTGACCGGCCGGATCCTGCTGCCCCAAGCCAGTTCCGGCAAGGTGCGGCAGGGCCAGACGGCGCGGATCAAGTTCGACAGCTACCCCTTCATGGAATACGGCATGGTCAACGGCACCGTGGCCGCCATCTCGGCCGTGGCCCGGGACGACCGCTACCTGGTGGCAGTCGCGTTCCCGGCCGGACTGACCACCTCGTACGGCAAACGGATCGAGTTCAAGCAGGGCATGCAGGGCACGGCGGAGATCGTCACCGAGGACCTGCGCCTGCTGCAGCGGGTGTTCTACCGGTTCAGGCACCTGTTCCACACCGCGCTGCGCTGACCCATCCGGCGCCGAATCCCTTATTGACGCATGTCCCCCACGACGACACTGGTCACCGGCGCCACCGGTTTCATCGGCAGCCACCTGGCCGAGGCCCTGCTGCGGCGCGGCCATCGCGTCCGCTGCCTGGTGCGCAGGACGTCCGACCTGAGGTGGCTGAGCGGCCCGGAAATGGAGTTGCGCTACGGCTCGCTGGACGATGTCGCCTCGCTGCAGGACGCCTCCCGGGACGCGGACTATGTCTACCACCTGGCCGGCGCGGTCAAGGCCCGCGATCCGGGGGAGTTCTACCGTCACAACACCGAGGGGGCGCTGAACGTTGCCCGGGCTGTCTTGGAGGCGGCGCCCGGCTTGAAACGCTTCCTGTTCGCCTCCAGCCAGGCCGCGGCCGGCCCGGCCGAATGCCTCGACCGGCCGGTCTGCGAGATCGACCGGTGCCGCCCGGTATCGGATTACGGCAAGAGCAAGCTGACCGCCGAGCAGCAGCTGCGGGAACTTTCGGGCAAATTGCCGCTGACCGTCATCCGTCCGCCCTCGGTCTACGGCCCGCGCGACACCGAGGTCTTCATGTACTTCCAATGGATCGACCGCGGGGTGGCGCTGCTGCCGGGTTTCCGGACGCGCTACGCCCATTTGATCCATGTCAAGGACCTGGTCGCAGGGATGATCGCGGCCGCCGAGTCACCGGACGCCGCCGGTAAGACCTATTTCCTGGCCGAGGACCGCGCCTACAGCTGGCAGGAGATATCGGCCCTGATCGCGCGAGCGCTCGGCAGGCGGCCGCTGCGGGTCCACCTGCCCCTGTTCCTGGCGCATTTTTCGGCGATCCTGGCCGAGGCCGGCGCGTATGTCGCGAAAAAACCGAGCACCTTTACCCGCCAAAAGGTGCAGGAGATGTCGCAATCCTATTGGACCGTCTCGGCCGAGGCGGCGCGGCGCGATTTCGGCTTCCGCTGCGAGTACGACCTGGCGCGCGGCATCGCAGAAACGGCCAAATGGTATAAAGGAACTGAGTGGCTCTGAATATCACACGAAGGCGCAAAGACACGAAGCCGCCTTGCCATACCCGCCCAGCTGTATTTCTTTGCGTTGTCGTGTCTCGGTGTTGAAAGCGCATCCATGCTCTACCTGATCGCCACGCCCATCGGCAACCTGGGCGACATCACCTACCGCGCGGTGGAGACGCTCAAGGCCGTCGACCTGATCGCCTGCGAGGACACGCGCCAGTCGCTGGTGCTGCTCAACCACTACGGCATCAGGAAGCCGCTGGTCTCGTTCCACGAGCACAACGAGGACGCGGCCGGGGAGCGGATCGTCGGCCTGCTGCGGGAGGGCCGGTCCGTTGCCGTGATCAGCGACGGGGGCACGCCGGGCATCTCGGACCCCGGCTACACCGTGGTGCGGCGGGCCATCGCCGAGCGGCTGCCGCTGACCATGGTCCCCGGCCCCTCCGCGGCCGCGATGGCGGTGGTGCTCTCCGGGCTGCCGGTGCACAGCTTCGTGTTCCGCGGATTCCCGCCCCACAAGCCGGGGGCGCGCAGGAAATTCATCGAGCAGGACCGGGACTGCCCGTACACGCTGGTGTATTACGAGAGCGTCTACCGCATCGACAAGTTCCTGGCCGACGCGATGGCAGTGCTGGGCGACCGCCCGGCCTGCGTCTGCAACGACCTGACCAAGCTGCATGAGCGGGTCGACCGCGGCACCCTGTCGCGGGTCGCGGCGGCGGTGGCCGGGGGCAAGCACAAGGGCGAGTTCACCGTGGTGGTCGCGGGCGCCGGCCACGGCGCTCGCGCAACAGCGGACCCAGAGGAGGAATGACCATGGGACGGGCATTACGGATCTCCCTCGTCGTGTTCCTGGGCGGCGCGGCCGCCGGGGCGTTCCCGCTGGAATTCACCGTCCGCGGCGGCAGCCGCATCACCCGCGACCGCTTCGCGGGGGAACAGGTCCTGTCGGGTGGCGGCCAGACCATGATCGGGACCATCGTCTCCGAGAACATCGGTGGCTACTGCCTCGAGGCCGAGTGCGCCGTGACCGCGCTGGGCCGCTGGACGCCGTTCCTGGCCACGGGCTGGTCGTTCGACCGCAGCGTGCTGCGGGACGTGTCCGCCTCCCAGTACCTGCGCAGCCGGGGCGTGCTGCTGCTGGCCGGCGTGTCCCGCTCGTTCGGGGCGGTCTTCACCGACGTCGCCCTCTCGGCCGGGGCCGGCTTCGAGTGGGAGACGGTCGAGTCGCAGACCCCGTACTTCGGCGTGACGAGGTTCTCCAGCGGCGCGGTGTTCTCCAGCGACGCCCCGGTGGCGGCGGCCGGCGTCAGCCTCGATGCCCCGTTGTTCGGTCCGGTCTGGACCACGGCCAGCTACCGCTACCTGCACAAGCTCGCCGTCGCCCGCACCGTGGACGGCTACTGCGCGGAGTACGAGTTCACGCCGCGCCGCCACCGCCACTACCTGATGGTCGGGCTGTCGTTCCGGCCGTGAGCCCCGCCGCGGGGCAAAAGGAATTTGTAATGCGCGCCGATTTGTAGTATAATCATTGTTTGCAGTCATCTTCCAGGAAGGCCACCATGGATATCTTCAAGAAATGCGTCGAGTTCACCGCGGCCCGGGACGCCCGGGCGGCGGGGCTCTATCCCTACTTCCATCCGCTGTCCTCGGCCCAGGAGCCGGAGGTGACCATCGACGGCAAGCGGATGATCATGATCGGCTCCAACAACTACCTGGGGCTGACCACCCACCCCCGGGTCAAGGAGGCGGCGATCAGGGCCGTCGAAAAGTTCGGCACCGGCTGCACCGGATCGCGCTTCCTGACCGGGACGCTGGACATGCACAACGAGCTGGAGAGCAAGCTGGCGAAGTTCCTCAACAAGGAGGCGGCGCTGGTCTTCTCCACCGGGATGCAGACCAACCTGGGCGTGATCTCGGCGCTGGGCACCAAGGACGACATCCTGGTCACCGACAAGTACGACCACGCGTCGATATTGGACGGCTGCCGCCTGTCCTACTCGCACATGCGGCGCTTCCAGCACAACGACATGCCCAGCCTGGAGCGCGTGCTGCACGGCCTGGACCACACCAAGGGGCACATGGTGATCGTCGACGGCATCTACAGCATGGAGGGCGACATCGCCGACCTGCCCCAGATCGTGCGGTTGTGCCACAAATACGACTCCCGGGTGCTGGTGGACGACGCCCACGCCCTGGGCGTGCTGGGCGCGCACGGCCGGGGCACGGCCGAGCACTTCGGCCTGGAGCGGGAGACCGACCTGATCATGGGCACCTTCTCCAAGAGCTTCGCCGCCATCGGCGGCGTGGTGGCCGGCGACTTCCTGGTGATCGACTACATCCGGCACTTCGCCCGCAGCATGATCTTCTCGGCCGCCCTGCCGCCGGCGCTGACCGCGGCGGTCTCGGCCGCGGTGGACGTGCTGCAGGACGAGCCGCAGCTGCGGACCCGCCTGTGGGACAACGCCAACCGGATGCTGAAGGAATTCAAGGCCATGGGCTACGACACCGGCATCGCCTGCACCCCCATCATCCCGCTGATGATCGGCTCGCAGGAGAAGGCCTTCGCGCTGTGGAAGTACCTGATGGACCACGGCATCTTCGCCAATCCGGTGATGTCGCCGGCCGTGCCCGAGGGCCGGGAGATGATCCGCACCAGCTTTTCCGCGGCCCACACCGACGCCCAGCTGGACCGCGTGCTCGAGGCCTTCCGCACCGCCGGCAGGATGCTGGGCGTCATCTGACCGGACGGGTCCCCGGGAACAGGGACGAGCGCCGCTCGTCCCTGTTCCTATTGCCGGGACCGACGATGCCGGTGAAACAAATCGGCCGTTCCCCGCGTATTCTGGCCAGTGCCCGAACCACACGAACAAGGAGATCGACCATGCGTGATCCCGTCCGTTCCCGGACCCTGCTCCTGGCCCCGGCGCTGTTCGCGCTGCTGGCCGCCGCGGCGTCGGCCGGTGAGACCATCAGTGAGAACCGCCAGATCGGCGATTTTTCCGGTATCGAGGTCAGCGGCGGCTACACCATCCGTCTCAGCCAGGATTCCACCGTTTCGCTGCGGCTGGAGGGCGACAAGGACGACCTCGCCAAGATCGTCACCAAGGTCGTCGACAACAAGCTGGTCATCAAGCACAAGCCGGGCATCCGGTTGTTCTCGTTCGACCGGGACGATGTCACCGTGCACCTCGGTTTCCGGGACATCGAGACGATCAAGTTGAGCGGCGCCAACAAGCTGACCGGGCAGGAACCGCTGCGGTTCAGGGACCTGAAGATCGGGATCAGCGGTTCCGGCGAGGTCCTCATGGATGTCGATGCCGCGGCGATCGCCACCGAGGTATCCGGATCCGGCGAGATAGAGCTGAAGGGCAAGGCCGATATCCTGGCCGCCGACGTCAGCGGCTCGGGCGACATCAAGTGCCTGGGCCTCAAGGTGAAGAAGGCTGCGCTGGAGATCTCCGGGGCCGGCGAGGCCCGGCTGGACGTGTCCGACGAGCTGTCGGTGGACATATCCGGCAGCGGCGAGGTCACCTACCGGGGGAACCCGGCCAAGGTGGACCAGCACGTGTCCGGCTCGGGTGCCATCAAGAAGATCATCGAGTAGACCCATCCCCTGGCGGCGGTGTCCCGGTCATGGGACACCGCTTTTTTTCTTCCGGCCGGTTTCATCGTATCATGGTGTCACAACAGGCCCGGCTGGCTGCTAGCGGTGCTCGACGACCGGGTGACACTGCTCGAGGAGACGCGGCTGCCGGTCGCCGGCAGGGGCGCCGTTGCCGCGGCACTACACAACGGGCTGGCGGCCGTCGAATGGCGGCCACAGCACGCCGCCGTCACCCACCGGGACGGCCCGGCCGGGGACGAGATCAGCGACATCCGCATCTGGCAGCGGACCGTCGACGGGATGTGGACGGTGATGGTCCAGAAAACCAACCCCGTTGCCGACTGACCGCGTGTCGCGATCTGGCACGAGAAAGACGGGCGCCCCGTTGGGGACGCCCGTCTCGCGTTGGGAGACCGGCGGCTCAGCCGGCCGGGGTCGGCGCGGCGGCCCCGGCCTTTTTCGCCCGCAGCCAGACGAAGATGCCCACGATCACGGCCAGCACCACCAGCAGCGCCCAGATGTTGTGCGCGATCATCGAGACGACGATCACCACCAGCGACAGCGCCAGCGCGATACCGAACGAGATGAACCCCCAGACGAACCGTCCGACCTTTCCCAGGAACGGCAGCACGTTGAGCACGGCGACCACCGGCCCGAACAGGGCCTGCAGCCCGATCCACATCATCAGGAAGCCGATCAGCCGCAGCACCCAGCCGGTGACCTTGTGCTCGTGGGCCAGCGCGGCGATCGCCTCGTCGCGGGTCCCGGCGATGGCGCGGTACAATCGGTCCTTGCCCTTGTGCAGGTAGGGCACCAGGGCGCCGGCTTCGGCCTTGCCGAACGCCGTCACCCGGATGCCGCTGGGGACGACATCGAAGCCGACGCGGACGTCGCCGATCTTCGGCGCGTCCGGCGTGCCGGCGCCGATGAACAGGCGCTCGCCGGACAGGGTGTACCCTCCGCCCGTGACGTTGAGCATCGTGGCGTCCAGCTCCAGGCTGCGCGATCCCGGCAGGACCATCGCCGTCGGATCGACGGCATAGGCGCCGACCGCGGCCGACGGCACGGTGAACGTCTCGCTGCCGAAGGCCAGCGGCGGGTTGGCGTGGCCCTCGGGGTGCTTGAAGTCCCTCGAATCGCCGGGGTCGCCGGTCCAGTCCTGCTTGTAGCGGTAGGTGGTCTCCCGGGTGGTGCTGCCGCCGGTGTTCTGCTTCTCCTTGGTCTCCTTCTCCTCGACCCAGGCGAACATCTCCACTCGCCGCTCCAGGGCGATGTAGGGGCCGGGTTTGAGGAACTTGGGGTCGCCCAGCGGCTCGGCCGCGGTCAGCGCACCGGTCAGCGACACCGCCCGGCCGTCTGACGCCGGTTCCGCCCGCTCGGCCGGGACGGCCGTGGTCTTGGCGGCCACCTTGGCCATGTTGGTGCGGCCCTCGTTCTGCCACAGGACGATGAACGAGCCGAAGAACAGCAGGATCCCGATCAGCGCGCCGACCAATGCGTTCTTGATGTTCCCGCCCCAGCCGGTCTTGCTGACTTCCGTGAACTCGTCCGCCATGGCTGCCCTCCTTGCGTTGTCGGTTCGAAGCATGTGGTAACGATATCGCATTTCAGGCCGTTTTTCAAGCCAAATATCGGTCGGGAACGAAACAAACGGGCGGCACGGCGCGTAGTATCCCATGAAACCAACGGACCGGAAGAAAGGAGCACGACCATGAAGAAAATGAGCATGCTGAGGACGATCGACCTGGGGGGCCTGATCCCGATCGCCGTCATCGCCGCCCTGGCCGTCTTCGCGGCGATCTGAAAAAACGAAACAAATCCCGCCCGCGGCCGTAGTATCGGCGTGGCTGCGCGACAACGCAACGGATAGTAAGGATACGATCGTGAAAGCAAAGACACTGGTCCTCGATTTCGACTGGGGCGGACTGATCCCCATCGCCCTGCTGGTCGCCCTCGCCATCTTCTCCGCGATGTGAAAATCCAAGCTTGGAATCCCCTCCAGTATTCCTGCTTGGTGGGCTGAGCGCACGCTCAGCCTTTTCCTGTTTTTACGGCCGGGCCTGTGCGAGAAATGGTTTGACTCCGCCGGAACCTAATGCTATACTTCTGATATGCCTGCATCGGAAAAGGACCTGTTGTTGGTGGGGCGCTGCAAGGCCGGCGACCCCGGGGCGTTCAATGCCCTGATCGACGCCTACAAGCGGCAGGTCTACAGCCTGATTTACCGCATGGTCAACAACGCCGCGGACGCCGATGACCTGGCCCAGGAAACATTCATTAAGATGTTCCGCAGCATTGGGTTATATGACAGCAACTACCCGTTCCACACCTGGCTGTTCAAAATAGCCCATAATACGGCCATCGATTTCCTGCGCGCCAACAAGCGGTCGGCCATCACGATCGATGACGTCGAGAACCCCATCGATATCGTAGATCCCGGCCCCGGTTTGGATGAAAAAGCGGAAAAAATGTCCCAAAAAGGGGCTATCGAGCGCCATATCGCGGCCTTGCCGCCGCACTACCGAGAGATCCTGGTCCTGCGGCACCAGCAGGAGCTGTCATACGAGGAGATCGCCGGGGCGCTGGACATCCCGGTGGGCACGGTCAAGGTGAGGCTGTTCCGGGCCAGGGAAATGATGAAACAGCGGCTGGTCCAGGCCGGGATGGGTCCGTGAACGCGCGTCAGACGGCCCATCGCATGAAACAAATCCGCCGGGATCATCGTAGTTGCCTTCAGAAAGGCGATACCCAATGAACTGCATCGAACAGAAACAGAAGATCTCCGAGCTCGTCGATGGCGCCCTGCCGGCCGCCGAGGCCGACGCGCTGCGGACCCATCTGCGCCGCTGCCCCGGCTGCCGGCGGGAGTACCGCCTGCAGCGGATGGTGGCGGATGCGGTCGCCGGCCTGCCCCAGTACCGTCCGGGGCGGGAATTCAACGACCGGATCCTGCTGGCCCTCGGCCACCAGCCGGTGCGCCTGCGGCTGACGGCCTGGGTAAAATGGTCGATCGCCGCCTCGGCTTGCGCCGGGCTGGCCTGGACCGGTCTGGTGGCGTACGCCCTGGCCTCGCGCCTGTCGCTGGTCGGGGCCCTCCGGGCGCTGCAGCTGGCCGCCCACCCGCAGGAGACGCTGTCGGCGCTGGGCCTGTCCCTGGTGAAGCTCGGGTTCGCCGCGGGGGACGTCCTGGCCTTCCTGTTCAAGGCCGCCAGCTGGACGCTCCGGGGATCGTCCCTGCCGCTGCAGGTCGGCATCGCCGCGGTCATCGCCTGCACCCTGGTTTCCCTGCTGTCCCGCCGGGCACCGGCGGCCACCAACTGAACACCAACGCACAGGAGACCGTCATGAACCTACATCGTCAGAACGTCCCGGTCTGGCTGGCCTGGGCCCTCTCGCTGCTGCTGGCCGGGGCGATGCTGGCCCGTCCGGCGCTGGGCGGGGAGCGGACCATCGGCACCAAGCTGCTGGACAAACAGACCACCGTCAAGGTGGTCGGCCTCGCCGATCCGGACTCCCACGGGGCCTTCAACGTCAAGATCGGCGACAACGACATCAACGTCGACGCCGAGGACACGCGCCAGGGGAACGTCTACGTCGCCAAGGGTGACACCGTCAACGACGACCTGGTCACCCGCGGCGGCTCGATCACCGTCGACGGCGTGGTGCAGGGCGACTGCGCGGCGCTGGGCGGTTCGATCGCGATCAACGGTTCGGTGACGGGCGACGTCGCCGCCTTCGGCGGCAGCGTCACCGTGGCGGACAAGGCCGTGGTCGGCGGCTCGATCGCCTCGTTCGGCGGCAGCGTCGACATCATGGGCCGTTCCGAGGACGTGGCCTGCTTCGGCGGCAGCGTCTCGCTGGGGCCCACGGCCAAGGTCGACGGGGACGTCGCCAGCATGGGCGGCACCGTGGACCGCAAGCCCGGGGCCGAGGTCAGCGGCGAGATCAAGAACATCAGCTTCGGCATGCTCGACCAGTTCATCCCCGGCGCCATCCACAACATCGACAGCTTCCACCGGCCGCCGCGGCCCCGCCCGATGGCCCGGGCCATGGGATTCGTGGGGGCGCTGCTGGTGGCCGCCGGCATCGGCCTGCTGGTGCTGCTGACATCGCTGTTCTTCCCGCGGCAGGTGGAGAAGGTCGCGGCGGCGGTGCAGGACGATTTCTGGACCTCGGCCGGCGTCGGGATGCTGATCCAGATGGCGCTGTTCCCCGGCCTGGTGCTGATGGTCGTCTCCATCCTGGGCATCCCGCTGGTCCCGGTGGCGGTGATGCTGCTGCTGGGCGCGCTGCTGACGGCCTACGCCGCCATCGGGCTGGTGGTGTTCCGCAAGCTGGCGCGCGACGCCGCGCCCGGCCGGTACGGCACGGCGGCGGCGGCGATGCTCGGCTACCTGATGCTCAACGTGCTGTACCTGGCGGCCAGCCTGCTGCGGATCGTCCCGCACACGGGATTCATCGCCGGGCTGTTCATCGCCATCAATGTCCTGGTCACCTGGTTCGGCCTGACCCTGGGACTGGGAGCGGTCTGGCGGACCCGGTTCGGCACCAGGAGCGCGGCGCTGCCGGTGCCCCCGGCGACGCCCGCCCCCCCCGCGCAGGTCGAGAGCGGCAGCACCGGCATCGCCTAGCGGGCAGCACCGGCCCCGGACCAGGAGCCAGGGAAAACCGGATGATCGCTGTTGCGTCATCCGGTCTTTCCTGCTATAATCAGGGACCACCACGAAAGGAACCGACATGGCGAAGAAGTTCTACCGGTCGCGCACCAACCGCATGATCGCCGGGATCTGCGGCGGCATGGCGGAGCATCTCGATATCGACCCCAGCCTGGTCCGCCTGATCGCCGTGGCGCTGGTGCTGGCCGGCGGCCTCAGCATCTGGGTGTATCTGATCGCCTGGATCATCGTCCCGGAACAGCCGGCCGCCTGACCGCGCCCGCGCCCCGCGCAGCGAGAACGCCCAGACCGAACGGTCTGGGCGTCGTTCCGTTCCCCGGATGTCAGGGTTTCGGCTGGGGCCCGTCCGGCGTGATGTTGACGTCGAGCTCGTCGAGGGACACGTCGCGGTAGCTGGATGCCGGCTTCAGCATCGGCCCCATCAGGGGGTCGGCGGCGGCGCCGCCGGCGTCGCCGCTGCCGAGCTCGTCCAGCGAGAACTCCCGGCCGCCGGCGGAGATCTTCTGGTAGATGTCGCCTCCGGCCGCCGGATCGGGCGCCGCGGCCGGGTGGTCCGGCACGGTCGCCTCGGCCGGGACCCGCTCCGGCTGCGCGGCTCCCTTGCTGAGGTGGGTGATGGCCATGTCGTCGGCCGGCGCCTGCGGCGGCGCCGCCTTGGGCAGCAGCGGATCGATCCGCGAGGCGGGCGTCCGCCCCGCCAGCGCCCGCTCGATCCTCTTCAGCGCCTCGTCCATCGTCTCAGGCCTTCCGGGCGCGGTAGGTGGCTATCTTGCGCCGGGCCTCGTCGTGGGTCGGCTGCAGCGTCAGCACTTTTTCCCAGGCCTTGATCGCCTGGTCGAATTTTTCCATTTCCTCGTAGGCCAGGCCCAGGTTGAAGTATCCCGGGGCGTAGTCGGCGCGCTTGGCGATCGCCTGGTTGAAGTGCTCGACCGCCTGCTGGTAGTCGCGCTTGGACTTGAACAGGCAGCCCAGGTTGTTGTAGGTCTCCGGGGCGTCGGGCATCAGCTCGACGGCCCGTCGGAACGCCGTCACCGCGTCCTCGCGCTTTCCCTGGTCGGACATCGCCAGGCCGATGTTGTTGAAGGCCTCGGCGAAGTCGGGCCGCAGCTCCAGGGCCCGGCGGAATTCCGCCTCGGCCGCGGCCAGCTCCCGCCGGTGGTACAGCATCACGCCCTTCTCGTTGTGCTCCTCGGCCTCCCGCCGCGTGCGCTCGGCGCCGGCGGCGCCCAGCTCGGCCCGCTGGGACTCCAGCAGGGCCAGCATCGACTGCTGCAGCTCGGCCAGCCGGCCGGCCGATGTTTCCATGGCGGTCTGCCGCTTGGCCTCCGCCTCGGTGATGCGCGCGATCCCCTGCTCGATCATGCCGGCCATCCCGGTCAGCTCGCCCTTCAGCTCCCGCTGCCAGTCCTGGCCGCCGGCCGGCTGCAGCTGCTGGGCCAGGGACCCGAACAGCTGTTCCTGTTTCTGCGCCAGCTTGTCCAGCGCGGCGGCGACGGCGGCGCCCTCCGCCGCCTTGCGCTGCTGCTCCTCCAGCATCAGCTCCAGGATGTCGGTGAACTTGGTGTTGCTGGCGGCCAGCGCCTCCTTCATCTCGCCCAGCGACGCCTGCAGCGGGGCCAGATCGATCCTGGTCTCGGGTGCCGGCGCGGCCTGCTGGGCCGCCCGCTTCTGCTGGTCCTCCAGCATCAGCTCCAGGATGTCGGTGAACTTGGCGTTGCTGGTGTTGAGCGACTCCTTCATCTCTCCCAGCGAGGCCTGCAGGGGCGCCAGATCGACCGATACCGGGCCGGTCTGTCCGGCGCCACCCGCACCGGAACCGACCGCGGCCGCCCGTTTCTGCTGCTCCTCCAGCATCAGCTCCAGGATGTCGGTGAACTTGGCGTTGCTGGTGGCCAGCGCCTCCTTCATCTCGCCCAGCGAGGCCTGCAGCGGAGCCAGATCGACCGATACCGGGCCGCCCGGCAGGGCGCCCCCCGCTGCCACCGCATGCGACTCCTGG
Source organism: Candidatus Edwardsiibacteriota bacterium (assembly GCA_025453955.1). Lineage (GTDB taxonomy): Bacteria > Edwardsbacteria > AC1 > AC1 > EtOH8 > UBA2255. The sequence goes on from JALOPJ010000019.1 coordinate 20,198, forward strand.
GCCCGCTTCTGCTGCTCTTCCAGCATCAGCTCCAGGATGTCGGTGAACTTGGCGTTGCTGGCGGCCAGCGCCTCCTTCATCTCGCCCAGCGAGGCCTGCAGCGGAGCCAGATCGACGGATACCGGGCCGCCCGGCACGGCGCCGCCCGCCGCGGCGGTATGAGCTTCCTGGGCCCGCTTCTGCTGGTCCTCCAGCATCAGCTCCAGGATGTCGGTGAACTTGGTCTGGCTGTTGGCCAGGTTCTCCTTCATCTCGTTGAGCGGCGCCAGCAGGGCCGTGACGTCGCCGCCCCCGCCGCCGGCCGGCGCCTGGTGCCGTCCCAGCAGCTCGTTGGCCGCGTCGATCTTGCGCAGCACGTGGATCATGGTGGCCGCGGTGTTCTCGCGGGTCTCGCGCACCTCGGCCAGCAGGGCGCGCGAGGCGTCCTCCTGGGCGGCCCGCTGCAGTTCCTCCAGCCGCTTGATCTGGGCCTCGATCGCCGGCACCGAGCAGGTGCCGGCCGCGGCGTCGAACACCTGGCATTCGGCGCCCAGGCACTCGCGCAGCTCGGCGGCCGGCGCCTCCTGCTGCTCGAGCGGCTTGCCGTCGGCGTCGAGCCTGGCCTCCCGCGCGACCTGCCGCGCCGCGATGAACGGACATTTATTCATGGGTCGCTCCGTGTTGGATAATGTTCTGTCGGGCCGCCGGCGGCGTCACTTGGTCTTCATCACGTAGACGCCGTCCCAGTTCTCGGGCGGCGGGGACTGCTTGAAGTCGCGGCAGCGCTCGAGGTAGGCCTGGCTGGGGCCGTCATCGGGGTCAATGGCCAGCGCCTGCTGGAAGAACCCGGCGGCCTCGTCCCACTTGCGCGACCGGTAACAGGCCAGCCCGTTGAGGTAGCGTTCGACGGCCTGCCGTTTCTTGTCCGGCACGTCGGCCTCGGCGAGCCCCAGCAGCTCGTAGACCCGCACCGGCTGCTCCTTGCCCACCACCCGCAGCATGTCCAGCTCCCGCACCGGGTAGACCCCCTTGACCTTCTCGTAGGTGAACTCGGACATCATGATGGCCGTGCCGTACTCCTTGTTGGCGCCCTCCAGCCGCGAGGGTGTTGATGCCGAACCGGGTGAACAGGTTGGGCATGTCGCGCGTGGCCAGGTCGGCGTTGAGTTCCTTCAGCCGCTGGTTCATGGCCCAGACGCACTCGATGCAGGTGCGGGCGTGGTCGGGGTCGTCGCTGGGCGCGCCCCAGAACGCCATGATGGCGTCGCCCTCGTACTTGCTGATGTAGCCGCCCCGCTCCAGCACCACGTCCGACATCGCGCCCAGGTACTCGTTGATCAGCGCGATCAGCCGCTCGGGCGTGCCCAGCTTCTCGGAGAACGAGGAGAACCCCTTGATGTCCGAGAAGAAGACCGTGATCTCCTTCTTGTCGCCGCCCATCTGCAGCATGTCGGGGTTGGCCATGATCTTGTCGACCAGGTCCTTGGACATGTAGCCCTGGAACATGTCCTTGATCCACAGCTTCTGCTTCTCCTCGGTGACGTAGCGGTAGCCCAGGATCGCCATGTTGGTGAACAGCAGCACCGTCACCGGCCGCACGATCTCCACCCACATCAGCTGGTGCTTGAACAGCAGGTAGGCGCCCGCCAGGTAGGCCAGCAGCAGCCCCAGCAGGATCAGGGCCGCGGTCAGCGGCTTGAACCGCAGCGACACCGCCACCGTCACCAGCCCCACCAGCACCATGATCATCAAGGTCACGTAGTAGGGCAGCACCCGGACGAATTTCCCAGTCATCAGGGTCTGGATGATGTTGGCGTGGATCTCGGGCCCCGGAAACTGGCTGGAGAACGGCACCACCCGCATGTCGTAGATGCCCGCGGCGGTCGCGCCGACGATGACGATCTTGTCCTTGAACACCTCGGGCGGCGTCTGCTGGGCCAGCACATGCAGGAAGGAGACATACCGGAATTTCTGGAACGGCCCGAAATAGGTGATCAGCATCCGGCCGTCGGCGTTGATCGGGATCCTCCGCTTGTCCCCGAGATGGATGTATTTGCCCAAGTCGACCCGCACGTCGTCGCGCTTGACCCCCAACAGGTCCATCGCGACCTGCAGGTCCATCGATGGGTACGCATTCTCGGACAACGCCAGGAACAACGGTATTCTGCGGGTGACGCCGTCGTGGTCCGGTTCGATGTTGTAGTATCCGGTCCCCCGTGCGGCATCCAGCAGGGTCGGCACCGGCAACAGCACCTGCCCGATCGGCAGCGACTTTCCCTCGGAGTAAATGTAATTATACTTGCGCGTGACGTGCGGCGGGAACTTGAACGCCCGGTCGCGGATGGCCAGGTCGCTTTTGATGCTGTCGGCCGACACCACGGTCATGTTCAGGAAGAACGGGAAATACACCGTATTGTAGAAGTGCGCGACATCCGCGAACTCGCGGTCATACCCCCAGTTGTTGAGCACCGCATTGATGACCAGCGGCACGGCCCGCTCCGGGAACTTGAGCTTCGCGGCCAGCATCTCCGAGACGACGCCCTCGGTCTTGACCGAGTGGTACATCTCGGCCATCGCCTCGTTCATGCTGTCGGTCTCGGTGAAGAAGAAATCGAAGGCGATCGCCGCGGCACCGCAGCGTGAGATGTAGTCGGCGATGCTGGCGTGGTACATCCGCGGCCAGTTCTGGAACCTGCCCAGACCCTGGACGGAGTAATCGTCGACCTCGACGATCACCACGTCCTTGATCGTGTCCCGGATCGCGCCCCTGACCATGGTATTGTAGCGCAGGTCGTAGGTCTTGTTCTCCAGCATCTCGAAGACGTTGGAAGTGTCCAGCGCCGGCAGCGACAGCACGATCACCGCCGCCAGCACGGCCAGGCCCACCAATAGGGCGGTGGTCTGCTTGCCCCTGCCCGCCCGGCTCACTGGGCGGCCTCCTGCCCGCTGCCGGCGTCCTTCTGCAGCGCCGCGACGAAGGCCTCGACCATGGTCGGGTTGAACTGGGTGCCGGTGCCCTGGCGCAGCCGCTTGACCGACTCCTCCATGCCCAGCCCCTTGCGGTAGGGCCGGTCGGAGTTCATGGCGTCGTAGGCGTCGCAGATGCAGACGATCTGTGCGTCGCGCGAGATCTTCTCGCCGGCCAGGCCGTCCGGGTAGCCCCGGCCGTCCAGCCGCTCGTGGTGGCCGCGCACCAGCGGGATGATCTCCCTCATCTGCTTGATCGGCGCCAGGGCCTCGGCCCCGGCCGCGGGGTGGTGCTTGACGATGGCGAACTCCTCGTCGGTCAGGCCCGACGGCTTCTTGAGGATGGCGTCCGGCATCCCGATCTTGCCGACGTCGTGCAGCAGCGCGCCCAGCTCCAGCCGCTTGCGGTCCTCCGGGCTGTAGCCGATCTGGTCGGCGATCATCAGGGCGTACTGGGTGACGCGCGACGAGTGGCCGGCGGTGTAGTCGTCCTTGGCGTCGATCAGCGCCACCACCGTGCGGATCAGGTTGATGAACAGCTCCTGCAGGTCGGTGTAGAGCCGGGCGTTCTCGATGGCCACCGCGGCCTGGCGCGACAGCGTCTCGAACAGCTCGACGTCCTCGGGCGTGAAGGTGCCGCCCGACTTGTTGAGCACCTGGGCCACGCCGATCAGCTTGTCCTTGGGCTTGAGCGGCACGGTGATGGCGTTGCGGGTCTGGAACTTCGACTTCTCGTCCACCTTGGAGTAGAAGCGCGGGTCCTGGGTGACGTCCGGCACCAGCAGGGTCTGCATGTGCTCGGCGGCCCAGCCCACCATCCCCTTGCCCCACGGCACCCGGATCTGCTTGACGGCCTCGCCGGCCTGGCCGGTGGCCACCTCGAAGAAGAAGTCGTTCTTTTCCTCGTCGTACATGAAGATCGAGCTGGCCTCGGCGTCGATCACGTCCTTGGCCACCTGCATCACGTTCTCCAGCACCCGCTTGACGCTGAGGCTGGAGGAGATCTGGGCGCTGGTCTGGGCCATGGCCGAGATCCGTTCCACCTTCTCGCGGGCCTCGCTGTAGAGCCGGTTGTTCTCGATCAGCGTCGAGAGGTGCCCGCCCAGCAGCTCGATGATCTCCAGGTCGTCGTCGTCGTAGTCCTCGCCCCGCAGCTTGTTGACCAGCTCGATCACGCCGATCACCTCGGAGCGGTTCTTGAGCGGGGCGCACAGGATGTTGCGGGTCTGGTAGCCGATCTTGTCGGCGATCTCCCGCTTCCACTTGGGCTCGTGCTCGACGTCGTTGACGATCAGCGGGATGCCGGTCTTGGCCACCCAGCCGGCGATGCCCTGCCCCACCGGCAGCTCGGTGTGCTCCAGCTTGGGAGTGGCGGCGCCCTTGACCACCGAGAACCGCAGGCTGGCCCGGCTGGGCGTCAGCAGCAGCAGCGAGCCCGCCTCGGACGGCGCGATCTCGGTCACCAGGTCCATGGCGCGGTCCAGCAGG
>JALOPJ010000121.1 GCA_025453955.1 Candidatus Edwardsiibacteriota bacterium
TCGCGCTCGGCCTGGGCGGCCTTGACCGAGGCCTTGAAGCCGTAGAACTCGCGGACGATCTTGACCACGTCCGACTTGGAGGCCAGCGCCAGCCGGATCTTGATGTCGCGGGCCTTCTTGAGGTCCTCCAGCGCCTCGTCGATGAAGGGGTCGACCACGGCCATGGTCACCGTGCCGGCCTGCTCGGACACAGGCACCACCAGGTGGCGCAGGGCGAAGGGCCGCGGCACGTGCTTGGTGACCAGGTCCATGTCCAGCTTGAGCGGGTCGATCTTGACGTAGGGCAGGCCCAGCTCGGCGGCCACGGCCTCGGTGATCATGTCCTCGGTCAGCAGCCGGCCGTTGCTGTTCGGTATTTCCAAACTGAAGGAGGAGACCACCTCGGCCGGCGTGATGATCAGCTGCACCTGGCTGCTCTTGCGCGAGAAGGTGGATTCCTGGTACTTCTGCAGCTTGGCGCGCTGGGCGTCGCCCTTGATCTGCAGGTCCTTGAGCTGGTCGGCGGTGATCAGCTTCCTGGCCAGCAGGATCTGCCCGACCCGCTCGACGGTCAGCGGCTGTTTGGAGAGCATGACTTCATACCAGTGATCATTGCTAAAATTCCGATACGTTACGCGTGTATTGGGCCAGACCAGGTGAAGCGCGAAATGAACCGTGAAGTTTTCAAGCCATTCGGAATGATGCGACAATCACCGCCGACCGAAAAGTGGTATGTATCGTGTATATAACGAGCTCTCGTGAGGAACACCAAGCGTCCTAAATGTACGAATGTAAAAATGACATCGTCGTTGATGACCGCGGAAATATATTCGCATACGGCCGTTGCGATCTTCGCTACCAGGACCGAGCGGGGCGTATCCTTATCTGCAAGATAATCGTCAAAGTGGTGATGGAAGTAAGAAACAACGACCGTGGCTCCGTCTTTATTCGCAAAAATCGATAAAGGGCCGACAGCGGTATGTTTTGCAGCTATCTCAATGCACAATTCATCTTTAGTGCGTATCGTGTGCGTGCTGCCAGGAAATCGTTCAGCGATAACAGAACAAATAATCTGTTGAAGGTCATTCAATGAGTTCATGTTTATTGTTGTAGCCATTATATCAACCTGGATTCCCGCCTTCGCGGGAATGACACCACAGCACATACTATCGTGCTATAAAACTGCGTTTTTCTGTATAAATCCGGGGAAAGGTTTTTCTGGATTCCCGCTGGAGATTACCCCGCACGACGATGCGGGGCGGGAATGACACCAGGGGTTTCAATCGAAATTAATCAGTGTTCATCTGTGCAAATCTGTGGATAGAGAGGTCCTACGCCTCCAGGCCAACCTCGGACAGCTTGAAGCGCTTGAGCTTGCCCAGCCGGGTCTTCTTGATGTAGAGCCGCAGGTCCTCGACCTTATGGGCCGCCACGGCCAGGGCGTCGGGGTGGATCACCGCGCCCAGCTTCTCCTGGTGGTGGTAGACGCCGATCTCCTTGATCAGCGGCGACAGCCGCACGATGCGGTTCTCGATCTCCTCGGGGTTGATGTTCTTGCCGTTGGAGAGCACGATGATCTCCTTGAAGCGGCCGGTGACGAACAGCCGGCCGTCCGCGTCCAGCTCGCCCTGGTCGCCGGTCTGCAGCCAGCCGTCCTTGAGGATGGCCGCCGTCTCCTCCGGGTTGTTCCAGTAGCCCTGCATGATGTTGCGGCCGCGCGCCGTGATCTGGCCGTCCACGATGCGGATCTCCACGCCGGGCACGGCCTGGCCGGCCGAGCCGATCCGCACCTTGCCCGGCCGGGTGAAGGTGATCATCGGCGAGGACTCGGTCATGCCGTAGCCCTCCAGGATCTCGAATCCCATGGCGGTGAGGTCGCGGCCCACGGTCTCGTCCAGCTTGGCGCCGCCGGAGATCAGGTACTCGATGTGCCCGCCGAAGGCCTTGTGGACCCGGGCGAACAGCAGGCGCGACAGGGCGCGGGACTTGACGGTCCGGCCGATCCAGAGGAAGGCCCGGGCCAGCAGGGAGGCGTTGATCTTGTCGACCAGCCCCTTGTGCAGCAGCTTGTAGAGCCGCGGCACGCCCAGGATCATGGTGATCCGGCCGTCCACCAGCGCCTTGAGGATGTCGACCGAGGAGATGCGCTCCAGCAGGGCCACGGTGGCGCCGGCGTAGAACGGCGCCAGGATGGTGCCCATCAGCGGGAAGGAATGGTGGAAGGGCAGGATGGCCAGTACCCGCAGGCCGCGGGTGTAGATCGGCACGGTGTCGGACACCGCCTCGATGTTGGACAGCAGGTTGTCGTAGGACAGCATCACGCCCTTGGGGCTGCCGGTGGTGCCCGAGGTGTAGATCACCACGGCGGTGTCGTGCTGCCCGCGCGGCGCCTCCGGCAGCGGCCTGGCCCGCGGCGGTGCGCCGGCCTGCTCGAAGTCGATGATCCGCGGCTTGTATTCCGGGTCGAGGTCGGCCAGGGCCTCGGCCAGCACCGGGCGGGTCCCGGCCGAGCAGAACACCACCGCCGGCCGGCAGTCGTGCAGGATGAAGGCGACCTCGTCGGCCGCGGACAGGTGGTCGATGGGCACGTTGATGCCGCCGTGGCGCCAGACGGAGAAGAAGGAATAGATCCACTCCGGCCGGTTCTCGGCGAACAGCGCGGCCCGGCCGCCCGGCTCCAGGTCGTAGAGCGCCGCGTAGTCGACGGACGCGGCGATCACGTCGGCGTAGCTGATCTCGCGGCCCTGGTGGATCAGCGCGGTCTTCTTATGGTCTTTCAGGAACATGGTGCTCCTCCGTTGGGGGCAAGCGTGTCATTCCCGTGAAGACGGGAATCCATGGATCCCCGGCTGCGCGGGGATGACGCCGGAAACTGGAATACGATCGGGTTTTACGGGATGAACCGTCTTCATCCGCTCCGCCAAATCACTCTCATCTTGTTGCCGGACGGCCGGAACTATCGCTCATCATTCTGTTCGGTTGCCTGCTCTACCTTTTTCGTTGTCAGGAACAGCACCGCGGCCAGCACGCCGACCATCACGATCAACGATGCGATCAAGACGGCCTTGGGGTTGATCCACCGTCTGCGTCCGCCCGGGCTACGGCCACCCGCCGGAACCTGGGCCCCCAGGCGCCACTGGGCGCCCTCCACCCGTGGGATGTCTGCCAGCAGGGCCGCCACATCATACCGTGGCGGGTCGATGTCCTCCCCTCCGTAATAGACGGTCAGCGATTCGCCCTGGTCGCAGAAGAAGAACAACTGGTGGACCCCGCCCAGGGCAGAGATCCCGGTCACTTCGATGGGAGGGTTGTCCTGATGGGAGATGATCAGGCGGTATCGCAGATACCGCCGCCAATCATCCAGCGGGATGCTCAAGCTCTCCCGCCGGTAGGTCCCCATCGCCAGCCGTTGCACGATGCTGGTGGTCATGGGTATCCAGGTTGCGGAACGGGATGTATCGTTGGTGCCCTCGACCACGACCTGCCGCCGGAAAAAACGGCTGGCGGTCGACAGACGGATCTCATTGATCGGCTCCCGGTCGGACCGGCAATAGACCGTTGTCGTCTTGCGTGCCGTATCGGAGACCGCGGCGATCACGGGAAGGGAGTAAGCAACCGGGAGCGGATTGGAGGCCCGGACCGTGGATCGGAACTCGAAAAACGCGGCCCGTTCGATCCGGAACGGTTCGGTGTTCTGGAGAAACGATTCGTAGCGCACCCCCGGCCTGGTCCCGATCTCGGTGACGATCTGGCTGAAGGGCGACCGCCGGACTGCGACGGCTTTCCCGACAACCACCTTGTAGTACGAGAACGCCCGTTTTTGCAGCGCGATGCTGGTATTGCGGACGTCGATGTACCGGGAATAATCGAATATCGGCCGGTCGACAGCCAGGGCCCGCCAGGAAGCGCGGTCGTTGCTGCCGTAGACCGATACGCTTTTCTCAAAATCCTTGTTCGGAGTCCCGATGTCCAGTTCATCCGGGATTGAATCGGTCTCCTCCCGGAGCAGGATGATGGTGATGCTGTTGTCCGGCCCCTCCGTGAACTCGATGGTTTCAAGCGCGATCGAAAGGCGCACCGTCGCCGTATCGGTGCGGGTGGCCATCCTGATCAGGTACGGTATCTCGCGGCGTCCGGGTCCGGCGAGACGGATGTCAGAGAGGTCGTCTCGCGTGCTGCGGTACAGGTCGCTGTCGAAATTGATGACGCCGACATCCGATCGCACGCTGTCCCCGGGGACCGGCACCTTGCGATACCTGAAATCGCCGGGATCGACCGCGCCGTGGCAGACGGCGCCGGCGCACAACAGCAGCGCGGCGGCCCAGGTCCTCATTGCGTGGCCTCCTTGGCGGCGAAATCACGGCTGGCCTTGATGTACACGAAGGCCCCGCCGATCAGGAGCAGTCCCACCAGCATGAAGGCCAGCACGCGGTAGATGGTCGCCATGCCGGCCAGGTCCGAGAAGAACACCTTGCCCACCACCACCACGAAGATGATCAATCCGGCATAGCGCCAGCCCTTTCCGGCGTTCCGGATGCCGATGGCGATGAAGCTGATGGCGAACAACGCCCAGAGCACCGAGAGCGAACCCGTGCGGAAGTCCGGCATGCGCCAATGGAACAAGGCGTCGGTCTCGAAACTGGCGTAGAGGAACAGCAGCGCCGTGCCGGCGACCTTGAAGATGGAATGGAGCTTCGCCGGTCCGCCGCTGCCGCGGATCGCGCGGGCGAACAGGCACACCGCCACCAACACCGCCCACCAGTCCAGCGTCCGGACCAGCATGCCGGTCAGCCGGTCGCCCGATGCCATCGCGAGCGACCCATAATGCCATCCGGGGACATCGACGAACAATAACTTGAAGACCGTCACCACCAGGATGCAGATGGCAATGGACCGGTAGACCGTCTTGTGCTCCGTCAAGAAATGACGCAATAGGTACAGGCCCAGCAGCGCCCACAGGCACGTCAGGACCGGCGTCCGGAACGGCGGCAGATAGCTGAACATCTGGGCCAGCTCCAGATAGGAGACGGTGAATACGGCCGCCACCCCGACCCAGAAGGCCGCATGGCCCAGGGCGTCGTCCCGCCCCACCGCCGTGATGTCGTTCCCGGGGCCGACCGGAGAAGCCCCGGCCGGCGCGCGGCGATACAGGACGGCCGAGCCGAAAAACGATGCGATGGAGATCCCGAACGTCCAGAACCTGCCGAACCAGCCTTTCCAGTACAACCCCGGCGACCGTGAGATCCAATCGATATGGTTGAAAGCGCGGGGGAGGTCGAGGAAATACAGCCGGCCGATCACCAGCAGGTACAGGACCGACGACATGGCCTTGAGGACATTGCTCTGGAGCTTCTGGCCGGCCCACAGGAAGAAGAAGGCCAGCAGCGACCAGCAGATGGTCATCGACTCGCGCTCGGTGATGATCGGTACGGCCAGCGCGGTGAAAAACCCGGCCAGGCCCAGCAGGGAGATCAGCAGCGGCCGGTCATTGATCCGGTTCCGCAGGAAGACGGTGATGTGCGCCGCATAGAACACCGCCAGGGCCACACACATCACCGCCGGCCAGGGCCGGCCCCAGGCCTCCAGGATCAGGCGGTACGAGATGGAGGCAAAGAGCAGTCCGTTCAACAGCAGATGAATTACCTCCAGCGCTGTCGACCGTCTCCTGCGCGCCAGGTTGTAGAAGTAAACCGTGGCCGACTGCAGCACGAACAGCAGGGAGAGGAACACCATGACGAGAGTGAAATGAACGTCGGGCCGGTAGCTGCCGAGGCTGCCCAAGAAGATCCCCCAGCTGAACAGGAAGGCAAGGTAGTTGAGCAATCGCCACTGCTGGCGGTGGGCGATCCCCAGCACGCCCAGGCCCAGCAGCAGCAGGTACAGGTACAGCACCGGCAGGTTGGGCTGGTTCGTCCGCAGCATCACCGGGGTGGCGTAACCGCCGATGATCCCCAGAATGGCCACCAGCTGGGACCGGGTCATGACAGCCAGACCGCCAGCCGTCAGCGTCACCAGGCACATCAATCCAAAGGAGGCCGGGGTCGGCACCAGGGCGTACATCGGGCCCGCCGCATACATGGCAAAATAGAGGCAGGCGATGCCGCCGCCCACAAACCCCTGGCCCAGCAAGTGGTACTTCTTGCCGAAATTGCGGACGCCGGCCACCAGCATCGCCAGCCCGGCCAGGACCGACAATGCGACCCTGCCGGCCGGGCCCAGCAGTCCCTTGTCGATGGACCAGCGAAGGAAATATCCCACGCAAACGACCAGGGCCACGATCCCCACCCGCAGCAGCCAGGTGCTGGCCACGGCGAATTCCATCGAGACGTTGGGGTTGCGGTACTCCTCGCCCACGATCAGCCAGTTCCAGATCTTGGCCAGGGCGCCCCCGACGTTCTCCATCGCTTGCGATTTTGGCGCCGGGGATACGACGGGCTTGGGCGCAACCGGCGGTGGAGGCGGTGGGAGAGGAGGAGCCGGGGCCGGGGTTGCACCCGCGACCGGCAGATCGGCGGGGGGAGAGTCCTTATCCGTGTGGAGCGGAGCCTGACGGGGGGGTGCGTCTGCCACGGTGGCGGCCGCCGCCGCCGATGCCGGTGAAGCCGTGGCGGATCGATCGGCCGCGTCCTGCGGACGGAGGGCTTTCCCGATCTCCTCGACGGCGGATTTGATGCGATCCAGGTCCGACCGCATGCCGGACAGCTGCTGCCGCAACAAACGGTGTGTCCTGAAGGACACGGCGATCGCAACCACCGGAAGGGCGAGCACGGCCAACACCAGCAAGACGATCAAGCCCTCCATGTGCCCTCCTTCGTGGGAATGATACCGGCGGTCATCATTGCGTTCGGGAGACCTCGCAAAACGCAGGCGGAAGTGATCACCGCTTGTAGCCGATCTGCCGCAGCAGGTCCTGGCGCCACTTGACCCAGGACTCGTCCTCCACGCCCTTGGGCGCGTGGCCGTCGATCACGCCCAGCCCAGGATGCCGCGGCCCTGCTCGCTCTCGGCGACGATCACCTGGACCGGGTTGGCGGTGGCGCAGAACACCTGGCAGACCTCGGGGCAGGCCTTGACCGCGGTCAGCACGTTGACCGGGTAGGCGTCCTTCAGCAGGATCAGGAAGCTGTGCCCGGCGGCGATGTCCTTGAGGTTCTCCACCGCCAGCGACTTGAGGGCCTCGTCGGTGCCCTCGGCCCGGATCAGGCAGGCGCCCGATGCCTCGCAGAACGCCAGCCCGAACTTGACGTCCGGCACCGAGGTCACCATGATCTCGTAGAGGTCCTCCACGGTCTTGATGAAATGCGACTGCCCGAGGATGACGTTGACCTCCTCGGGCTTGTTGATGGGGACCAGCTTCAGTTCCATGCGTCGCTCCTTGTTCTAGCCACCCCTCTTGTATCGGGGTAAACTCCGGCACGGAGACACGGAGGGGTTTTTTGCTATCAAGAGTAAACGGTGTCATGCCCGTGAAAACGGGCATCCAGGCCTGGATTCCCGCGTGCGCGGGAATGACGCGCAAGGATTGGACTACAGCTTGATGTCCAGCTTCTTGAGGATCCGCTCGAAGTCGTGGTTGGAATAGTACTCGATCTCGATCTTGCCCTTCTCCTTGCCCTGCACGATCAGCCGCACCTTGGTGCCCAGCGCCCGCTGCAGCTCGCCCTGGATGGTGGCCAGGTACTGGTCGAGATTGCGGGCCTTCCTGGCGGCGGCCCGCTGGGACGAACCGCGGCCGCCCTCGCCCCGGGCCAGGGCCTCGGCCTCGCGCACCGAGTACCCCTTGGCGACGATCTCGCGGGCGGCGCTGATCTGGCGGGCCGGGTCGGTGATCATCAGGATGGCGCGGGCATGGCCGGCCGTCAGCTTGTCGTCCTCCAGCAGCTTCTGCACCGGCACCGGCAGCATCAGCAGGCGCAGGCTGTTGGCCACGGTGGAGCGCTCCTTGCCGACCTTCCTGGCCAGGCCGTCCTGGGTCAGCAGGAACTCCTTCTGCAGGCGCTCGTAGCCGCGGGCCTCCTCCATCGGGTTGAGGTTCTCGCGCTGGATGTTCTCGATCAGCGCCAGTTCCAGGGCCTCCTGGTCGGTGGCCTGGCGCACGATGGCCGGGATCTGGGCCAGCCCCAGCTTCTGCACGGCCCGCAGCCGGCGCTCGCCGGCGATCAGCTCGTAGCCGCCGCCCACCCGGCGCACGATCACGGGCTCGATCACGCCCTTCTCCCTGATCGACTGCATCAGCTCGGCCAGCGTCTCGTCGCGGAAGGAGTGGCGCGGCTGGAACCGGTTGGGCCGGATGTCGGCCACCCGCAAATGGCGCTCCACGCCCTCGGGGTGGACGGCAGCGGCCGCCGGCGCGGCCGGCGCCTTGGCGGGGATCAGCGCGGACAGGCCCTTGCCCAGGCCTCGTTTGGGTGCTGCCATGGGAACTCCGAGATGAATGAGTGAGGCGGTGTCTGAAACCTCATATGGCTATGAGCGTATAGCTGTACGCTATCGGTCAGTGCCAGGTGAACACCAGCTCGGTCAGCGGGTCCTTCTTCGTGAACGAGCGGGGGATGGCCCACGAGACGTCCTTGCAGCCGTGGATCTCCAGGCTGCGCTGGATCCAGCCGGCGATGCGCAGTTCGGCGTGCTCGCTGGGCGTGGGGAAGATGGTCATGTGCAGCACCAGGCGGTCGGGCCCGACCGAGGCGATCTCCATGGCGCTGGGCTTGTAGTAGGTGGTCATCACCGTGTTGGCGCGCGAGATGAAGCTCTTCACCGAGCTCAGCTTGACGAACGCCTTGTAGATGCCCTTCAGCGCGTATTCCGCGCTGTAGCGCCCGACCGCCAGCGCCCCGGCCGTGTCGCCCCCGTAGAACAGCGCGCACAGCAGGGCGGTCGGCTCCAGGTAGGCCTCCGTGATGGGGTACCATTCCGACAGCATCACGCCGTCGTGGAAGATCTTCCTGGCCCCGGGCGAGAGGGCCTCCTGCCATTTCCGCAGCCCGTCCGCGCCGTGCTTCTCCGCGATGAACTTCGGCAGGACGGCGATGGCCGATCCTTTGACCTGCATGGTGGTTCGCTCGTGTCGTTGGTTGCGGCGGGCTATTCCCAGGTGCCGGAGAACTCGGTGCAGTCGTCGCCCCGCACCAGCGAGCGGGTGATCTCGACCCTGATGTTCTTGCGGCCGTGGATCTCGAAGGCCCGCTCGGTCCAGCCGGCGATGCGCAGCTCGGCGTACTCCGACGGCACGGGGAACAGCGTGAGCTGCAGCGTGGCCCGGTTGTCCTCCACCAGCACCACCTTGGCCTGGCAGGGGTCGTAGTAGGCGTGCAGGATGTCCACCGTGCGGTTGCAGAACGCCTTGACCGAGTGCATTTTGACGAAGGCCTTGTAGACGCCCTTCAGCGTGAAGTCGGCGGCGAACCGGCCCAGCTCGCGGGCCCCGGCCGTGTCGCCCCGGTAGAACTGCTCGCACATCAGGGCCGTCGGCTCCAGGTACGATTCCTTGATCGGGTACCAGTCCGACAGCATCACGGCGCCGCGGTAGATCTTTTGGCCCTCGGTCGACAGGGCGTTCTTCCATTGCTCCAGGCCGGCGCTGCCGAACTTGTGCTCGATGAACTTGGGCAGCGCGGCGATGGCCGTGCCTTTGACTTTCATGGTGGCGCCTTGCGGTTTACGGAATTATCTGATGATGATCTTTTTGGGGTCGAAGTCCGGTCTTGGGAACTTCATCCGCAGCGACTGCAGCCTCTCCACGATGATCTGCGACACCGCCAGGTTGCGGAACCAGTTGCGGTCGGCCGGTATCACGTACCAGGGGGCCCAGGGCGTGCTGCATTCGGCCAGCGCGTCCTGGTAGGCCTCCATGTACTTCTTCCAGAGGTCCCGCTCCTTGAGGTCGGACGGGTTCATCTTCCAGCTCTTGGCCGGGTCGTCCAGCCGCTCCTGCAGCCGCTGCTTCTGCTCGTCCTTGCTGATGTGCAGGAAGAACTTCAGGATCGTCGTGCCGTTGCGGGCCAGGGTGCGCTCGAAGTCGTTGATCTGCCGGTAGCGCCTGGACCAGACGGCCTCCGGCACGATGTCGTGGACCCGCACCACCAGCACGTCCTCGTAGTGCGAGCGGTTGAAGATGCCGATCTCGCCGCGCGGCGGCACCACCTGGTGGATGCGCCACAGGAAATCGTGCTCCAGCTCCTGGGACGTCGGGGCCTTGAAGGAGTGGACGCGGCAGCCCTGCGGGTTGACGCCGCGCATCACGGTGCGCACGGTGCCGTCCTTGCCGCAGGCGTCCATGCCCTGGAACACCACCAGCAGGGCGTGCTTGTTCTCG
>JALOPJ010000122.1 GCA_025453955.1 Candidatus Edwardsiibacteriota bacterium
AGCCCTACAAGCGGATCGACCTGGCGGTGGCGGCGTTCAACCGCCTGGGCCGGCGGCTGGTCGTGGCGGGGGACGGGCCGGAGCGGCGCCGGCTGCGGCGGATGGCCGGGCCCACTATCAGCTTCCCGGGCCGGGTCAGCGACGAGCAACTGCGCGACCGCTACCGCCGCTGCCGGGCCTTCGTGTTCCCCACCGAGGAGGACTTCGGGCTGACGCCGCTGGAGGCCATGGCCTGCGGCGCGCCGGTGATCGCCTTCGGCAAGGGGGGCGCGCTGGAGACGGTGGCCGACGGGAAGACGGGGTCGTTCTTCGGCGAGCAGACCCCGGCGTCGCTGGCCGCGGCGGTCGAGCGGTTCGAGACGATGCGGTTCGACCCGGCGACGATCCGGCGGCACGCGGAAACGTTCGACCAGGACGTGTTCACGGCAAAGTTGAGGGCATTGATCGCAGAAGCATGGCAGGCCCACCGGGGGAGGGCGGGATGAAGCAGAAACGGTTCCGTACCGGGCTGTTCACGGCCCTGACCGTGCTGTCCGACACCGGCCTGGCGTTCGCCGCCAGCTGGCTGGCGTGGCGGCTGATGTTCCACTGGCTGAGCCCGGGCGTCCCGCTGACGGACATCACCTACCACCTGTGGTGGATCGCGCCGGCGGTCTACCTGTCGTTCGTGTTCCTGATGGGCAGCACGTTCGACGCCCGCACCAGGTCGCGGGGGCTGGTGCTGACCTACCTGGCGGTGGCCCCGCCGCTGGTCGCCGCCGGCCGCGCGGCCCTCTACCGGCTCAACCTGTTCCTGCTGCGGCGGGGGTGGGGCCGGGTGCGGGCGGCGGTGGTCGGGTCCGGGCAGTCGGCCCGGGAGATCTTCGACCACCTGGCCATCAACCAGGTGCTGGGCTACGAGATGGTGGGGTTCCTGGTGGATGCGCCGGATGACCTGACGTTCGAGTACGGCGGGGTCCGGGCCATCGGGCTGCACCGCGACTGCGGCGACGTGCTGGCGGCGCACCAGGTGCAGCAGGTGTTCATCCCCTGGATGCTGAGCAGCGTGTTCGACAACCGCGACGTGCTGAGCTGCTGCCGCCGCCAGGGCATCGCGCTCAAGGTGGTGTCGCACCGCATCGACCTGCTGCTGCGGGCGGCGCAGATCGACGAGGTCACCGGCGTGACGCTGCACGACCCCCGGCGGCGGCCGCTGCGCAGCCTGGCCCGGGCGGTCAAGCGGGCCGCCGACGTGGCCGGCGCCGGGCTGATCGTGCTGGCGCTGGCCCCGCTGTTCCTGCTGGTGACGGCCGCGATCGTGCTCGATTCCCGGGGCGGCGTCTTCTTCCGGCAGCGGCGGGTGGGGGAGGGGGGGCGGACCTTCGACCTGCTCAAGTTCCGCACCATGGTGGCCGGGGCCGAGCAGATCAAACCGCAGCTGACGCACCACAACGAGGCCGACGGCCCCCTGTTCAAGATCCGCAACGACCCCCGGGTGACCGCGGTGGGGCGCTGGCTGCGGCGGTTCAGCCTGGACGAGCTGCCCCAGCTGTTCAACGTGCTGGCCGGCGAGATGAGCCTGGTGGGGCCGCGGCCGCCGCTGCCGGCCGAGGTCGCCAAGTACCAGGAGTGGCACCGCCAGCGGCTGGACGGGCCGCAGGGCATGACCGGGCTGTGGCAGATCTCCGGCCGCAGCGAGCTGAAGTTCGACGAGATGGCGCTGCTCGACATCTACTACCTGGAGCACTGGTCGCCGCTGCTGGACATCGCCATCCTGCTCAAGACGGCCCCGGTGGTGCTGCTGGGCAAGGGGGCGTACTGACCACATGATGGAAAATGAAAGATGGAAAATGAAAAACTCTCCCCGAATGTGGTGAAGCTGGGCTGGGTCAGCCTGTTCACCGACATCTCCTCGGAGATGCTCTACCCGGTCGTGCCCATCTTCCTGACGTCGGTGCTGGGCGCGCCGATGGCGGCGCTGGGGCTGATCGAGGGGCTGGCCGAGAGCGCGGCCAACGTCCTCAAGATCTTCTCGGGCTGGTGGTCGGACCGGGCCGGCCGGCGCCGCCCCTTCGTGATCGGCGGCTACGCCCTGTCGGCCTTCTCCAAGCCGCTGCTGGCCTTCGCCCAGTTCCTGGGCTGGCCGTTCGTGCTGGCGATGCGGATCTGCGACCGCACCGGCAAGGGACTGCGCAGCTCGGCCCGCGACGCCCTGATCGCCGACTACACGCCGGACCACCTGCGGGGCCGCGCCTTCGGCCTGCACCGGGCGATGGACAGCCTGGGGGCGGTGCTGGGGCCGCTGGCGGCGCTGTTCTTCCTGGGCAGGATCGACACCGCCGGCCCAGCCGCCCAGCAGCTGGCCTACCGCCAGGTCTTCCTGTGGGCCTTCGTCCCGGCCATCATCGGCGTGGTGATCCTGTTCCTGGTGCGGGAGCGGCCGTTCACGGCCCGCTACGAGCGGCCCCGCTTCGGCTGGGCGTCGTTCAACCGGGACTTCAAGGTGTTCGTGCTGGTCAACCTGGTGTTCTCGCTGGGCAACTCGTCGGACGCCTTCCTGATCGTGCGGGCCGGGGAGCTGTTCGCCGGGACCGGCAGCGCCATGGCCACGGTGATCCTGGCCTACGTGCTGTACAACGTCACCTATTCGCTGGCCTCCTACCCGGCCGGCCGGCTGGCCGACCGCTTCGGGCCGCGCCGGGTGTTCCTGGCCGGGCTGCTGCTGTTCGCCGCGGTCTACGCCGGCTTCGCGTTCAACCGCAGCCCGCTGCTGGTCTGGGCGCTGTTCGCGGTCTACGGCTGCTACACCGCCTTCACCGACGGGGTGGGCAAGGCCTACGCCTCGCGGCTGGTCCAGCCCGAGCTGCGGGCCACGGGCATGGGGGTCTACCACATGTCGACCGGCATCGCCACCTTCGCCGCCAGTCTGGCCGCCGGCCTGCTGTGGACCGCCGGGGCCGGCGGCGGCCGCTGGACGTTCCTCTACGGAGCGGCCATGGCCCTGGCGGCGGCGGCGCTGCTGGTGCTGCTGGTGCGGCGGGGGAGGGCGCGCTGATGCCCGAGGCCATCATCCGGGCCGCCGGCATCGAGCGGTGCTTCCCGTCCCGGCCCCTGCCGCTGCGGGTGCTGAAGGGCGCCGACCTGTCGCTGCGGCCCCAGGAGACGGTGGCCATCGTCGGTTCGTCGGGCTCCGGCAAGTCGACGCTGCTGCACGTGCTGGGCTGCCTGGACCGGCCGGACGGCGGCACGCTGTCGATCGACGGCCACGACACGGCGCGGTTCGGCGAGCGGGAGCTGGCGGCCTTCCGCAACCGGACGATCGGGTTCGTGTTCCAGTTCCACTACCTGCTGCCCGAATTCACCGCGCTGGAGAACGCCGCCATGCCGCTGCTGATCGCCGGGCTGCCGCGCAAGCGGGCGCTGGCGATCGCCGAGCAGCTGCTGCTGGAGGTGGGCCTGGCCGAGCGGCTGGAGCACCGGCCCAGCGAGCTGTCGGGCGGGGAGCAGCAGCGGGTGGCCATCGCCCGGGCCCTGGCCAACTCGCCGTCGCTGATCCTGGCCGACGAGCCCACCGGCAACCTGGACCACGCCAGCGGCGAGCTGGTGGCCGACCTGCTGTGGCGGGTCAACGCCGACAGGAAGGTCGCCCTGGTGATCGTCACCCACAACCACGAGATCGCGGCCCGGGCCGGCCGGGTGCTGGAACTGAGGGACGGCCGGCTGTCGCCCCGCCCATGATGCTGAAACCGCAACGGATTGAGGGAATGCCATGACCGACGTCGCGCCGCGGCGGACGATCCGCGCCGCCAACCTCTACAAGTCGTACCGGAAGCACCAGGCGGTCAACGGCCTCAGCCTGGAGATCCGCCAGGGCGAGGTGGTCGGCCTGCTGGGGCCCAACGGCGCCGGCAAGACCACCACCTTCAACATCATCACCGGCCTGCTCAAGCCGGACTCCGGGCTGGTGCTGCTGGACGACGTCAACATCACCGACCTGCCGATGTACCAGCGGGCCCGGCTGGGGCTGGGGTACCTCACCCAGGAGCCCTCGGTGTTCCGCAAGCTGACCGTCGCGCAGAACATCCTGGCCATCCTGGAGACGATGGGGCTGTCCCGCGACGAGCAGCACCAGCGCCTGGCCAAGCTGCTGGACGAGCTCAACATCGCCCACCTGGCCACGAAGCGGGCCCACTCCATCTCCGGCGGCGAGCGGCGCCGGGTCGAGGTCACCCGGGCGCTGGTCACCAACCCGGCGTTCCTGCTGCTGGACGAGCCCTTCACCGGCATCGACCCCATCGCCCGGGCCGACATCCAGCAGGTGGTGGTCAAGCTCAGGTCGCGCGGCATCGGCGTGCTGATCACCGACCACAACGTGCGCGAGACGATGGAGATCACCGACCGGGCCTACGTGGTCTACGAGGGCCGGGTGTTCGCCGCCGGCACGCCCAAGGAGATCGTCGAGCACGAGGGCGCGCGGGAAAAGTTCCTGGGCGAGAACTTCACGATGTGACGGGCCGCCATGCACCCGCTCTCCATCCCCTGCATCGCCCTGGCCGCGTTCAACGCCGCGGTCGGCGCCTACTACCTCTACCTCTGGCGCCGCCGCCCGGCGGCGGGGGAGTACGTCTCGTTCGGGCTGCTGTGCTGCTGCGTGGCGCTCTACGACGGCTTCACGGCGGGGCTCTACAGCGCGGAGACGCTGGCCGAGGGCCTGTTCTGGCAGCGGCTGCAGCTGGACGGGATGCTGGCGGTGTCGGCGCTGCTGTGCTGGTTCATCGGGATCTTCACCGACCGCCAGGGCGACCGGGTGCTGCGCGCCGCCATCGTCTGGTGCACCGTGCTGCTGCTGGCGGCGCTGGCGGCGGGCCCCGGGCTGACGCTGTCGCCGGCCGACCCCATCGTGGCGCAGGTCGACGTCCCCTTCCTGCCGACCATCACCTACTACGAGGCGGCGATGGGGCCGATCTACCAGCTGGGCAGCCTGACCGCCGTCCTGCTGTTCCCCTACCTGCTGTGGTGCGTCTACGACCGCTGGCGCCGCACCCGCGACCGGCTGCTGCTGCCGGCCCTGGCCGGCCTGGCGGTCTACTTCGGCGGCGTGGTCAGCGACCTGCTGGTGTCGCTGCGGGTCTACGAGTTCGTCTACGTCAGCGAGTACGCCTTCCTGGGGATCACGGTGGCCATGACCTACGCCCTGCTGGAGCGCTACGTGGCCGCCCAGACGGCCTTCGAGCAGCTCAACGCCAGCCTGGAGCGGCAGGTGCGCGACCGCACCGCCGAGATCGCGGCGACCCTGGCCCGGGTCAAGAAGCTGGAGGGCATCGTCCCGATCTGCATGAGCTGCAAGCGGATCAGGGACGACCGCTCCAGCTGGCACCTGCTGGAGACCTACATATCCGAGCACACCGACGCCATGTTCAGCCACGGCGTCTGCCCGGAGTGCAAGGAGAAGTTCATAAGGGAGTTCGAGAAGAAGAAGCACCAGCGGCCGGGATCTTGACCATCGGCAGCAGGACTCCCCACGTGCCGGTCCGGTGGTCGCTCGGTCGGCGAGTAACACGATTTATCAACTCGTAACACGAATACCGGACGATCCAGCACAACCACCATCACCGACGGGACAGTGATGAAGAAGGTCCACGAGACGCACAACCGGGCGGAGGCCCATCTCGTCGCCCACACGCTGGAGCAGGAGGGCGTCCCGGCCGAGCTGCGGGCCGAGCTCCCGTCGTACGACCCTGCCTCCGTCTGGATCCGGAACGATGCGGACGCCGAGCGGGCGATGGCGATCATCGACGACGTCGTCAAGCCGGCCGGCGGGAGGCATGCGGCGGCGAACCGCAAGGACCGCAGCCCGGGGATCCTGTTCGCGATCGGCCTCGTCTGCGGCATATGCATCGGCATGGTCATCCTCGATCTGGTGCGGGACACGCAGGAACGGCGCGTCCGCGCGCGGACCGAGTGGGACGTCAACGGCGACGGCCGGGCGGACCGCTGGCGGGAATACCGGCCGGACAGCGTCACGGTGGACGCCGTCGATGAGGACGCGGACGGCACGCCGGATTACTGGGTGTATTACAAGGTGAACGACATGATCGGGGATGAAGGCGACAGCGATCGCGATGGGCGCAAGGATTACTGGGGAACGTACCGCGACAACGCCGTGGTAGAGCGCCGCTGGTCGTTCGGCAACGACTCGATCATCGACAAGCGTGTCGTCTATGAGCACCACAGGAAAAAGGTGGAATACCTCGACAACGACCGCGACGGAGCGTTCGACCAGTGGAATACCTCGACAACGACCGCGACGGAGCGTTCGACCACAGGATCACCTTGGACCAATTCGAGCGGCCGGTGGCGGTGGAAAAGATCCGCTCGCCGGCCGGGCGTAACACGAATTTGAAAATCGTAACACGATAATCATACCCTCAACACCACCAACGGAGCGACGCCATGATCAAGGACCTGTCCTCGTTCTACTCCAAGAACGCGCTGGCCATGAAGCGCTCGGAGATCCGCGAGCTGCTGAAGTTCACCCGC
>JALOPJ010000123.1 GCA_025453955.1 Candidatus Edwardsiibacteriota bacterium
CGCGATGCGCGGGCGGGTGGAAGCGGACAGCATCGTCACGTCGGGCGACGGACACTGCACGTTCGCCTACCGAGTGGTGAACGAGGGCGGCACGCAGTTGCCGGCGGTCCTGCGGCTGCGGCTGCGCGATACCACGGGCATCGCCCTCGACAGCCTGGTCAAGCCCTGCCACATCGCGCCCGGCGATACGGCCGTCGACCGCTGGCAAAGCGCGCCAGGGTGCGGCCGCTATCGCCTCGATTGGCGGCTGGCGCTCGACAGCTCGGGCATCGTGCTGGACAGCTCCAGCCTGATGGTCGACATCGTGCCCGGCGGATCGATCAGCCTCGACTCGCTGGTGCTGGAACCCTGCTGCGACAGCACCGGCCAGGCGATCGTGCGCCTCCATGCGACCAACCGGTCCCCGGAGCCGTTCACCGGATCATTCGTGGTCGTGTCAGATATCGGCTATTGGCGCCAGGACCGGCCGGTGGCGCCGCATGACGGCGCGGAGATCACATTCCGGGTGCCCGAGCAGGTGGATGCGGGCATGCGGCGGTTCGTGGCGGCAGGCCTGACCGGCGGCGACACGGTCGCCTCGCTGACCAGGATGCTTCGTTTCGCTCCAGCATTGCAGGTCGACAGCCTGCCGGGGCCGATCGAGACCGAGATCGGCGACACGCTGGAATTCTCGGTGTCGCTGATCAATCTGGGCAACGCCGTCAGCCGGGACACCCTGGTGGTTTCGCTCGGCGACATCTGCCTGCGGCGGACCGAACTGCTGCTGCCGCCCGGCACGCGGCATACCGAACGTTACGTCGAGTTCATCCCGGACGACCTGGAAGACCAGACCGTCCAGGGCTTCGTCTACGCCGCGCCGACGTATCATCCATTGAGAGCGAATCTGTCGGGATACGGGCTGGATGTCAGCGCCATCCTGGATCGGCCGTTTTACCGGCCGGGCGATACCATCGGCTTGGCATTGGCCATGCGGAGCACCACCGACCGCAATCTCGCTTGTCTGATATCGGGAGTGTATGGGGAGTCGGCGTTGAACGGCCGATTCCGGTCGCTGGGCGCCATGTCGGGGATCGATCTGACGGATCCCGAACGGCTGATCGCCCGGCGGGACACGGCGTGGTATGTCAGCGGCCTGATCGAACCGGGAATCTGTGACAGCATCACGGCCGGCAGCGAGCGTTCTCAAATCCCTCAATCGGGACTGACCAGCGCCGGGAAGCAGCCACAGATCGCACTCAGGGCGACCGGCACCGACTCCGTGACCAGCGGGCCCTGGTCCGCACGGGTGGATTCGGCGCGATACATCCAATACCGCCTGCGCTTGGCGACCGGCGACACGGTCGAACGAGTGAGGCTCCATCGCTATGTCGGCGGTGTGTGCGCCGATACCGTGATCGAGCTTTTCGACTCGGCGGTGGTGCGCCATGCGCTGGCCTGGCCCTTCGATCCCGGGCAGGGGCAACAGGCATTGATCTCGTATGGCATCCACACGGAAAGCGGGCGGTCGCTGTGGCTCAACACCGCGTATGTGTACCGGGGTCATGACAGCCTGACGGTCTGGCCAGGGCGACAGCTGTACGCCGGTTCCGACACTGCCGTGTTCCATGCGCGGGCCGCTGTCGGCGGTACGTTGCGATATGCGGCCGCCATTCCGCCATTTCCCACGGCGAGCGATACGATCATCGTCGTCCCCGGGGACACATCGTTCGGCATCGTGCTGCCGTCGCAGCAGGCGAGCGGCACCCGATACCTTGCCTATTCATTCGCGGTTAACGGGGACACGGCCAACCTGATCGAAGGGACGGTCCGGTTCGACGTCGAGGGATACCGGATCAGGGTCCATGATTGGCGGCTGACGTCGCCGACGTGGCGGCCCGGCGATACGCTAACGGCCGCCATTCGGCTCCACGCCAGCCAGCAGGTGAACGCGGACCTGATGACGCGGATCTACTGCCCGGGAGGCATCTCCGGACCAGCAGAAACGACCTCAGTGGCCCTGGCAGGTGGATACCAGTGGTTGGTTCTGCGGCGGCAGATACCCTCGATGTCGCCGGCGGGAACGGCCCAATTCGAACTGGCGGCGCGGGCGGGATTTGTGGACCTCGGCGCGCAGCGCTTTTCGTTCGACGTGATCAATCCCGACACGACGCCGCCATCGGCTTGGTTCACCCTGTGCCCGGCGAACACCTACGAGTGCCAGTTGCCGTATGCGCTCGCGTTGCATCGGTGCGATGACCGCGGCGTGTCGGATACGGTTTATTATGACGCCGGCGGCGGTTGGGTCGCGCTGTTGCCCGATCACAGGTCAGACAGCGTTTCAGCATACCTGATCCCTCCCCAGCCGCGAGGCACGGCGATCAGCTACTATGCCAAGGTGGGAGATGCCGGTGAAAATACCATCCGCGTGCCGGTGAACGGATGCCTGACATTCCATGTCCTGCCGGCCCTGCCGCCCGGGGATGTCACCGCCGATACCGCTGACCGGGGGATCGACCTCGGCTGGCGGCCGCCGCAGGGCGAGCTGGCCTACCACCGCTACAGCCCGGAGGCGGCGACCGGCCTGCCGGCGGCGCCGGGTCGCCGTTGATCGCCGACGTGGTTCTGCGCGATGCCGACACCGCGGCCGGCTGGAGCACCTGGAAGCTGGACACGATGGGCCTCGAGGTCGGCGGCGACGTGTTCCTGGGCGTGGGGCGGCCGGGCGGGCAGCTGTGGGGCGACGCGGCGCCGGACGCGCATCGCACGCTGCTGGCGTACGGTGACGGCTGGCGGCCCGAGCCATCGTTCGGGAACCTGCTGGTCAGCGCCACCTGGAGCTACCCCGGGCAACCGGTGCTGTACCAGGTGCACCGGGCGGGAGCAGGGTCGGGCTATGCGTTGCTCGCGGATTCGCTCGCGACCTTCCAGTACCGCGATACCGCGGTCGCCGCGGAGGGCCGCTACCGCTACCTGGTCAAGACGATCTGGACCCTGCCGTCCCTCTACGCCGGAGGATATCCGCTCGCCGCCAGCGTCGATTACCTGGCGCCGCGCATCGGCGATTCGCTGCGGATCGTATTCACCGATTCGACGGCTGCCATCGGCGCGACCGTCACCGACGGCATCGGCGTGCTGGCCGACAGCATTCATCCGCAAGGCGGCGATCCGGCCGGTAGTGACAGCACCGTTGCCGGGGTCCATTGGTATCATTTGGCGGCGGGCATGCCATCGGACACCCTGCGCTTCTGCCTGACCGCCTGCGACTCGGCGGGCAACGCGTCGCGCAGCCCGGCCAGCGGCTGGCACCAGGTGGTCTGGACCGGGGTCGCCGGCCAGCCGACGACCGGTCTGCCGACCTGCTATGCCTTGGGCACGGCGTTCCCGAATCCCAGCGCCCACGGCTGCCAGGTGAACTACCAACTGCCGGTGAGATCCCCGGTCAACCTGTCCGTATACAATGTCGCAGGCCAGCTGGTGCGGACCATCGAACATGCGGAAAAAGGTCCGGGGTATTATCGGGTCCGGTGGGACGGGCGAAACCGCAATGGCGCCGCAGTGTCCGCCGGATTGTATTTCCTCAGGCTCCGGGCCGGCAACTACGCCGGGATGAGGAAATTGCTGATCGTCCGGTAGCATTGCAGATCGCTCTTCCCGTCGAACGCGGGGCCCCTTCGCGGGCCCCGCGTTTCCCTGTTGACAACCTCCCCGCCCGGTGCTATCATCGTTTCCAGACCAACAAAGGAGGACGACATGAAGCGCATCGCACTGGCCCTGATCGCCGCGGCGGCCCTCGCCGCCCTGGCCCCGGCCCAGCCGGCCGGGGACAACCCGGCCCCCGGCGCCCCGACCGAGGACCAGCTCAAGAAGGCGAACCTCAACTACGAGCTGGACGTCCCCTACGCCGGCGACGCCAATCCCCGGCACCGGCTGGATATCTACATCTCCAAGGGCCGGATGTCGGGGAAGATCCCGGTGATCGTCTTCCTGCACGGGGGCGGGTGGGCGGGGGGCGACAAGGCCGAGGGCGCGGGCCGGCTGCTGCCGCTGGTCAGGGGCGGGTCGTACGCCGGCGTCGCGGTCGGCTACCGGCTGACCGGCGAGGCGGTGTGGCCGGCCCAGCTCCACGACTGCAAGGCGGCGGTGCGCTGGCTGCGCGCCAACGCGGCCAAGTACGGTCTGGACCCCGACCGCATCGGCGCCTGGGGCGTCGATGCCGGCGGGCACCTGGCCCTGATGCTGGGCGCCACGGGCGACGCCCCGGCGCTGGAGGGAAGCGTCGGCCCCCACGCCGGCGTCAGCAGCAGGGTCTCGGCGGTCGCCAACTTCGGCGGCGCCACCGAGCTGCTGGCCATCATCGGCCAGCCCGGCGACATCGACCGCCACCTGGAGACCTCGCCCGAGGCGTTGCTGGTGGGCGGCGGCCTGCGCGAGAACCCGGGCCGCTCCCGGGCGGCCTCGCCGGTGGCGCACGCCTCGGCCGGCGACCCGCCGGTGCTGACGGTGCACGGCGACCAGGACATGACGGTGCCCCACGACCAGGCCGAGCGGCTGGACGCGGCGCTGCGGAAGGCCGGGGTGGCGAGCTACTTCGTCACGGTGCGGGGCGGCGGCCACGGCGACTTCGGGACGCTGGCCGATGGCAGGGTCAAGGAGTTCCTCGACAAGAACCTCAAGGGCAAGGGCGGCAGGGTCTCCACCTCGCCGCTGGTGATGAAGACGGCGCCCAAGCCCAAGGCCAAGGATGCCCCGGCGCCAAAGCCCAAGACCGACGATGCGCCGGCGAAGAAGAACTGATCACACCGGCACGGCCGTGCGGACGCTGCTGCTGGCCGCGCTGGCCTGCGCCGGACTGCTGGCCGGCTGCAGCGACCCGCCGCCGGTCGGACCGCCGGTCCAGCCCGACACCACGACGGTCTACCCCGCGTTCGGGGGCGAGCGGGAGGTCGTGATCACGGGCTACGGCGGCCACGCCATGGAGCCGTTCATCAGCGGCGACGGACAGGCCCTGTTCTTCAACAGCCTCAACGACGGGGACAGCACCTCGCTCTACTACGCCACCCGGGTGTCCGACACGTCGTTCGCCTGCCAGGGCGAGGTGGGCGGCGTCAACGGCACGCCGCCCCACCTGGACGCCGTGGCCAGCATGGACGGCAGCGGCCGGTTCTACTTCGTCTCCACCCGCGACTGGCCGGGCGTGCTCGAGAACATCCAGGCCGGGGACTATGCCGGCGGCGCGGTGACGGGCGTGGCGCCGGTGACAGGTGACTTCTACGTCTCCTCGCCGGGCTGGCTGGTGATGGACGCCGAGATCGGACGCGGCGGGGACCTGCTGTACTACTGCAACGCCCGGTTCAGCGGCGGCGCCATCCCCGAGGAGGCCCGGCTGGGCGTGGCCCGCAGGCAGGGGGCGTCGTTCGCGAAGCTCGCGGCCAGCGACACGCTGCTCGGCGCCATCAACGACACCTCGTACCTGGTCTACGCGCCGGCGTCCACTGCGGACGGCAGGGAGCTGTACGTCACCCGGATGCACAAGCGGATGGCGTCGACCAGGATCTGCGTCTCGGTACGGACCGACACGGCCCGGCCCTTCAGCGCGCCCCGGATGCTGGAGATTTCCGGCAGCCTGGTCGAGGCGCCCACCATCACCGCGGACAAGCGGCGCATCTACTACCACAAGCTGGCCGGCGACGGCAAGTACCATGTCTATACCATGACCAGGCAGTAGCGGAGGGGATCAGTGTTGTCCAACCGTGGGGCCGTGGCGCATGCCGCGGCCCTTACGATCATCGACCACCGGACCGGCCATTGCCAGGCATGCCCCCGTGTGCTATAATCCCTCCATGCACGACGGCGACGGCAACAGCGCGGCGCTGGCCGGACTGGCGCGCCGCAGCGGGACGCTGTGGCGGGAGGACCCGCGCGGCGGCTTCTTCCCCCACGGCCTGCGCGGCAGGAAGGCCCAGGTGCTGGAGCTGGTCGGCCGGTGGGACGACGAGGAGGCGGTGCTGCGAGGCAACCTCGAGTCCGCGGCCCGCTCGGGCGACCGGCTGCTGCTGGCCCGCAGCGAGTACGGGCTGGCCGGCGTGCTGTACCTGAAGGGCGACAACGCCGGGGCGCTGGCGCTGTACCGCCGCGCCCTGGAGGGTTTCCGGGATGCGGACGACACCGCCGGCATCGGGCTGGTGATGGGCGGCACGGGCAGCGTCCAGCGCGAACTGGGCGACCTGGCCGCGGCGGCGGACTGCTACCGCGAGCAGCTGCGGCTCGGCCGGCAGCAGCATGACATCGCCGCCATGTCCCGCGCCCATGGCAACCTGGGGATCCTCCACTGCCTGCAGGAGAAATTCAGCGAGGCGATGGAAAACTTCCGGGAGAAGCTGGCGCTGGCCGAGCGGCTGGGCGACCAGGAGAGCATCGGCGCCACCGTCGGCAACATGGGCAACGTCCACAAGATGCTGGGCGACGGCCGCCGGGCGCTGGAGTGCTTCGCCCGCCAGCTGGAGATCGCCCGGCGGCTGGGCGACAAGCGCAGCATCGGCGCGGCGGTGGGCAACTCGGGCGTGATCCACACCGACCAGGGCGACTACCCCAGGGCCGTCGCCAGCCTGGAGACGGCCCTGGAGATCGCCAGCGAACTGGGCGACCGGCGCGGCATCGGCATTGCCGCTGCCAACCTGGGCATCGCCCACAGGGCGATGGGCGACCTGGCGCGGTCCGAGCGGTACTACGACCTGGCCATCGCCACCGGGCGCCGGCTCAACGCCCGGCAGTACCTCTGCGGCTACCTGTCGGACAAGGCCGACCTGATGCTGCTGGCCGGGCGGCTGGACGAGGCCGAAATCCTGGTGCGCGAGGCGCTGGCGCTGGCGGAGGAGGTGGGCGAGCGGCCGGACATCGACAAGTGCCGGGAGATCGCCGGCAGGATCAGCGAGAAGCGGGGAGTCGTGGGAACTGGCAAGGCTTAGTGGGTTGGATTGTATCCTTCAAGCTGCGATCATCGATCGCAGCTTTTCATTTAATACATGGTCGAGGATGACAACAAGAGCATCGCATGATGCGTTTAACAGATAAATCTTGACAAACGAACCCAAATATGGTACAATAGTACCCAATAAGGGTACGGTTAATGAGCGATATCTCAACAGCGCTGTTTGGAAGCGCCAGGCGCGGTGTCCTTTCGGTCCTTTTCAGCCGGCCGAACGAGGAATTCTACAGCCGGCAGGTGATCCGTTTGGTCGGCACCGGACAGGGAGCCGTCCAACGGGAGCTGGAACGGCTGCATAAGGCCGGGATCGCTACGAGAATCCGCAGGGGCAACCTGGTCTACTATCAGGCCAACCCGGCCTGTCCGGTCTTCTCCGAACTGTCCGGCCTGATGGTCAAGACCACGGGCGAGGCGGACGCACTGGCGGCGGCCCTGCGCCCGCTGGCGGAGTCCATCAAGGTCGCCTTCATCCATGGCCCCTACGCGGCGGGCCAGACCATGCCGGGGACGGCGGTCGACCTGTTCGCCGTCGGCATGGCCGGGGTCGAGCAGTTGGCGTCGCGGCTGCGTCCGGTGGAACTGCGGCTGGGCCGCCGGGTCAACGTCAGCGTGTTCGGCCAGTCCGAATTCCGCACCAAGGCGGCGCGGGCCGACCAGTTCATCTACTCCGTGCTGAAGGGGAGGAAGATCTTCCTGCTGGGTGACGAGGCGGCGCTGGAGCAGTTGACCTAACGCTCCGCCCCTTCCCCGGCGGGGAAGGGGGCCAAGCCGGGATTCGAGCAACATCCCGCTGCGCCATTATTCTTGACTTTTCGGCGAGCACCGTGCTAATATATTGGGGCCGGTTCCGGCCGGACCTCACTGCAAGAATGGAGCGCGCGTGGGCGGCGTCGACGACAACCAGATCCGGGACATCGTGCACAAGGTGGTGAGCCAGGCCCTGGGACTGACCCCCATCAGCCCTGTTCCGGCAACGGCAACGGCAGTGACGCCCGCCCAGACTCCCGCTGGTTCGTCCGCGCAGCAGGCGCAGCCCGCGCGACGGGTGGTGGCCATCGGGGCGGACCACGGCGGCTACGAGCTCAAGGAGTCGCTCAAGCCGGAGATCGCCGCGCTGGGCTACGAGGT
>JALOPJ010000124.1 GCA_025453955.1 Candidatus Edwardsiibacteriota bacterium
TGTCGCGGTAGAAGTCCAGCCCGGTCTCGCCGATGGCCACCACCTTGGAATTCTGCGAAAGCTCCTCCAGCCGCGCCAATGCCGCGTCGTCGCAGTCCCTGGCGTCGTGGGGATGGATGCCGACCGTGGCGTAGCAGCAGTCGTACCGCTCGGCCAGGTCGATACCGGCGATGCTCGACGCCAGGTCGAACCCGGCGTTGACGATGTATGTGACGCCGGCGTCCCGCGCCCGCGCGATGACTTCGGCCCGGTCGGCGTCGAACTCGCGCATGGTGAGGTGCGCGTGGCTGTCGATCAACTGGCGGGACATCGGCTCATGATCCGGCATGTCGTCCACTAGAATCTGCCGTATACCAGCGGGATGCGCTGCCGCCCCGAACGGTCCGCGGCCAGCGCGGCCAGGCCCAACGGATTGATGCCGATCTCCAGCGACGAGGACCGAACGGCGCGGTTCGCCGGTCTCCGGACGATGGACAGCCCGAGGGCGTAGCCGCCGGCCAGTCCCGCGATGGTCGCGCCCGCCAGCGTCCTGACTTTCGCGTCGTCGCCGGAATGCGTCGGCATCAGCAGGTACCCGATCCCGGCGCCCAGCAGGTACCCGCCGGCGGCGGCCCCGGCGACGATGGTCCCGTCGCTTTTCGAAAGATCGTATCCCCGGGCCAGCCGGTGTCCCAGCCACAGGCCGGCGGCGCTGCCGGCCAGCGCCGCGCCGGAAAAGGGCCGGTGCGTGTTGTCGTCGAGATCGGCCAGCAGCAGCGCCGCATGGAACCCGACCAGACCGCCGCAGACGCCGGACGCGGTGATGACGTCCGGCTCGCCGGCCGAAACTCCCGGCCGGCGACAGTACAACAGGCCGGCGGCACAGCCCAGGCCGGTTCCGGCCAGGATGCCGACGGAGGTCTTTTGGAACGTCACGTTCTGCTGGAGCGTCAGGGCCAACAGGGTCCCCTGGGCGGCGCCGAAGAAGGTGTAGCTGGCGGCCAAGGCGGCCTGGGGCTCGGTCATGGCGCGGGCCAGCCGGAACCCGGTGAGCTGACCGCCGATGCTGGTGACCAGCATCGCGGCCATGTAGGCTTTGTAATCGTCGGCGCTGAACAATCCCGGGATGGCCCATCCCACGGGCAGGCCGAGATAGCCGTAATTCAGCGTCAGGCCGGCCTGCGCCTTGGTGATCTGGCCGTGTGCGGTCATCGCCAGCGGCACATAGTAGGAGGCCGACGCCGACAGCAGGTACAAACCGGTCGCGGTCGAGCCGTCGTTCGGATCGAGCAGCGCGACGACGGCGGGCCCGTACCACCCCAGCGACAGGGGCAGCTGGCCCCACAGCATGGTGCCGCGGCCGCTGCGGTCGATCAGCAGATCGCCGCCCTGAGCATGGAGGAACGCGGCGACACCGGCCCTCAGCGAATCGAACCCGGCAACGGTCAATTCCCGCCGCAACCGGCCCCGGGCGGTGAAGATCTCGAGCGAAAGGGCGGTGTCGGCCCGCCACAGCAGCGCCTTCTGGAACCCCCCGATGTCGGGGAACAACCGGGCCTGGGCCTCCATCCTCGCGGACCACTCGCTGATCCTGCCCCCGGCATCGAACGACACCGGCTGTTCCAGCGCCTGTCCCGACGCCAAGAGGGGGAATGCCGCGATGACCGCGGCGGCCAACAACGAAAACCTGTTCATGTCGATCCCTTGCTTGTGCGCGTCTCTCATGCCGGTAGCCGTCTGATGATGGCCGCGGCCGCGTCCCGGACGTGCTTGAAGCGGTCGGCGCCCAGATGCACGCCGCCGTACCAGCGGGTGACCACAAGGCACCAGTTCGCGATGTCCTTCTGTCGCATCAGGTCGAGGACCATGATCCCGGCGCCGCTCTCCTTGGACGGAGACTGGTACCCGTCGTTCTTGTATTCCACGATCCTGCCGGGCCCCCGCTTGATGCGGTAGGCCACGATGTTATGGTCGGCCGCGCGGAACTTCTTGCCCTTGAGCAGCGCCTTGAGGCCGGCCGCGAAGTCCGCCTCCGACGCGACCGGGAACGCGGTCACCGCGTAGCGGGACTTGCGATCGACGACGAACGGGTTGATCTGCAACGGTTCCATCAGCGATTATACCACAAAACGGCGTCCAAAGCATATCACCCAAACGGCGCCCTGTCAACCGAAAACCGGTTTGACAACGCCGTCCTTTTGTCGTATCATACGGTCATGAACGGACCGATGATGGGAACGCGGCAATGGGACGCACCAACGGCCTGCGCCTGATCGACCGGGCGTCGATCGCCCTGGTGGCGTCGTTCGCGCTGGTGCTGGCGGCCTGGATCGGCCTGCAGCGGCTGGGCCTGTGGCACTACGACCCGGCCAGCCTGCGCGACGCCGCGCTGACCGTGGCCGCCGCCTCGCTGCTGTTCTTCGTCTTCGTCCGGCTGTCGCTGGCCGTGGTCGACCGCTACATCCGCGAGACGGCGCTGCTGCAGGCCGCGCTCTACCGCATCTCCACCGAGGCCAGCGCCACCGGCAACCTGCGCGGGTTCTACGCCACGGTCCACAGCATCGTGGCCGGGCTGATGGACGCCACCAATTTCTACGTGGCGGTCTACGACCCGGAGCGCGAGGTGGTGAACTTCGAGTACTTCGTGGACGAGTGCGACCAGCCGGTGAAGGACATGCCGGCCGGCCAGGGCCTGACCGGCAAGGTGCTGAAGTCGCGCACGCCGTACCTGTACTCGGTCGACAAGACGGTGGTCGAGAACAAGGACATCAAGCTGGAAGGCCGCCCGGCGGTGGACTGGCTGGGCGTGCCCCTGCTGAAGGGCGACCGGGCCTACGGCGTGCTGGCGGTGCAGAGCTACACCCGCAACGTCCGCTACACCGAGCAGCACCTCAAGCTGCTGACCTTCGTCTCGGAGCACATCGTCAGCACCCTGGAGCAGAAGCAGTACGAGGAGCGGCTGCGCTCGCTGTCGCTGACCGACGAGCTGACCGGGCTGGCCAACCGGCGGGGCTTCCTGGCCCTGGCGGGGCAGGCGCTGAAGATGGCGGACCGCAGCAAGCAGCCCAGCGCGCTGTTCTTCGCCGACCTGGACTGCATGAAGGAGGTCAACGACAACCTGGGGCACCAGGCTGGCGACCGGCTGCTGGCCGGGATCGCGGACCTGCTGCGCGACAGCTTCCGCGACACCGACATCACCGCCCGCATCGGGGGCGACGAGTTCGTGGTGCTGGCCTACGAGACCGGCGAGAAGCAGTCCGAGGCCCAGCTGGCGCGGGTGCGGGAGCGCCTGGACCGGATGAACCAGGACGGGGCGCTGCCCTGTCCGGCGTCGATCAGCATCGGCATCGAGATCTACCGGCCCGGCAGCGGGGTCACCATCGAGCAGCTGCTCGACCAGGCCGACCGCAGCATGTACCGGCAGAAGAACGCCAGGCACGGCGGGGACGCCGCGGAGAGCGCCGGCTGGTGCGATACCGGAACGGGCGCGAACGGCCGTGCGGCGGGGAATGGGCGATGACGGGACGCCTGATCGTTGCCGGCATCGCCCTGTTGGGCGCAGCGACCGGCTGGAGCCAGGGCGATGCCCCGATGGCCGGCGATCGCTACCGGGTGCCAGCCCCGGACCTGGCGGCGGTGGTGGACACCAGATTCCCGCCGTCGGCCAGCATCGACCCCACCAACACCTGGGTGCTGTTCAAGGAGTCCAGCGGCCGGCCACCCCTGTCGGAGATCAGCCGGACAGAGGTGAGGCTTGCCGGAATGCGCGTGAATCCGGAAACGTTCACCGCGGACCGGACGTACTACTACACCAGCTTCGTTCTGAAGCGGATCGACGGGAAGAAGGAGATCAGGGTCAGAGCGCCGGAACCCCTCAAGGCCTCCTTTGTCAGCTGGTCGGGGGACGGCAGGTTTTTCGCCTTTTGCCAGACCACCGATGATGGCCTGGAATTGTGGCTGGCTGACGCCGCCACCGGCTCGTCGAATAAGCTGCCGGTGCCGAGACTGTCCGGGGCGCTCGGTGACCCCTATTGCTGGATGCCGGACAACAAAACGCTGCTGCTGCGGACCGTGCCGGCGGAGCAGGGTCCGGCCCCGCCGCCGCCG
This sequence comes from Candidatus Edwardsiibacteriota bacterium, assembly GCA_025453955.1. Taxonomy (GTDB): domain Bacteria; phylum Edwardsbacteria; class AC1; order AC1; family EtOH8; genus UBA2255. The sequence continues at coordinate 4,087 of JALOPJ010000124.1, forward strand.
GCGGTGCCCCAGGCCCCGCTGATCCGGGAGAACAGCGGCCCCGCCCGGCCCGCGCGGACCTATCCCGACCTGATCAAATCCCCATACGACGAGCAGCTGTTCCGGTACTATGCCTCCTCGCGGCCCGCGCTGTGCGGGATAGACGGGCAACTGCGATACCTGGCCCCGCCGGGCATGTATGACCAGCTGCTGCCGTCGCCCAGCGGGATGTTCATCCTCGCGCAGATCATCCTGCCGCCGCTCTCCCGCCAATTCACCCACGACCGCTTCCCCCGCAGCGTGCAGGTGTGGGACCGCGAGGGCGGCGAACAGCGGGAAATCCATCGGCAGCCGCTGCTGGACCGGATACCGATCGCCAGGGGAGCGGTCCCGGCCGGTCCCCGCATGTTCGGATGGCGGGCCGACCGCCCGGAAATGCTGTGCTGGTCCGAGGCCCGGGACAGCGGCGATCCCGCGACGCAAGCCCCGGTCAGGGACGTGGTGCTGCAGCTGGACCGTCCCTATCAAGCCGAACCGGAAACGCTGGCCCGGCTGGGCTGGCGCTCCGGCGGGGTGACGTGGGCGAACGACACCATGGCCCTCTGCCTGGAATACTGGCCGGTCACCAGGCGCAGCAAGACCTGGCTGACGGACCCATCCGGCAAGAGAGCCCCGCGGTTGCTTTTCGACCTGAGCTACGAAGATTCCTACGCGGATCCCGGCGATCCGGTCACCGCCATCGGTTCCAACGGCTACGGCACGTTGCAGTTGACGCCCGACGGGCGCTCGATTCATCTGGTCGGACGGGGGGCGTCGGAAGAAGGCGACCGGCCGTTCATCGACCGGCTGGACCTGGCAACGCTGTCGGCCCGGCGTCTCTGGCGGTCGCAGAAACCGTATTACACCGCGCCGGTCAGGCTGCTTGACAATACGGCGTCCGCGGTCATCGTGCGGCGGGAGTCGGCGTCGCAGCCGGCGAACATCCTGGTGATGTCCCTGCCCAAGGGATCGATGCGGCCGTTGAGCGATTTCAAGAATCCCCAGCCGCAATTCGCGGGCATCACCAAGACGATCATCCGCTACCGGCGTGACGACGGCATCGACCTGTCGGCCACGTTGTATCTGCCCCGGGGCTACCGGAAGGGGGGAAGCGGCCGGCTGCCATTGCTGTTGTGGGCCTATCCACAAGACTATCAGAACGCGTCCGCCGCCGGCCAGGTGGATGATACCCCGTACCGGTTCACCTGGGTCGGGCCGTCCTCGCCGGAGGTATGGCTGCTGCGGGGATTCGCGGTGCTGGATAATCCCTCGATGCCGATCGTGGCGCGGCCAGGACGGGAAGCCAACGACGACTTTACCCAGCAGCTGGTGGCCAATGCCCGGGCCGCCATCCAGGCCGTGGCCGGGATGGGCGTGGCCGACAGCACCCGGGTGGCGGTGGGCGGGCATTCCTACGGGGCCTTCATGACGGCCAACCTGCTGACCCATTCCGGCCTGTTCCGGGCGGGCATCGCCCAGAGCGGCGCCTACAACCGGACGCTGACCCCGTTCGGGTTCCAGCACGAGGACCGGAACCTGTGGAAGGCCCGCGACGTGTACATCAGCACGTCGCCGTTCCTTTGCGCCGACAGCCTGCGGGCGCCGTTGCTGCTGGTGCACGGGCAGGACGA
>JALOPJ010000020.1 GCA_025453955.1 Candidatus Edwardsiibacteriota bacterium
AGCTTGAGGTACTGCTCGGAGTTGAAGAAGTCGTACTTCTCGTACATGCCGGCCACCATCCCCGCGGCCGACACCGGCAGGTCGAAGGCGCCGGGCGCGTACAGCGTGGGGTTGGCCAGGAACAGGTTGTCGAGGTACTTGGCCAGCGACGAGTACTTGTCCTGGTCGAACTTCTCGACCTTCTCGGCCCCCACCCTGGCCTGCTGGGCCACCTTGGCGATCAGGGCCTTGTCGACCAGCTCGTAGCCCAGCGCCCGGGCGATGGCCTCGGACAGGCCCTTGCCGCCGGCGCCGTGCTCCTTGGAGATGGTGATCACTGCCATGCTTTCACCTCAATGAACAATGGACAATGGACAATGAACCCGAGCGATGAGATGACCCATCATCACCGTTTCCGAGCCGTCTTCACAATGGCATAAAAATACCGCCGACCTCATGCGTATCCGAATAAGCGTCCCGATGCGCGGCTTCATCGATATATCCCGTATCCTTGAGCAGGCCGAGCCAGTACTTTGTTTCCCGACACTCTTAACAGGCGATCGACATCTTCGCAGAAAAATCGGCCCGAGAGATGCCTCCGATCGCTTCAGAGATGTTCGCAGCGATCGACGTCCCGGATCTGACCAGCTGCTTCGACAGGATGAATTCCCGTTTGTGTTCGCTGAGATGCTGGTACATTCTTACGATTTTGACCGCCAGGGAAATACGCCTTTCGGAGATCAGGTTCTCTTCCATGAGCGTCAATCATAGTGCGTTGGGCGATTATCCCGGTTCATTGTTCATTGTTGACTGTCAGTTGCGAAGTAATGCGCCGATCCCGCCGTTGGCCTGCAGCGGCTTCGATCCCTCGACGAACTCCACCTTGACGCCCTGCCGCAGCGCCAGCTCCACCAGCCCCTCCTTCATGTCCGGCCCGGCGTCGATGTCCGCGCCGCCGCAGTAGGGGCAGCGGCCGACCCGGCCGCCCGCGCCCAGCCGCAGGCAGGTGTTGCACTGCCAGCCCTGGCCGCCGTAACGCTCGTCGATCACCAGCGTCTCGGCCCGGCCGGCCATCAGCGAGCCCAGCACCGGGTCGGTGCCGGTGACGGCCCGGCCGCCCCTGCTGCGCGCCAGCACCACCACCTTCTCGGCGACGGCCAGCGAGTGCTCGTTCTCCTTGGCCCGGTACAGGGCGTCGGCCAGGGGCAGCAGCCTGGCGGTCGGCGTCCGGATGTCGAACTTGCCGCCGACGATCAGCCCGTTCACGATCTCCCGCGGCAGCAGCTCCTTCAGCCCGCCCTGCACGCCATTCTCCGCGGCCAGCACGACGTGCGCCGTCCGCCCCCCGCCGAACTGCGTCCTGGCCCGCGCCGCCACCGCCTTCAAGTGCCGGCCGACCTGCTCCTTGAAGTAGCGCTTGTGGCGCTCGTCGGCCCAGCCCATGCTGCCCTTCCTGGTCTCGTAGCCCCGGGCGGGGGCGGCGCCGGTGTCGGAGATGATGTCGTGCTCCTCCTCGATCCGCCCCAGGTTGACGGTCAGCAGCCGGGCCTTCTTCTCGTCGCAGATCAGGATGCCGTAGCGGGCGTAATCGTCGGCCAGCCGCGCCAGCGGGTAGACGTAGGGCAGCCGCGACATCACCACGGCGTTGGCGAAGGGGAAGGGCGCCTGCAGGGCCTCCAGGAAGCCCTTGGTCTGGGAGATGAACATGGCCACGCCCTTGCTGCCGGGCTCCAGCCGCCCGGCCAGGTACTGCTCGACCAGCTGCAGGTCCTGGCGCAGGAACCCGGCCAGCGGCCCGTGCTGCGGCATGTCCTTGCCCAGCCGCTGGAACTCCTTCCGCAGGAACGGGCCGTGGTGGCGCTGGCCCTTGGCGTCGGCCGTGACGTCGAGGTAGACGCTGACCACGCAGCCCAGGTCCAGCTGCACCTTCAGCATCTCCCGGAGGGTGGCGTTGATGTTGGCGATCATGGCTGTATCCTTGCTTCGCGATTCGTAATTCGTTTTTCGAGATTCGATCTACGCCTTGCCGGCGCAGCCGAACAGCCTGACCTTGCCCCGGACGACCTCCCGCACCGCGTCGCGGGCCGGGCCCAGGTACTTGCGCGGGTCGAACTCGGAGGGCGACTCGGCGAACACCTTGCGGATGGCCCCGGTCAGCGCGATCCGCAGGTCGGTGTCGACGTTGACCTTGCAGACCGCCATCTTCGATGCCCGTGCCAGGAACTCCTCGGGCACGCCGCGGGTGCCGGGCAGCTTGCCGCCGTAGGCGTTGCAGATGTCGACCAGGTTTTTCGGCACCGACGAGGCGCCGTGCAGCACGATGGGGAACCCGGGCAGCAGCGCCTGGATCCGCTCCAGCCGGGGGAAGTCCAGCGTGGGCTCGCCCTTGAACTTGTAGGCGCCGTGCGATGTGCCGATGGAGATGGCCAGCGAGTCGATGCCGGTGAGCTCGACGAATTTCTTGGCCTCGTCGGGGTCGGTGTAGACCGCCTCCCGGGCGCCGGGCTCGTCCGAGGTGGAGGTCAGCGCGCCCAGCTCGGCCTCGACCGGCACATTGTGCCTATGGGCGTACTCCACGACCTTCTTGGTCAGCGCCACGTTCTCGTCGAACGGGAAATGCGAGGCGTCGATCATCACCGACGAGAAACCGTCGTCGACGCAGGCCTGGCACAGCTCGAAGGTGTCGCCGTGGTCCAGGTGCAGGGCGATCGGCAGGTCGGGGTAGGTCTCCACCGCCGCGCGGACCAGGTGCGTCAGGTACTCGCGCCGGGCGTACTTGCGGGCGCCGGACGACACCTGCAGGATCAGCGGCGCGCGCTCCTCGTGCCCGGCGTCGGCGATGGCCTGCAGCAGCTCCATGTTGTTGACGTTGAAGGCGCCCACGGCGTAGCCGCCGTCGTAGGCCTGCTTGAACATCTCGCGGGTTCCGACCAGTGGCATCTAGGCACCTCCTTGACGTGTGGGTTGTGATTTCTCGAGTTTGTCCATTACTGGGCGACGCGGAAACCTACCCCCTTGCCGGCAACGCCCGGCTTATCGGCGGAACGAAGGATCGAACTGCAATACTCCGGATTGCAGTAGTAGCTGCCCCCGCGGCAGACCCGGCGGTCCGTCGGCTGCGACGGACCCATGGGATTGCGGTCGGGCGAGCTTCGATAATACGAGTCGTCGAACCAGTCACCGCACCATTCGTAGACGTTTCCTGCCATGTTGAGGCAGCCGTAGGGCGATGCGCCGTCCGGATATTCTGCGACCGGGGCAGTGAACCGAAAACCGTCTGACGTGTCTTCGAACGCGATCCAAGAATCGATGCCGTGGTTGCAGTTGACCCCGATCCAGCGGTCGCCCCAGGGGTATTTCCTTCCGTCCGTGCCGCGGGCGGCCTTCTCCCACTCGGCCTCGGTCGGCAAGCGCAGGCCGGCCCAGGCGCAGTAGCGTTGGGCATCAGACCAATTGACGTTGACCACCGGCTGATCGTCCTCGTTGTTCCAAGGTGGCTGGTCGGGGAAGTCGCGCCGCACCGCCTTGCAGAACCGCTTGTACTGCCCCACCGTCACCTCGTGCCTGCCGATGGCATACTTGTTGAGATGAACGAGGTGCGCCGGCTGCTGGCTGGTGCTGCCGCTGTCCGAGCCCATCAGGAACTTGCCGGCGGGGATCTCGATCAGCACGGACCCGTCCTTCTCGTTGACGACCTCGCGATACCCGAGACCGTTGACCGCCGATCTCGGCGGCCCGGAAACGGCGGGGGTACCGGCCGATGGCTCATGCAGGGTGGTCCCGGTGGCCGATCCGGGCCCGCTGCCCGAGAAATCGGCGGCCGCCTCCTGCATCGCGTCCAGCAGCTTCGATACGTCCCCCTTGTACTTGCGGGAGAAGGCCCGGTCGATCTCGCCGGTCTTGACGTCCATGATCCGCAGCTCCACGGCATAGACCGCGCCCAGCCTGCCGATGGTGCCGCCGACCATCTTTTGCACGCCGAGTAACTGGCCGGCCTCGACCAGGCACCTGCCCTGGTCGCAGGCCCCGGTCTGCTGGAAGCCCTGTTCCTTCAGTATCTCGTCACGCTTGGAACGCTCGACCACCTTGTAGGCGCCGTTGTTCACCAGCTCGTTGAGCAGTTTATCCGTCAGCATCACGGCCTCGCCCGCTGACACGCCGGAGGTCACATTGAGGTCCATCACGGAGATGGTGGTTTTGTCTGCCCGGGCGACGGTCGCGCAGGCGGCCGCGATCCAGATCGCGATCAGCGCTCTCATGGTCGGCCTCACCTCATCAAGACGAACCTGACGGTGTTGACATCATTTCCGGCGCGCAGCCGGCAGTAGTACACCCCCGCGGGGAATGCCCCGGCCTCGAACGTCGCGGCATACGTTCCCGGCCCCTGCGATGAGCGAACCAGCGTGCGGACTCGCTGCCCGACGGCGTTGTAGACCGCCAGCTCGACCTCGCCCGCGCGTTCGAGCGTGTACGAGATGACGGCCCGCTGCCGGAACGGATTAGGCTGGACGGACAGGCGCAGCGCCGGATCTCTGACCAGGGAGCCGCCCGCGGTGACCCCGGACGGCGTCCCGTCCCATCCCGCCAGCCTTGAGAGCATCCACCACATGGCCTTGGCCAGCCGGATGGCGCCCCGCTGCCCGATGTGGTCGCCGTCCTCGACGTACGAGCCGTTGGTGTCGAGCATGTTGTCGGCGTGGATTTGGGGATACGTGCGGGGCGTGCCGCCGTCGTTCCAGGTGGCGATGTGCTGGTCGCCGGAGTCGCTCCAGCACAGGATGTCGGCGTAGTCGAACAGCACCCGGCTGGTGTCCAGGGCCACATACTGCCGCAGATACTGGTGCTTGATCTCGCGCTGGCAGCCGTTCTCACTGTTGTCGTTGCCGTCCACCGGGCCGGTGGTGAAGAACACCGTGGTGGGCCAGCCGTTGGCCGCGCAGGAATCGATGTAGGACTGGGTGGCCGCCAGGTAGGTGTCCATGCAGACGCCGTTGCCGGTGAGCGCCGAGTCGCCGGCGTCCAGGCCCCAGATCAAATTCCCCTGGGGACCGCCGGCCGACGACCCCGCCCACCGCACCTGGTGCACCGGGTCCTCGGTGCCGCCCGGGGGGTTGGTCCAGGTCATGTCCCAGCACCAGCCGAAGCCGGTGGCGCGCAGCGGGCGGCCGTGGGTGTCGCAGTAGCGGATCCCAGCCGCGGTGCGCGACCGCGCGGTCTGGCTGGTGTACCAGTCCTCCTCGCCGTAGCCGTAGCGCCAGCCCGTGGCCGAGCCGACGTCGCCCCAGGTGGCGCGGCTGAACCGCAGGGCGCCGGCCGGCAGGCTGTCGGGCGTGCCGCTCTCGCGGATGGCGACGGCGAACCTCGGGTCCAGCGATTGCAGCAGCGCCAGTCCGATGCGGAAGCCGGACGAGTGCGACTCGCCCGGCACCGTCACCCACCAGGTCTTGACGCTGTCGACGTACTGCTGGGGGATGCCGGCGCAGGCGGCGACGGCGTTGTGGTCCGCCACGATCCCCTGGGCCGCGGCGGCGACGGGCATCAGGGCCAGCAGCGCCGCCAGCCCGGCCCGGCGGGCTCCGGTCGTTCGCATCATGGACATGTCGATCCCTCCGGTATCGTTGCGATCCCCGTCACTACCCCTCCAGCTCGGCCAGCCGCTGCTTGCCCAGCCGCTCCAGCTGCTCCAGCAGCCCGGCGTTGGCGGCCACCAGTTCCTTGAAGTCCTGGGTGTTGATGAACAGCAGGTGGCCGTCGGTGCGGGCCACCACCGTGGCGGTGCGCGGCACGTCCTCCAGCAGGGCGATCTCGCCGAAGGGGTCGCCCTTGCGCAGGGTGCCCGCCACGGTCGTCCCGTCGCGGCCGATCACCTCCAGCTCGCCGTCGACCACGATGTAGAAGCAGTGGCCGACGTCGCCCTTGTTGATCACGATCTGGCCCGGCCGGATCGGCATCCGCTGCACCATGCCGCACAGCCGGGCCAGCGCTTCCGGCGTCAGCTCCGAGAAGAACCGCGACTCCTTGAGCACCGCCACGTGGTTGATGATCTCCACGATGCTCTCGCCCCGCTCCAGCACCAGCGTCAGGTTGCTGCGGTCGCAGACCTCGGGCGGCCCGAAGTACTGGATCGGCCCGGGGTACTGGTAGTCGTTGTCCCGGGCCCAGTCCTCGCGCCGGGACGCCAGGGCCAGGAACGGCTTGCCGCTCAGGTCCACCAGGCACTTCCGGATCACCGGGACGTCCCGGCCGTGGCGCCGCTCGATGGCCATCATCGCGGCCAGCGGCACGCCGCCCGCCTCCCAGTTGGCGGCCGGCTCGGCCAGGTGGCGCACCTGCGCCATGTAGCCGGTGCGCCCCGCGGCGACCAGGGCCGCTGCGGCGTACCCCAGGCTGTAGCAGTAGTCGGCGTCGAAGTTGGAGGGCGCGGCGCAGCGCCCCTCGTACCCGAAGAAGTGCGCCTGGGCGCTGAACTTCCCGGCGTAGCTGCCCTCGTCCCGCCACTCCCGCAGCTGCTCGGCGATCATCTCGATCAGCAGCTTCTCGGTCTCGATCCGCGACACCTGGACGTTGCCGTGGGGGTCGCGGTCCTCCAGCAGCTGCCACTGGATGGCCGAGGGCAGCGTCGAGAAGGCCTTGGCGGACTCGGGCGACAGCTTCGACGTCAGGTAGTGCAGCTTCTCCTCGGTGGTGGCCAGCTTCTGGAAGTAGCCGGCGTGGCCCGCCATCAGGTCGTTGAGCTCGCCGATCAGCGTCTTGATCTCGGGGACGAACTCGATCAGCCCCTCGGGGATCACGATCACGCCGTAGTTGAGGCCGCGGCCGGCCCGCTCGCGGATCACGCCGGCGCACTGCCCGACCACCTGCATCAGGGTCAGCCCCCTGGCCGCCACCTCCTCCGAGACGATGGTGAGGTTGGGATGGCACTGCAGCGCGCACTCCAGGGCGATGTGCGACGCCGAGCGCCCCATCACCCGGACGAAGTGCCAGTACTTGCGGGCCGAGTCGGCGTCGCGCTGGATGTTGCCCAGCAGCTCGGCGTAGACCTTGGTGGCGGTGTCGAACCCGAACGAGGCGTCGATCCGCTCGTTCTTGAGGTCGCCGTCGATGGTCTTGGGGACGCCGATCACCTGCACCGGGACGCCGCCGGCCAGGAAGTGCTCGGCCAGCAGGGCGGCGTTGGTGTTGGAGTCGTCGCCGCCGATGATCACCAGCGCGCCGATCCCCAGCGCCCGGCAGTTGGCGGCGGCCCGGTCGAACTGCTCGGGCTTATCCAGCTTGGTGCGGCCGGACTGGATCATGTCGAAGCCGCCGGTGTTGCGGTAGCGGTCGATCACGTCCGCCGTCAGCCAGCGGTGACGGTTCTCGACCAGCCCCCCCGGGCCGCCCAGGAACCCCAGCAGCGTGCTGTCGCGGTTGGCCGCCTTGATGGCGTCGAAGATCCCGGCGATCACGTTGTGGCCGCCCGGCGCCTGCCCGCCCGACAGCACCACGCCGACGCAGAGCGGCGGGACGGCCCGGCGGTCCTCCTGTTCGAAGGCCACGCCGGGCAGCGACCAGCTCCGCGGGAAGGCCTGCTTGATCGCGGCCGCCGGCTCGGGTCCGCCCGCCGGGCAGGGCGACGTCCGCACGAACGGGCCGTAGTGCAGGAACACCGGCGGCAGCTTGGGCTGGTAGGCCAGCCGGTGCTTCTGGAGGGTCGAGATCTCCTGGGTCAGACGCTTCACGGGACCGTCCTGCTGCAGTGGTTGGTGGTGCGTGGCGCGGCGCCGTCCGGTCAGTCCAGCGGCGCCGCCGCCGCGGTCAGGGCCAGCACCGCGCGGGCGCCGGCGTCCACAAGGGACCGGCCGCACGAGCCGATGGTGGCCCCTGTGGTCAGCACGTCGTCGACCAGGATCACGGACCTGCCGGACACCGCGCCCGGCCGCCGCACCCGGAAGATGCCGTCGACGTTGGCGCGGCGCTGCTGCCGGTCGAGGGCGGTCTGCGTCCCCGTGTTCCGGACGCGCTCGACCACGCCCTCGGGCGACGGCTTCCCCAGCGCCCGCCCCACCGCCGCGGCCAGCAGCTGGGCCTGGTTGTAGCCGCGGTCGCGCCGCCGCGCCGGGTGCAGCGGCACCGCCAGCACCAGGTCGGCCCCGGCGTAGGCATCGTCCGATCGCGCGGCCTCCGCCATCATCGTTCCCAGGGTGGCGGCCACCGAGCGCCGGTCGGAATACTTCATCAGGTGCACCGCCTGGGACACCGGCGGGGCGAACGGGCCGGGCGTGCGCACCGCGGCGCAGGACCAGTCCGGGATGCGGCAGCCGTCGCAGAGGGCGGCGCCGCTGGCCGGGGCCGGGCCGCCGCAGCGCTGGCAGGCGCCGGCCGGCCAGCGGGGATAGGCGTCCCAGCAGTCGGAGCAGACCGCGCCCCGCTGGCCCTCCGGCATCCGTCCGTGGCAGGCCGCGCAGAACGGCGGGAACACGAAGTCGGCCAAGCTGTCCGCCAGCGACCGGGTCGGCCGTGAAAGCTGACCCTGTATCCACGTATGGACACGAACGAACACGATATGATTCGTGACGATGGGCGGGTCTTCGTGGATGGTCCCGTCAGAAGCTGAACTTGACGGCCAGCCGCGGCGAGAACTTTTCCACCGCCTTGTAGTACGGCTCGGGCAGCGGGTTGTTGTCCTCGTCCCGGGTGCGCCATTCGTAGGTGCGCAGGTAGGTGAGGTACAGCATCACGTGCGAATAGACCTCGTAGCCGCCCTCCACCGTGACCAGCACGTTCTCGTCCTTCTTGCCGATGTCCGCGAGCTCGCCGATGCCCTTGTGGTCGTAGGCGGCCCGCAGCTCGGTCCTGGGGACCAGCTTGGCCAGGTCGGTCTGGAAATGCAGGACGCCGCTCTTGGGCACCTGGTAGGTGTACTGGTAGTTGCCGATGATGGTCAGCTTGCCGGCCAGGGTGGCCGTCAGCTCGCCGTAGGTGCCGTTGTGGGACTCGTCGATCAGGCCCAGCGTGTAGGTCTTCCAGACCGGGAAGCCGCCGATGGTGTTGTAGCGCTCGACCTCGTAGAACCGGTCGAAATACTGCGGCAGGAACCGCTTGCCCAGGAACCGCTGCTCCAGCTTGGCGCCGATGTCCACCACGCCGCCCGGCAGGTGCAGGTCGGCGGCGACGCCGACGGCGGCGCCCGATCCGAACTTGTTGATCTTGCCGACGTCGAAGTACAGCCCGGTGTACAGCAGGCTGGTGTTGACCAGCGGCTGGCCCAGGTCGAAGCCGAAGGCGCTGACCCCGTCGTCGGTCCCGCGGCCGCGGTCGGGGTCGACGTCGCCCACCGCGGTCAGGCCGATCTCGAAGTTCCTGATGATCGGGATCTCGGTCCGCTTCAGCGGCCGCACGTAGCCCCGGCCGCCGTAGATCTCGGCCCGGCCGAAGTTGGAGACCACGCTCTCGAAGCCGAACTGCCCGACGTCCAGGTCCAGCTCCAGGCCGATCTTGCGCTCGACGTCGTCGATGCGGTTGCTGTAGCGGTACATCAGGAAGCCGTGGCCCAGCGTCGCCGCGTCCAGCGCGCCCACCCGGGTGTAGAACTTGTCGCGCTTCTGCCCCCAGCGCAGGTAGCGGACCACCCGCACCCAGCGGCTGCTGGGCGACCAGTCCTCCTTGCGGATCCCCTGGTCGTTGAACAGCAGGTCGGCGTCCAGGCCCACGCCGAATTTCCCCAGCGACAGGTCCGGCGCCAGCTGCACCCGGTAGTAGACCTTGCCGTCGATGGTGGTCAGGCCCAGCCCGCCCATCATGCTGGCGCCGAATGCCTTGGCCGCTTCGTCGCCGGCCGCGGCGGATCCTGCTCCCTCGGGAGCCGTTTCGTCCTGGGCATGGCCCGCGAACGACAACGACAGGATCAGGGCGAGCGCCAACGTCAGTTTCTTCATGGGGTCATCTCCTGTTGTAGGTAAGTTAAGCGATTGCGCACCTTGACAATAGGGGCAAGTCGCCGCATTTCATTATACTATTATCCCCTTTTGATGTCAACGGAAAACATCAGGAAAACGGGCCGCACGTTGTGCGCCCCGTCCCGTTTCATACCTTGATCCGCTTGTTGATCAGCTGCCGCAGCACGCCGGTGACGAACGTCGCCTTCCATCCCTCCATCACGGCGGACAACTCGACCCGCACGGCCTCCAGGAACGGCTCGGCGTTCTGCGGCGTCACCTCGTCCAGACCCAGGCCGGCGGTCCGCTCGATCCGGTCGATGATGTCCTCCGGCGCGCCGTAGGCGTAGCGCCGGAAGATGTCCCGGACGATGTCCTTGATGGGATCCATGTCCGCGCCGGCGCGGCGGTCAGGCGCGTTTCTGGATGCGGTCGACCTGCGCCTGCAGCCGCTGGGGCGGCGCCATCACGAACCGGCACTGGGCGTCGCCGCAGGCGATGCAGCTGACCTCCCGCGCTTCCAGCTCCAGCCCGAAGCTGAACGAGCACCAGCCCGCCGAGTATCCGGCCGAGAACAGGCAGACCGGGTCGTCGCTCCGCTTCTTGTCCTGCAGGTAGGTCGCGGACTCGAAGGTGTTGGGATGGTCGTAGACCAGCAGGTATCCGTCGTCCGGCGTCGGCCGGCTCTCGGGCAGGATGTCGACGAAGGCCCAGCCGGTGTGGCTGAAGTGCACCGGCCCCGCCGCCAGCCGCTGGATCGGGTCCTGCAGCCCCAGCTTCTCCGCGAAGCGCTGGGCGTCGCCGCGGCCCACGGTCTTGGCCAGGTCGTAGAGGAACGCCGCCGCCACCTCGCGGCCGAACTCGACGACCATCTTGTTGCGCAGGGTCCGGAAGATCGATTCGCCGCGCATCAGGATGTAGCGTTCGCCGCCCACGTTGATCACGCCCCGCGCGGGGTCGCGCTCCATCGTGTCGAAGAAGGCGCCGACGTCCCGCTCCGCCTGCTCGAACACCGGCCGGAACTGCGGCGGGACCTTGACGGTGCGCACCATGGGGGTCCTCCTTTCATGCTGCCGGGAAGCGGCCGCGATCTGGAGCTGCCGGTCCCGACGAACCGACCTCCCCTGCCGGCATCATCTTCTCCCTTCGGAACGTACCTGCCGGCCGCGGGCTGGCGGTTTCAGTATAGCACGTTGCCGGCGGTTGTCAAGGCCGATTTGCGGCGTTTCAGAAAAAAAGCCCGCCCCGGGGAACGGCAACGGAAAAACCAGGCTCGCGCCTGGTCGTATCGTGGTGCCACGGGACAGAGTTGAACTGCCGACACGGGGATTTTCAGTCCCCTGCTCTACCACCTGAGCTACCGTGGCGCTATGCCGGGAATGACGATTATATCAGTTTTGCCGCGCCGCTGTCAACTTTTTTCGGGTTTGGCCGGCTTGGCGGGGACGTGGCGGGTGACGAAGATGTCGTCGATGATGCCGTACTCCTTGGCCTCCTGGGCCGACATCCAGAAGTTGCGGTCGGAATCGGCGGCGATCTTGGCCACCGGCTGGCCGGTGTGGCTGGAGAGGATCTGGTTGAGCTTCTCCTTGATCAGCAGGATCTCCCGGGCGTGGATCTCGATGTCGGTGGCCTGGCCCGACACGCCGCCCAGCGGCTGGTGGATCAGGATCCGCGAGTTGGGCAGGGCGAAGCGCTTGCCCTTGGTGCCGCAGGACAGCAGCAGGGCGCCCATCGATGCCGCCATCCCCATGCAGATGGTCACCACGTCCGACTTGATGTACTGGATGGTGTCGTAGATGGCCATCCCGGCCGACACCGAGCCCCCGGGCGTGTTGATGTAGAACTGGATGTCCTTCTCCGGGTCCTCGGCCTCCAGGAACAGCAGCTGGGCGATGATCAGGCTGGCGATGGCGTCGTCCACCGGCGAGCCGATGAAGATGATGCGGTCCTTCAGCAGCCGCGAGTAGATGTCGTAGGCGCGCTCGCCGCGTCCGCTCTGTTCGACGACGATTGGTACCAGGCTCATGCGCGATCTCCTGTTGGGGCGATCCATCGATTGCCCTTGCTGTGGTTTCTCTGTTCGGGGCGGTCCGGGGCCGGCGTCACGTGGCGCCGCCGGCCTCCACGGTCAGCTCGGCCCACTCGCCCAGCAGCCGCCGCGCCTTGCCGATGGCCACCCGGGAGCGGAAGTCGTCGCGGCGCCCGGGGTCCTTGGCGAAGGCCTCGCGCAGCCGGGCCGGGTCCTGGCGGTTGTAGCGCGACCATTCCTCCATCGCCGCGTCCAGCTCGGGGTCGGCGACCCCGACCTGCTCCCGCTTGACGATCTCCGACAGCAGCAGCTCCTCCCGGATCTTCCACTCGGCGGCGGGCTGGTACTGCTGGCGCAGCGCGGGCTCCTCGGCCTTGCACTGCTCGCAGTCCCGGTCGTCCTTGGCGCGGTGCTGGTAGTGGTGGCGCTTGCGGGCCTCGGCCACCATGCCGTCCAGTTCCTCCCGCACCAGCGACTCGGGCAGCTCCAGCGGGTTCTCCTTCATCAGCGCGTCCAGCACCTGCAGCCGGACGCCCTCGCTGCCCTCCTCCTCGGCGCGGGCGGCCATCCCGGCCCGGATCTTGTCCCGCAGCTCCTGCAGGGTCGGGTACTCGCTGACCTTCCGGGCGAACTCGTCGGACAGCTCCGGCAGCGTCTTCTGCTGCACGGTCTTGACCGTCACCGCGAACGCCACCGACGTGCCCGCCAGTTCCTTGACCTGGTAGTCGGCCGCGTAGGTTACCGTGATCTCCCGGACGTCGCCGGCCTTGGCGCCCTGCAGCTCGCGGTTGAACTCGGGCAGCACCTGGGCCGCCCCCAGCTCCAGCACGTAGTCGCGGCCGCTGAACTTGTCGGGCAGGCCGGAGGACGCGGCCGGGACGTAGTCGACCGTCAGCCGGTCGGTCTGCTGGGCGCCGCGGTCGACGGCGGCGAACTCGGCGTAGATGTTGCGCAGGTACTCGATCTCGCGGTCGACGTCGGCATCGGCGACCGGCGCCACCCGCTTGACGGCCTTGATCCCCTTGTAGCGGGCCAGCGCCACCGGCGGCAGCACCTCGAAGGTGGCGGTGAACTTGAGGTCCTTGGCCGGCGTCAGGTCCAGGTTCGAGATCACCGCCCGGTTGACCGGCATCAGCCGGTGCTCGGCCAGCGCCCGCTCGTAGCTCTCCGGCACCAGCCGCTCCACCGCCTCGGCCTCGATGCCCTGGCCGTAGCGGGACTCCAGGATCGAGCGCGGCACCTTGCCGGGCCGGAACCCGGGGATGGAGGCCTTCCTGCCGTACTCCCGGAACAGCTCCTCGATCGCGGCCCGGACGCGGTCGCCCGGCACCTCGATCTCGAACACCCGCTGCCATGATTTCGGCTGCTTGATCTCGACCTTCAACTGGTGCTCCATGCTATGTCAATCTTGTATTTCGGATTTTACATCCGGGTACTTCATGGATCGTGATGTTCCACGGTCCATGGCCTGGTGCGAGGAGGGGGAGTTGAACCCCCATGCCGTTGGGCACCAGATCCTAAGTCTGGCGCGTCTGCCAGTTCCGCCATCCTCGCGGGCGCGGCGACAACCATCTATTATAGCAAATATCCGGCCGACCGTCAAGGCGGGCCGCCGGCCCGGGCCAGCCGGCGCGCCGCCTCCTCCAGCAGGGCGTCGCGGTGGTTGCGGGCCGGGTGCTCCAGCACGTGCTCCAGCAGATGGGCCAGCAGCCGGCCGACCGCCGGCCCGGGCCGCAGGCCGAACTCCCGCTGCAGGTCGTCGCCGTCCACCGCCAGGTCGGCCAGCGAGAAGGGCCGGTTCTGTCCGATCTCCGCGGTGGCCAGCTGCTCGAACTGGTCGAG
Organism: Candidatus Edwardsiibacteriota bacterium; assembly: GCA_025453955.1. Taxonomy (GTDB): domain Bacteria; phylum Edwardsbacteria; class AC1; order AC1; family EtOH8; genus UBA2255. The sequence continues at coordinate 13,771 of JALOPJ010000020.1, forward strand.
CACGGCGGTGGCGTCCGGGCCCGACCGCCCCTGGGCCAGGATGTCCGCCCGGCGCAGGTCGATCAGGTCGTAGAGGCCCGGCACGCCGGTCTTGGCGATCAGCCGGCGCAGCCCCTTCTCGGTCTCGGGATAGGCGAACATGTGCTGCCGCACCAGGGTGCAGACCGCCTGGACCGTGTCGCGCGGGTACCTCAGCCGCTCCAGCACGGCCCGGGCCGTCAGCTCGCCCTGGCGGTCGTGGCCGTAGAAGTGGACCCGGCCGCCGCAGCGCTCCCGGCAGCCCGGCTTGGCCACGTCGTGCAGCAGCGCCGCCAGCCGCAGCACCAGGCCCTTGTCCCGCGGCACGTGGTCGACGGTCTTGATCGAGTGCTGGAACACGTCGTAGCGGTGGAAGTCGCCCGGCTGGTCGACCCCGGCCCCGGCCGCCAGCTCCGGCAGTACCGCCGCCATCAGGCCGCTGCGCTGCATCAGCCACAGCCCGATCGAGGGCTGCTCGGCCCGCGCCAGCATTTTATTGAGCTCCTGCTGGACGCGCTCGGGAGGCACGGTCCCGACCAACGCCGCGTGCGTCGTGATGGCCTCGAACGTGCCCCGCTCCAGCGCGTACTCGAACCGCGCCGCGAACTGGCAGGCCCGCAGCATCCGCAGGGGGTCCTGCTCGAAGGCGGCGGGGTCGACCATCCGGATGACGTTGTCGCGGATGTCCCGCAGCCCGCCGAAGGGGTCGATGATGTATCCTAGGGGCGATCGGCCGATCGCCCGTGCTGGTGTTTCATGGAGCTGCAGGGCGATGGCGTTGATCGTGAAATCGCGGCGCCGCAGGTCCTCGGCCACCGGCAGGTCGGGGTCGTACTCGATCTCGAAGTCACGGTGCCCGCGGCCGGTGCTGCGCTCGCGCCGCGGCAGGGCGACGTCGACGGTGCGGGCCGTGCGGTCCGCGAGCTCCAGCTTGAACTTGAGCACGCCGAACGCCTTGCCGACCAGCTCGACACGTCCGCAGCCCCGCAGGATCCCCGTCAGCTCGTCCAGCGGCATTCCGGTCACCAGGTAATCGGATTCCTCCGGCGCGTAACCCCAGAACCGCGCCGGGTCGATGGCGCCGGTGTCGAGCGAGACGGCGTAACGCAGCCGGTCGCGCACCGCGCCGCCCACCTCGTAGAGCCGGCCGCGGGCGTTGATGGATGCGATCAGGGATGACGGCAGCATTGGATCGAAGGATGTTCCTCCGGCCGCTCAGCGGCGCCGGCCGCCCGGGTCCCTTACCGGTCCGGACCTTTTCGCCATCCGCTGGCGGTCGACCGGGCCGCCGGGCTCCCACTGCTCGTTGCCCCCCGGCGTCAGCAGCCGCCGCTGCCGCTGCTTGCCGGCCGGGTCGCGCTCCACGTAGACCTTGTCCCCGCTGAACGGGTCGCGGCCGGTGTGGTACATGGCGGCCGACGCCGTCATCGGCAGCGGGATGAAGTCCTGCACCTGCTCCACCCGGATGCCGTTGGCCTGGAGGAACTCACGCAGTTCCAGCATGTCGCCGTAGCCGCAGCCCGGGTGGCCGGAGATCAGGTAGGGCACCAGGTACTGCTCCCTGGCGCTGTAGCTCCGGAAGGCGTCCAGGAACTCGGCGAAGGTCTCGGCCCCGGGCTTGTTCATCAGCCGCAGCACCCGCGGGCTGACATGCTCGGGCGCGATCTTGAGGTGCCCCCCGGTGCGCTCGCGGACCAGGTTCCTGAGGTAGCGGTCGTCGAGCAGCGCCAGGTCGTGGCGCACGCCCGAGGCGACGTACAGCTTCTTGACGCCGGGGACCGCCAGCACCGCCCGCCACAGCCGGACGCTCTCGAACTGGTCGGTCTTGAGGTTGTCGCAGACCCGCGGCGCCAGGCAGCTGCGGCGCCGGCAGTCGCGGGCGCGCCGGTCCGACCGGCAGTTGGTGCCGTACATGTTGGCGGTGGGCCCGCCGACGTCGGTGATGGTGCCCTTGAAGTCCCGGCGCGCCGCCAGCGCGGCGGCCTCGCGCACCACCGACCCGATGCTGCGCGACTGGATCACCGGCCCCTGGTGGAAGTACAGCGTGCAGAAGCTGCAGCCGCCGTAGCAGCCGCGGTGCGCGACGATCGACCATCTGACCGTCTCCAGCGCCGGCACCGGTTCGCCGTACGACGGGTGCGCCGCGCGCTCGTAGGGCAATTCGTGGACGCGGTCCAGCTCTTCGGTCGTCAGGGGCCGGGCCGGCGGGTTGGCCAGCAGCCAGCGGTCGCCGCAGCCCTGCAGCAGCCGCTTGCCGAAATGGGGATTCGCTTCCGCCGTCGCCAGTGCGAACGCCCGGTTGAACGACTGCTTGGACCCCGCGGCCTCCTCGAACGACGGCAGCGCGACGCAGCCCGCCCCCCGCAGCGCCCCGATCTCCGCCTTCCCGACGATCACCGCGGTCCCGGGGATGTCCCGCAGCGCGCCCTCCCGGCCAGCGGGGCTCGAATCGATGGTCCTGGCGATCGAGCGGACCGCGGTCTCGCCCATGCCGAAGACCAGGATGTCGGCCTTGGCGTCGAACAGCAGCGGCCGCCGCACCGCGTCGTCCCAGTAGTCGTAGTGCGCCAGCCGCCGCAGGCTGGCCTCGATCCCGCCCAGCACGATCGGCACGTCGCCGTAGGCCTGTCGCAGCAGGTTGGCGTAGACGATCAGCGCCCGGTTGGGCCGCAATCCGTGGCGGCCGCCGGGCGAGTAGGGGTCGTCGCGACGCAGCTTCCGGGCCGCGGTGTAGTGGTGCAGCATGCTGTCGATGTTGCCCGAGGTCACGCCGAAGAACAGCCGCGGCCGGCCCAGCCGCATGAAATCGGCCGTGCCGCGCCAGTCCGGCTGGGCGATGACGCCCACCCGGTAGCCGTCGGCCTCCAGCACCCGGCCGATCACCGCGGCGCCGAACGAGGGGTGGTCCACGTAGGCGTCGCCGGTGACCAGCACCACGTCGCACCGGTCCCAGCCCCGGGCCCGCACCTCTTCCGCGGTCATCGGCAGCAACGCCATCGATCTCTTCCTCTGGATGTTGTGGTTGCGTGCAGTGTACCATGTTTCCCGTGCCGATGCAATACAAAAGCGGCCCGGCGCTGCCGCCGGGCCGCGAGTCCCGCCAGTCGCCTACTTGATCACCGTCATCTTCCGGGTCGCCGTGAACGGACCCGCCGTCAGCCGGTAGAGATACACGCCGCCCGCCACCGCCCGGCCCCGGTCGTCCCGGCCGTCCCAGGTCCTGGCATGGCGCCCCGCCGGCAGGTCCCCGGCCGCCAGCGTCCGCACGACTTGTCCCAGCGCGTTATAGATCAACAGGCTGGCCGCGCCGGGCTGCTTGAGCGCGAACAGGATGGTCACCGGTTCGCCGCCCGACGGATTCGGCCGGCACCGACCCAGCTCGTAGACGAGGGGCGCGGCCCTGCCGCCGACCATCACCTCCAGGGGACCGAAGACCGACCGCCACCCCGCCATGTCGATCTCCACCAGACGGTAGTAGTACGTCCCATCCTCCAACCAGTCGGCGTCGGTATATGCATAATCCGTCGGCTGGGCCGTCGTCCCGTGGCCGGCGACGGTCCCGATCACCGCATACGCCGCACCGTCCCGCGGCGAACGTTCCACCTCCCAGCGGTAGCAGTCGGACTCGCTCTCCGTCCGCCAGAGCAACCGCACCCCGTCCGGACCGGCGGCCGCCGTGAACGAGGACATCGTCACCGCCAGCGGGTTGGCGTTGGTGGCCCCCGTCTCGACCGAGAGCAGGCCGGGATCGGCCGAGGCCTTGCCGGCGTCCCTGGTGATCGTGACGACCAGCCTGATGGTATCGTACGTGCCGGTGTTCAGTCCCGACAGGTCGACCGTGACGAACTCCTGGGCGCTGTGGAAGCCGGCGGAGTTGCCGGACAGGCGGTTGTCCGGGATCAGCGCCCAGACGCCGCCGTCCTGGTACTGGACCCGGACACCGACCGAGTCGGCGGCCGCCCGTTTCCGGCAATGGACATAGCCCCAGTTGGAACGGGCATAGGTGGCGTTGAGGTCGGCGTAGCACGTCGGCAGGGTGGTGATGGTCCCCGATCCCACCAGGGCGTCGTGGGTGCCGGTGATCAGCACGTTGTCCACCCCGGCGCCGTAGCCGTAGACGTCGTACAGGTGCCAGCGCAGGCGGCAGTTGCCCGCACCCTCGAGGTCCGACAGGTCGAAGTCGCCGTATTGGGCCGAGGGATAGGAATTCGAACTCGTGGTCCATCGGTTGATCCGGGTCCAGCTGGAACCGCCATTGACAGAGTATTCGAGGTCGTAATAGGCCGAGGCGTTGTACATGCGGTGGGCCCCGAACCAGGTGAGGGTCAGGTTCTGCCCGGCGGAGCAGTCGAAGGCGGGGGTCAGCAGGGTTTCGTCGTTGGTGCCGGAATTGGAGTCGGTGTAGCAGCGCCACCACCGCGTTCCCGCCGGCCCGCCGCTGCTGTAGCCCAGGACGCCGGTGGACCACTTCCAGTCATCGCTGGTGTTGCTGTTGCCGGAGGTCATGCTGAAACCGCCGTTGTCGGACTCGAAATCCTCGTACACCAAGGTGTCCGTCACCTGCGTCGTCGCCAGCCTGACGGTGTCGCCCGACAGCTGCAGCCCGGACCGGACGTCCTCGCCGAACTGGACGGCGCGCCCCTGGAACCAGGAACAGGAATTGACCGGCATCGTCGTCTCGACGGTGAACGCCCGGGCCGCGCTGTAAGGTCCCCACTTGTTCGAACCGGATGGATCGCGGCCCTTCACCTTCCAGAAGTACAGCCGGCCGCCGGCCAGGTCGGACGGGAAGACGAAGCTGGCGGCCGCGCCGCTGGCATACGCGGGCGTGGTCGAGCTGTCGGGCGTCGTGAACGCTGATGTCGTGTCCCACATCACCCGGTAGGCGATGGCGTCGCCCTGGGGGTCGGTGCTGGAGAAGGTCAGCGTCGGCCGCAGGTCCGGCACCCGGGCGCAGTGGAACAGTTTCTGCGGCGCCGGCTGGGACGGGCAGTCGGCCGAGACGATGGCGTATCCCTCGTAGGGGTCGTAATTGCGCTTGGTGACGGTGACGTACATCGTGTCGTTGCCCAGCATCGGGCAGGGATGGAGCGTCACCGAGCCGCCGGCGCCGGTGGTGTCGTAGACGTAGCTGTCGCCGGACTTGGTCATGGCGCAGACCAGGGCCCCCGGGACCGGGTTGCTGGTGGCCTGGTCCCTGACCGTGACCGAGTAGTCGCCGGGGCCGGANNNNGGCCGGAGGGGACGGTGGCCGAATGGGTGACCGCCAGCGTCTTGGGATCTTCGGTCAGGATCGGCAGGGCCGGGTCGCCGAAGCAGTTCAGCTCGTAGATGCACCACCGCATCATGTCGAACTCGTCGGGTTCGTCGGCGTAGGGCACCCAGGCGTCCTTGGCCACAGCCAGCACCTGGCCCTGAAGGTGCATGCCCCGCCGCAGGACGTTGCCCATGAACGCCGAGTCGATCATCTCCGACGGCCCCATCACGTAGCCCGAGCCGACGTAGGCGCCCCAGCCGTAGCGCGAGTTCATGTGCACCCCCAC
>JALOPJ010000021.1 GCA_025453955.1 Candidatus Edwardsiibacteriota bacterium
CAAGAAGTACATCATCTGCAACGGCGACGAGGGCGACCCCGGCGCCTTCATGGACCGCTCGGTGCTGGAGGGCGACCCCCACAGCGTGATGGAGGGGATGCTGATCGCCGGCTACGCGGTGGGCGCGGACGAGGGATACTTCTACGTCCGGGCCGAGTACCCGCTGGCCGTGGCCCGCATCAAGCTGGCCATCGCCGCGGCCCGCAGGCAGGGCCTGCTGGGCCGGAACATCCTGGGGACCGCGTTCTGCTTCGACGTCCACATCAAGGAGGGCGCCGGCGCCTTCGTCTGCGGCGAGGAGACCGCGCTGATGCAGTCGATCGAGGGCCAGCGCGGCATGCCCCGGCTGCGGCCGCCCTACCCGGCGGTCTCCGGCCTGTGGGGCAAGCCCACCAACATCAACAACGTGGAGACCTTCGCCAACGTGCCCTGGATCATCCTCAACGGCGCGGCGGCCTACGCGGCCCTGGGCAACGAGAAGAGCAGGGGGACCAAGGTGTTCGCCCTGGCCGGCAAGATCAGCCGCGGCGGGCTGGTGGAGGTGCCGATGGGCATCACCATCGACGAGGTGATCCACGAGCTGGGCGGCGGCATCAAGGACGGCCGGCAGTTCAAGGCGGTGCAGATGGGCGGCCCCTCGGGCGGCTGCATCCCGGCGTCGCTGGGCGCCACCACCATCGACTTCGTCTCGGTCAACGCCACCGGCGCCATCATGGGCTCGGGCGGGATGGTGGTGATGGACGACACCACCTGCATGGTGGACATCGCCCGCTTCTTCCTGGACTTCACCCAGAAGGAGTCCTGCGGCAAGTGCACCTTCTGCCGCATCGGCACCAAGCGGATGCTGGAGATCCTCAACCGCATCACGCAGGGCAGGGGCGAGATGGCGGACATCGACCTGCTGCTGGACCTGGCCGAGAAGATCAAGACCTCCAGCCTGTGCGCGCTGGGCCAGACCGCGCCCAACCCGGTGCTGACCACCCTCAAGTACTTCCGCGACGAGTACGAGGCCCACATCAGGGACAAGCGCTGCCCGGCCCGCGCCTGCAAGGCCCTGCTGCGCTACGAGATCATCGCGGCAAAGTGCGTGGGCTGCACGGCCTGCGCCCGGGTCTGCCCGTCGGCGGCCATCAGCGGGTCGGTCAAGCAGCCGCACGCCATCAGCCAGGAGACCTGCGTCAAGTGCGGCTCCTGCGTGGCCAAGTGCAAGTTCGACGCCATCAAGGTCAGCTGAAAGACATCATCAACCACAGAGAACACAGAGAGGCGAACCACGCTGATATCCCTCGGATAAAAACCCCTCTGTGCCCTCTGTGGTTACATCCCCAATAGTAAGACGAACAAGGAATAGATAGATGCCCCAGATCAGCGTCACGCTCAACGGCAAGCAGGTCTCCTGCGACTCATCGCAGACCATCCTCGACGTCGCGCAATCCCAGGGCGTCCCCATCCCCACGCTGTGCCACGACCCGGCGCTTTCCCCCTACGGCAGCTGCTGGGTCTGCCTGGTGTCGGTGAAGGGCGCCCGCGGCTTCGTGCCGTCCTGCGCCACCAAGGTGGCCGACGGCATGGAGATCGAGACCGAGAGCCCGGCGGTGGTCGCGGCCCGCACCATGGCGCTGGGCCTGCTGCTGTCCAACCACACCGGCGACTGCACCGGCCCCTGCGTCTCCACCTGCCCGGCCAACTGCGACGCCCAGGGCTACGTGGCGCTGGTGGCCAACGGCATGGAGGCCGAGGCCATCAGGCTGATCAAAGAGACCCTGCCGCTGCCGGCCAGCCTGGGCCGGGTCTGCCCGCACCCCTGCGAGACCGAGTGCCGGCGCAACCTGGTCGAGGAGCCGGTCGCCATCTGCTCCCTCAAGCGCCACGCGGCCGACGCCGACCTCAATTCCGGGAAGCCCTACCTGCCGCAATGCGAACCCCTGTCCGGCAAGAAGGTGGCGGTCGTCGGCGCCGGGCCGGCCGGCCTGACCGCGGCCTACTACCTGCGGCAGATGGGCCACGCCGTCGCCGTCTTCGAGGCGCTGCCCAAATCCGGCGGCTGGCTGCGCTACGGCATCCCGCAGTACCGCCTGCCCAAGGAGGTGCTGGACCAGGAGGTCAGGACCATCACCGACCTGGGCGGCATCGAGATCAAGTATGGCCAGAGACTGGGCGCGGACATCACCCTCGACGGGCTGAAACAGCAGTACGACGCGGTGTTCCTGGGCATCGGCGCGCACGCCTCCTCGCGGATGGGCGTGGAGAACGAGGACGACCGCGGCGTGGTGGCGGGCATCGATTTCCTCAAGCGGCTGGCCGGGGGCCACGTCTACGACTTCGCGCGCGACGGGATCAAGAAGGTCGCGGTGATCGGCGGCGGCAACACCGCGATCGACGCGGCCCGCACCTCGCTCAGATTGGGCGCCGCGGAGGTGACCATCGTCTACCGCCGCTCCGAGCAGGAGATGCCGGCCAACCCCCTCGAGATCGAGGAGGCCAGGCACGAGGGCGTCAGGTTCCAGCTGCTGACCGCGCCCACCCGGGTGATCGCCTGCACGCCGGACGGCAGCGGCGCCATCTCCTGCCAGAAAATGGAGCTGGGCGAGCCCGACGCCTCGGGCCGGCGGCGGCCGGTGCCGGTGCCGGGCTCCGACTTCCACGTCGAGGCCGACCTGATCATCGCCTGCATCGGCCAGGCGCCGGACCTCTCCGGCCTGGGCCTGGGCCACGGGCTGAAGACCACCAAGTGGTCGACCGTCGAGACCGACCCCGACACCGGCGCCACCGCGGTGCCCGGCGTGTTCGCGGCCGGCGACTGCGTTACCGGCGCGGCCACGGTGGTGGAGGCCATCGGCGGCGCCCGCAGGGCGGCCGCGGCGATCGACGCGTACCTGCGCACCGGCAAGGTCGCCAAGGCCCCCAGGCCGTACGACCACACGAGGGGCAAGATCAACGAGGTGCCGCAGGACCTGTTCGCCGGCCGCGCCAAGGAGGCGCGGACCGCGATGCCGATGATCCCGGCCGGCGAGCGCGTCAACTTCAGGGAGGTCGAGCTGGGCTTCCCCGCGGCGGCGGCGGCCGGCGAGGCCAGGCGCTGCCTGGAGTGCGGCTGCGCCGACATGCGGGAGTGCAAGCTGCGCGACTACGCCGGCCGCTACGACGCGGCGGCCAAGCGCTACCTGGGCGAGGTGGGGAAGCACCCGATCGACGATTCGCACCCCTTCCTGGTGCGCGACCAGGCCAAGTGCGTGATGTGCGGCCGCTGCGTGCGGATGTGCCTGGACGTGGTGGGCGCCGCGGCCCTGGGCTTCGTCCACCGGGGCTTCGCGGCCATCGTGGCGCCGGCCATGGACCGGGCCTATCCCGAGACCAGCTGCGTGTCCTGCGGCGCCTGCATCGACACCTGCCCGGTGGGCGCCCTGACCGAGCGGGTGCGGCGGATCAAGCCGTCGAACTGGGAACTGTCCGGGACGCCGACGGTCTGCACCTACTGCGGCGTGGGCTGCGGCGCGACGGTCGAGACCAAGGCCGACCGCGCGATCAGGGTCACCGGCGACGGGGACAGCCCGGTCAGCGCCGGCGGACTGTGCTTCAAGGGCAAGTTCGGGTCCGAGTTCCTGCGCGCACCGGAACGCCTGCTGGCGCCGCTGGTGCGGCGCGGCGCGGCCCACGCCCCGGCCGGCTGGAGCGAGGCGCTGACCACGGCCGGCCTGGAGCTGGACGCGGCGGTGAAGAAGCACGGGTCGGCGGCCGTGGCGGTGTTCGCCTCGGGCCGCTGCACGGTCGAGGAGTGCGAGGGGCTGCGGTCGTGGGCCGCCCAGCGCGGCGTCACGGCCTTCGCCAGCTTCGCCCACCTGGCCGGCCGGCCGCTGGCCGCGTTCCAGTCCGTGCTCGGGACCTCCCGCGGCGCGGGCTATGATGCCATCGACAGCGCCCGGACCATCCTGCTGGCCGGATCGGACGCGTACAATGAACACCCGGTGCTGTCGCGAAGGATCCGTGCAGCGGCCAGGAACGGCGCGAAGCTGTACACGCTGGACGAGGGCGTGACCAAGCTCGGCGACATCGCCGCCCGATCCCTGGCCGCCGAGCCCGGCACGCTGGCGCTGGTGCTCGACGCCGTGCTCAAGCAACTGCTGTCAACGGCCAAGCCCGCGACCATGGACGGATCGGCCGAGCTCAAGAAGTCCCTGGCCAAGCTCACGCCCGCGCTGATCTCGCGGACCGGCATCAAGAAGCCCGACATCATCTCGTTGGCGGCGGCGCTGGCCGCGGACCCGACAGCGCTGGTGATCTTCAACGGCGACGCCGTGTCCGCCGAGGCGACCCAGGCGCTGGCCAACATCCTGCTGGCGCTGGACCGGCCGCAGCGGTTCATTGCCCTGCGTGCCAAGGCCAACGGCGCCGGCGTCGACCGGTTCGTCACGGCCGAGGCGTCCGACATGCTCAAGGCGATCGACAGGGGCGCGATCAAGGCCGCGGTGCTGCTGAACGAGGACCCGGTGGGCTCGCTGCCCGGCGGTGACAAGATCGCGAAAACGCTCGCCAGGCTGGAGACGCTGCTGGTCTGCGACCTGTTCCTGACGCCGACGGCCAAGCTGGCCGGCATCGTGCTGCCGGCCTCGGCCTTCGCCGAGCACGAGGGGACGTTCGTCAACTCCGAGGACCGCAGTCAGCGGCTGCAGCCGGCGCTGAAACCGGCGGCCGGCCGCACCACGGCCGAGGTCCTCAAGCAGCTGGGCGGAAAGCCGGCGGCCAGCCTGCCGCCGGAGAAATCGGGCAAACCTCGGTTCGCGGTGCCGGCGCTGAAGAAGGACGCGAAGCGGGCGAGGTCCTTCCACGGCGACGCGCTGGAGAAATGGGTCTGGGAGTTGAAGAAGAAGGAGGGGATGCTGAAGGACGGGGAATAGGGCGGCAGATGAGGGCGGCCCTCGTCGTCAGCGAGATTTCGCCGGATCAGGAGGTCAATCTCGCCTCGATACTAAAGCGGACCGACGAGGCGGCAACGGCAGGTGCCGGGATCGTGCTGTTCCCCGAGGCCGCGCTGACCGGCTTGGCGAACGACGACGATCCGGTCCATGACCTGCCGCTGGGGCAGACCATACCCGGCCACCTGACGGATACGCTGGCGCGGAAAGCACGCCGGCACGGCATCTACCTGGCGATCGGGCTGCTGGAACGTGAGCAGAATATGCTCTACGATTCGGCAGTCCTTTTTTCACCCGCCGGTGATTTGATCCTCAAGTACCGGCGGATCGACCCGCGCTGGCATGGCCGGAAAGCGGACCCGGCGGTCTATTGCCAGGGAAGCGAGATGCCTGTCGCCGAAACGACGTTGGGCACGTTCGCCTTCGCGATCTGCGGCGACCTGTTCAACGACGATGTGGTCGCCCGGCTGCGCGATCTCAGGCCGCAATGGCTGCTCTACCCGTTCGCGCGGGGTTTCAATGACTATTCGTGGGATCAGGGCCGATGGGATCGCTCGGAAAAAGCGGAGTACCTGTCGCGGGTCAAACAAGCCGGCATCACGACATTGATGGCCAATTCGCTGGCCATCGAGGAAATGGGCGGTGACTTCGGGGGTGCCATGGCGGTGAGGGGCGATGGTACGGTGCTCGCTGAACATCCGCTCGGGAAGGCCGGAATGGTAGTGATCGATATCTGACACGAACGGGCTGACAGTGATGCCAGACCGTTGTCATTCCCCGCGGTCGACTGATGAAAGATCGTTCCGATTTCGCTTGTTTTTCATAAACGCCTGTGATATGTTAATTGCTCAACCCCACTGATGGAGGCCGTATGATCTGGTGGCTGCTGGTATTCATCTTCGTCTTCTTCGTCCTGCCGTCGCTGCGCATCATCGGGCCGACCGAGGTCGGCCTGGTGGTCAAGCGCTTCGGGCTGCGGAAGCTCTCCAAGGACAACCCCATCGCCTTCAACAAGGAGGCCGGCTACCAGGCCGACCTGCTGATGCCGGGCTGGCGCTGGAAGTTCTGGCTGGTGTACCGGGTGGAGAAGTTCCCCTGGGTGCAGGTCCCTGCCGGCGAGATCGGCGTGGTGATCGCCCAGGCCGGCAGCCCGCTGCCGATCGGCGCCAAGTCGGCCATCTTCAAGAAGGAATTCGGCGACTTCTCCGACCTGCGCAGCTTCATCGCCCAGGGCGGGCAGAAGGGCGTGCAGCGGCCGGTGCTGTCGCCCGGCACCCTGGCGCCGATCCACCCGGTGGGGTTCCTGATCATCACCCGCAACAAGGTCTACGGCCTGCCGGTGTCGCCCGAGCTGAAGCAGAAGGGCAACAAGGGCATCCTGACGCCCGAGGCCTTCGGTCTGGCCGCCGACCAGCTGGAGCTGGTGCGGATCGAGCCGCGCTCCAACCCCAAGACCGGCGACCTGGTGGACACCGTCGGCATCGTCACGGTCTACGAGGGCAGCCCGCTGCCGTCGGGCGACATCGCCAGCCGGCTGGGCGGGTTCGCCGACATCGAGAAGCTGGAGGCCGGCGTGCCCGCGGACGACGACGCCCAGCTGATCGAGACCATCATGGGCAGCAAGAACGGCCTGCACAACAACTACCAGGACTTCCAGGCCTTCCTCGATAACGGCGGCAAGATCGGGCTGCAGCACGACCCGCTGCTGTACGGCGCCTACGCCCTCAACCCCTTCCTGACCAGCGTCGAGATCACGCCGATGCTGGTGGTGCAGCAGGGCGAGGTGGCGGTGGTCAAGTCCTACGTCGGGCTGGCCACCGAGGACACCTCGGGCGAGGAGTTCAAGTTCGGCATGCTGGTGCGGCCCGGCCACCGCGGCATCTGGCGCGAGAGCCTGCGCACCGGCAAGTACCCGATCAATCCCCACTGCTACCAGGCCGAGCTGGTGCCCACCGCCATCCTGACGCTGAACTGGGCCGAGGCCGCCTCCAAGGCCCACAACCTGGACTCCCAGCTGGAGCAGATCGTCGCCAAGAGCCGCGAGGGATTCGTCTTCAAGATCGACCTCCAGGTGCAGATCCACGTGGCCGACACCAAGGCGCCCAAGGTGATCTCGATGGTGGGCACCATGCTCAACCTGGTAAACGAGGTGCTGCAGGCCGCGGTCGGCAACCACTTCCGCGACAAGCTGCAGAGCATGCCGGCCATCCGCTTCATCGAGACCCGGCAGCAGGTGCAGGAGGAGGCCTTCGAGCACATCAACAAGCACCTCGACCAGTACCAGGTGGAGACCAAGGGCGTCTACATCCAGGACGTGGTGCTGCCGGTGGACCTGGTGAAGGTGCTGACCGAGCGCGAGATCGCCAACCAGGAGATCGAGACCTTCAAGAAGCAGAAGGAGGCCCAGGACCAGCGGGTGATGACCGAGCACTCCAAGGGCACGGCCGACATGCAGGCCCAGCTGGCCACTTCCAAGGTCGGGGTCGACATCAAGACCAACAACGCCAACGCCCGCAAGGCCGAGGCGGCGGGCGAAGCCGCCTACATCCGCGAGACCGGCGCGGCCAAGGGCGCCGAGGTCGAGGCGGTGGGCATGGCCCGGGCCAAGGCCTACGAGGCCCAGGTCAAGGCGCTGGGCCAGACCCAGACCGCGGTGGTCAACGCCGTCACCGCGCTGGCCGACAAGGGCGCCAAGGTGATGCCGGAGATCCTGGTGGCCGGCGGCGGGTCGATGGACGGGGTGGCGGCGGGCCTGATGAGGTTCCTGGGGGTGAAGGCCGAGGACATCCTGACCAAGCCGGGGAAGTGATCGGGAATCCCCGCGAGCGCTTGACGCCGACCACGATCACCATAAGAAAGAATGAAAGGGAGAGCGACATGAAGAAGACGATCCTGGTGATGGCCGCCGTGGCGGCGGCCGCGTCCCTGCTGGCGGCCGAGGACATCGCCGGCATCCGCGCCCAGCTGCAGGCCAGGTACGCCAAGTTCGACAAGCTGGTGAAGGACCTGAAAATGGACATGGACGTAAGCATGGCGGTGTCCGAGGAGAAGGGCAAGAAGGGCGCCAAGGACGGCGCGGAGACGATGACCTCGGTCAACACCATGTACTACAAGGAGCCCAAGTTCCGGATGGACTCCAGGATGAGCATGGGGCCGAAGGGCGGCGAGATGACCACCACGGTGATCTTCGACGGCACGGACATGTGGCTGATCAGCATGATGGGATCGCACAAGCTGGCCGCCAAGGACCAGGCGAAGTACCAGAAGGACCGCAGCTGGAAGTGGTGGACCTACCTGACGGAGGGCGGCAGCGTCACCGGCAGCGAGGAAGTGGGCGGCCGCGACTGCTGGGTGATCGGGTTCGCCCAGCCCACGGAGAAGGACGCGGCCCGGCCGCCGTTCTCAAGATTGTGGCTGGACAAGGAGAAGCTGGTGCAGGTCAAGGCGGAATTCCCGATCGACAAGGGCAAGACCGGGATGGCGCTGTACTCCGACGTCAAGCCGGCCATCGGCAAGCTGGAGATGCCGCACAAGACCGAGATGTACGCCGACGGCAAGCTGGCGATGACGTCCGTCATCAGGTCGATCGAGTACAACAAGGGGCTGGCCGACGACCTGTTCGACGCCAAGAAGGCCAAGGGCCAGAGCAAGGGATTCGGCGACCTGTTCAAGGGGATGGGCGGGCAGTAGCCACCCGGCTTCGATCAACGAGGAAAACGCCCGGTCTGACGACCGGGCGTTTTCCATTGCCTGCGGTACCGGTTCAGGAACCGCGCTTGTAGCCGCCGCCCTGGCTGGCGACCCAGCGTGCGATCACATACGCCAGCAGGGCGCTGACGATGGTCTGAAAGACGAACAGGATGAAGAACTTGGTCTTGGTGCTCATCCGGCCGGGCCGCCGGGGGGCGGGCGTGCTCGCGGGCGCCGGGGCCGGCGTGCTGTCGAGGGCTATCTCCGGCATGATGGTATCCATCGCCGGTCCCGGCGCGGCGGAGACGATCGGCTCGGGCTTGGGCGCCGGCGCCGCGGCCGCGGGCTTGGCCGCGGCCGTCCGGGAGGGGATCTTCAGCTTCTGCCCGGCCTTGATCACGGCGCTGCGGGAGAGCCCGTTGGCCGCCAGGATGTCGGCGATCGGGACGTGGTAGCGCTTGGAGATGGCGGAGAGGGTCTCGCCCCGCCTGACCACGTGGACGGTGCCGGCGGCCAGGGCCGCCGCGGCCAGCGCCAGCAGGGAGAGGATGACGAGCGACCGTCTCATGGATGCGTGCCTTTCGTCCGGTGAATGGTGCGGCCGGGCGCGGTCAGCGGCCGGCCGGATGGCCCAGCTCGGCGCCGAGGGCGATCACCTCGCGCACCCAGGGCAGCGCCAGGATGCCGTTGCGGTCGGCCTCGTCGAGGTCCCGCACGAACGCCTCGACCGTGCCGGCCGCTCGCCGCAGGGTGGCGGCGGCCGCAGCGCGGTCGCCGCGGGCGATCTGGATCCGGGCCAGCAGCCCCCCGGCCTGGATCTCCAGCTCCGGGATCGACACCGGCTCCTCGTCGTCGATCACCAGGGGCCGGGACAGCAGCTCCTGCAGCAGGGCGCGGCCGCGGGCCACCTCGGCGCCGTCCCCGCTGATCCAGCAGCGCCGGGCGGTGACCAGCACGTGGCGGGGCGAGACCGGCATGTCCAGCTCGTTGGCCAGGGTCTCCGCCGCCTCCAGCTGGTCCGCGGCCTCCTCGGGCCTGTCCCAGGCGACGGACAGCTCGGCCAGGTCGACCAGCAGGCTGTACTCCAGCTCCCGGCTCTTGATGCGCCGGGCCAGCTTGAGGGCCTCCTGGAATTGCTCGGACGCCTTGGCGAACTGGCCCCGGGCCTCCAGGATCCGGCCGGTGCCGGCATGGGCGAAGATGGTCCCCAGCTGGTTGCCCACCGCCCGCGACAGCTCGGACGCCCGCTGGAAATGGCCGTCGGCGGCGTCGAGGTCGCCCAGGCTGAAGCAGATCTCGCCCAGGTTCTTGGCCGAGACCGCCAGCCGGAAGTCGTCGCCGTTGCGGCGGGCCAGCTCCTGGGCCTGCAGCTGGAACTCCCGGGCCTGGCGCAGCTGGCCCTTGGCCTGGAGCACGCTGCTCATCTTGTTGAAGAGGGAGGCCTGCTTGACGGGGTTGTCGTGGGCCTGGCGGAGCTGCCGCTCGCTCTCGAGGTGGGCCAGCGAGGCGTCGAAGTCGCCCGAGGCCGCCTCGATCAGCGCCATCAGGTGGCAGAGGTCGGCCTTGGCCTCCTCCACCTTGCGGCCGCTCTTGAGCGGCATGCTGCGGACCACCAGCTGGGCGCCCTCGCTGTAGTTGCGCGCCTTCTCCAGGTAGCCCTGGCGGTAGGACATCCAGGCCAGGTCGTGGTAGACGTGGAACAGCTCCAGCGAATCGGGATGGGTGCCCAGCTTGACCATGGCCTCGCCCAGGAAGTAGTACGCCTTGTCGTACTGGCTCTGCCGCAGGTGGATCCAGCCCTGGCGCTGCAGCACCTGGGCCCGCTCGAAGTCGCTCTCCGCCAGCGGCTGGATGGCGGTCAGCACCGCCAGCGCCTCGGCGTAGTGGCCCTTCTCGGACAGCAGGCCGGCCAGCAGGACGCCCGGCGCGAACCGGCCGCTGCCCTGGGCATTGTCGTAAGCCCGGCGGGCGTCGTCGATCTCGGAAGATCTCACGGTGCCGTTTTGATCGGTCATCGTTCGGTCTGCGGATAGATAAAGAGCCTCCCCGGGGAGGCCGTTCGATTCGCATGGGGTGGATAACGGGACTCGAACCCGCAACCTCCGGAGCCACAGTCCAGCGCTCTAACCAATTGAGCTATATCCACCATATGAAGCAATTTTACCATTTGACGGTTTGTTTGTCAATCCATTTTGCGGCCGCGGAAATCGTCACCGGTCGGCCGTATCATCGCTCCCGTCCGGAACGAACAACCAGCAACGGGGGCGACGACCATGGCTCGCAAGATCTGTTTTTTCCTGTTCCTCTACTATGCGGTCGGCACCTGCGCATCGCAGGGCACCAGGGCGACCGCGGGCGAGGCGGCCCGCCGGTCCGCCTCGCCAACGGTCCGGCAGGCCCGGGTGGTGGCCTGTGTCGGCGGCCCGGCCGCCCGCTGAGGGCCCGGCTGGTGAAAACGGTCACCCCTCCAACGTATCATCAACCAATCGCGCCCGAGAGCCGGGCAGAACAACACAACAGACACAACTGTAGTTACACGAGGAGCGTGCGAACATGGAAGAGACCAAGAACAAGATCATGAGCTTTACCGACCTGATCGTCTGGCAGAAGGCGGTGGAGCTGTTCACGATGGTGACCGAGGACATCGAGAATTTCCCGGACCGGCGGGTGTCGCTGGCCCTGGCCAACCAGGTGGTGCGCAGCGCCGGCGCCATCGGCGCCAACATCGCCGAGGGCCACGGCAAGGGCGGGTCGGGCGGGTTCCGCTACCGGCTGAACGCGGCCCGCGGCTACGCCTGCGCCACCCAGGACTGGTACCACAAGATGGCCCGGCTCAACTACCTGCCGGAGCCGGTGGTCAGGGCGCGGCTGGACCTGCTGGGCGAGATCGTGCGGATGCTGAATTCGCTGATCTCCAAGCTGGCGGCCCGCGAGAAGGACCGGGAACAGAAATAGGCAGCGCCCGCAGGCTCTCGGGCGTCGTAGCGAAGGCAACCGGGCGTCATCGTCCGGTTGCCTTTGATGTTGACAAGAGCACAAGGAAGGATTATGATTGACCTGACTTTCCCGGGAACGGACAGGGATTGTCCTCGGGATCGGTGACGGTCAAGAACAGGACTCGATGCGTTCCTCAGTCATGGCTGAATAACTGACTGATGGAACGGTACCATGACACAGCCGCTACAAGGCAGATATGAAGTCGACCGATGTCGGTCGCCGGAACGCACCACTGTTGGCCCGAAGGAAATAGAATGGCCCAATCAAAAACCACCCGCCTGCTCGACCTGATCGCCCTGCTGCTGGCCCGCACCGTGCCGGTGACCAAGGAGGAGATCCGCCGCGGCATCCCCGGCTACCAGGGGCTGTCCGACGAGTCGTTCGACCGCGTGTTCGAGCGCGACAAGAGGGAACTGCGAGGGCTGGGCGTGCCGCTCAAGGCCTACGCCATCGCCGACCGCAGCGAGATCACCGATCCCCGCGCGGCGGCCGGCCTGGGCCGGGACTGCGGCTACCTGGTCGACAAGCGGGAGTACTTCCTGCCCCAGCTCGACCTGACGGCCGACGAGTGGGCGGCCATCTCGCTGGCCGGGCCGGCGGCCGCCCGGCTGCGCGACCCGGCGCTGGCGGGCGCGCTGGACAGCCTGCTGCGGAAGGTGATGTGCCAGCGCCCGGCCGGGGCCGCCGCCCGGCCCGAGATCGGGCTGGCGCCGGGCCAGCGCGCCGACGCGGCCGCCGAGTCCGCCAACTTGGCCCGGCTGCGGGAGGCGGTGCAGGAGCGCGTCCGCTGCCAGTTCACCTACTACACCATCAGGCGCGACGCCACGGCCACGCGGCAGGCCGATCCCTACGTGCTGGTCTACAATGGCGGCACCTGGTACCTGATCGGGCACTGCCACCTGCGCGGCGAGGACCGCGTGTTCAAGCTGTCCCGCATCAGCGGGCTGAAGCTGCTGCGGTCGGCCCCGCGCTTCACGGTGCCCCGCGGGTTCGACAAGCGGCAGTTCCTGGGCCGCAAGGCCTGGCAGTTCCCGGCCGGACCGGAACAGGACGTCGTGCTGAAAGTGCCGCCCGAGCACCGCTGGCTGGTCAAGCATGAGCTCCAGGACAGCGCGGCGTGGGACGAAACGAAGGGCATCGCCAGGATCTCCGTCCGAAACCCCGATCCCTTCGTCCGCTGGGCCTGCGCCAACCGCGACCGGGCGCGGATCACCGCCCCGCCGGAGCTGGCGCGGCTGGTCGAGCAGCGGGCGGCGCGGACCCGCGCGCGGTACGCGGCGCCCGGAAGGAAGCAGCGCCATGGCTAAGAGCGAAAAAGAGATCCAGCGCCTGCTGACGCTGCTGGCGTTCCTCAACAAGCAGAAGGGCCGCCCGGTGGACCAGGTGGCCGCCGAGCTGGGCACCTCCACCGCGCAGCTGCTGCGCGACCTCGACCAGCTGTGCCTGTACGGCGTGCCGCCGTTCGGCCCGGACGACTACTTCCTGGCCACGGTGGACGAGGACAACCGGCTGGAGATGGCCTACACCGAGCAGTTCCGGGCGCCGCTGCACCTGACGCCGCAGGAGGCGGTCGCCCTGCGGCTGGCCCTGCTGCCGCTGCTGGCGGACCCGGCCGGCCCCTACGGCGCCCTGGTCGGCGGGATCCTGAGCAAGCTGGACCGGGCGCTGCTGCCGGAGGACCGCCGGGCGGTCGACCAGCTGGACGATGCCATCGTGGTCGCGCCGGCCGAACGGGACGCGATCCCCCTGATGGAGACCCTGCGCCGGGCGCGCCGGGACCAGCGCCGCGTGGAGATCACCTACTACAGCGGCTCGTCGGGCGAGGTCGGCCGGCGGCGGATCGACCCCTACGGCTTCGTGCTGTTCGGCGGGTCGTGGTACGTGGTGGCCTTCTGCCACAAGCACGGCGCCGTCCGCACCTTCCGCGTCAGCCGGATCAAGGAAGCATCGCTCTCGGCCGACGGGTACCGCGTCCCGGACGATTTCGACATCGCGCAGTACGCCGGCGGCCATATCTTCAGGCCGACCGGCCGGGAACAGGACGTGGAGCTGTGGTTCTCGCCCGCCGTGGCGCGCTGGATCCTGGAGCGCAGCGCCCTGGCCAAGCGCAACAGGGACGGGTCGGCCACCATGGTGCTGAAGGCCAGCAATTACGCATGGATCGCCCGCTGGATCCTGTACTACGGTCCCGAGGCCGAGATCGTCCGCCCGCCCGAGGCCCGGGCCGAGATCATGAAGATACTCGACCACCGCGATCCGAGCTGATCCCGGCCCGTCGCCGGCATCGACCGCCGCGGCCATCAGACATCGGCTTCGGCGATCGAAGGCTCTCCGTTGTGCGCGTCACGCGGAGGGCCTTCGTTTGTAATATATTGTAATAAAAGCCCTTTACGGCGCAAAAAAGTGTTGACTTTACCCCTGGTTCTGCATTATAGTTAATCACTACATGAGCACGACAGATATCCGCACGATCCTGTCGGCCGAGAAGCTGAAATCCGTGCTTTCGGCCATGAGCGGGCCTTTGGGCTTTACCCTGTCGTTCCTGCCGATCGACGCGGACAACGGGTCCCCGGCGGCGATCGCGTTGCCCGATTTCGGCCTGGCCGTGACCGCCAGCGGACCGGCGGCGCGGCGCGCCGAGATCGAGGCCGTGGTGCTGCGGGTCGCGGGCGAGATCGCCGACCAGGAACGGGAGGCGTCGTCCCTGACCGAGGAGATCATGCTGCGCTACGAGCAGCTCTCGCTGCTGTTCGGCATGAGCGAACGGCTGGGCGGCGCCCGGGACAATCCCAGCCGGATGCGAGCCATCCTGGATACCGCCGCCGAGGCGGTGGGAGCGGCCCAGGGCTGCCTGACCGTCAACGGCCACGATGTCCGGCTCGACGGCCCCGACGACGATGACGGCCCCGCCCTGCGGGACCTGGCCCGGCAGGCGGTGGAGCAGATGAAGCCGCTGGTCGACGAGCGGCGGCATCTGGCGCTGCCGCTGTCGACCGACGGGGTGACGGTGATGGGCGGGCTGGCGCTGGGGCCGAAACGCTCCGGGTGCTACCGCTCGGGCGACCTCAAGCTGCTGGGCACGCTGGCGGCCTATTCCTCGCTGCTGTTGGAGAGCGGCCGGCTGTACGAGGACCTGGAGCACCTGTTCTTCAATACCGTCCAGAGCATGGTGGGCGCGGTCGACGCCAAGGACCCGCGCACCGCCGGGCACTCCCAGCGGGTGCGGCGGATCTCGGCCCGCATCGCCGAGCGGCTGGGGATGCTGCCGCCCGAGGTCAAGCGGCTGGAGCTGGCGGCCCTGCTGCACGACGTGGGCAAGATCGGGCTGCCCGACCAGATCCTCAACAACGTCGAGCCCAGGCTGACGCCGGAACAATGGGCGCTGGTGAAACAGCATCCGCAGATCGGCGTCTCCATCCTGTCGCACGTCAACCAGCTGACCGACATCCTGCCGGCCATCGGCCAGCACCATGAACGGTTCGACGGCACGGGCTACCCCAACGGCATGCGGGGGAACGACATCTTCCGCTATGCCCGGATCATCGCCGTGGCCGACTCGTTCGACGCCATGACCATGGAGCGCACCTATCGGCCCACCTTCACCAGGGAGCAGGCGGTCGCCGAGATCCGCGACAACGCCGGCACCCAGTTCGATCCCGAGATCGCCCGGACCTTCGTCAACTGCGACCATTGTTCCGATGCCAGATAGGACCGACATCCCGGCCGCCGCCCGCGGCCAGCTGCTGGAGCAGACCCTGTCATTCCTGCGCGATCTGCGGCAGGGCGCGGCCGGGCCGGACCTGCTGCTGCGGCTGGCCGAGTCGGTGCGCGGCATCCTCGGGTACCGCCGGGTCCTGATATGCGCCGTCACCGACGCCGGAGATATGGTGCCGACGGTCGATCTCGACCGGACCGGGGCCGCCGGCGCACCCGCGACCCGGATCCCGGCAGCGTTGCTGTCGGAACAGCACCGGCTGGGCGCCAGCTACTTCATCCGCTTCGACGATCCGGCCTGGCCGCCCCAGCTGCGCCTGCGACGGCCGGACGATCCCGCGCCCGCCGACCATGGACGGTGGCAGGCGGGCGACGCGCTGCTGACACCGGTCACCGCGCCGTCCGGCGCGCTGCTGGGCGCCATCGCGGTCGATGAACCGGCCGACGGCGACCTGCCCGGCGCCGAGACGCTGCAGCACCTGGAGCTGGCGGCTTTGGAGGCGGCGCAGGTGATGGACCCGCAGGGGCCGGCGGCGCAGGCGGCCGGCGCCCGGCAGGTGTCCCTGATGGCACGGCTGCTGTCGCAGGTGACGGTGGGGAAAACGGCGGCCCACGGCGGCGACGGCATCATCCTGCTCGATCCGTCCCGGTCGGTGGTGTTCTGCAACCGCCAGGCCGAGCCGTTCCTGGCCCGGGGCGAGGCGCCAGGGCCGCTGCGGCTGGCCGACCACGACCAGGAGTGGCTGCAGCAGGCGCTGGGAAAGCTGGCCAAAGGCGCCGGGCCGGGCCTGCGACGGGTGATCTGCCGGGACGGCGCGCTGACCGAGCTGTGGCTGCGGCGGGTGGCCGACGGCGAGGAGACGGCGGGATACCTGGTGGTGCTGGCCGACGCCGCGGCGGAGGCCCTGGCGCGGTTCCGCGGCATCCGCGAGGATGTCAACGCGGCGGTCGACGGCGAGACGATCGGCGACTACCTGCTGGCGGCGCTCAAGCGGTCCATCGACTACGACTCGGCCGCGCTGTTCTCGCGGGAGAAAGGCGGCCAGCTCAAGCTGACCGCCAACGCCGGGCTGCTCCGCAAGGACGATCGGACGGACGAACGTGCCCTCCGACCTGGGCTGGCCGCGACCGTGCTGGCCGAAGGCCGTCCGATGACGCTGACCGGCGCGGCCGGACAGACGGCCGAGGGCCTGGGCCTCGACGGCATCGACGGCGCCCAGGTCGCCTCGGTGCTGGCGGCCCCGCTGGCCGACCATTTGCCGCCGACGGGCCTGCTGGTGCTGGCCCGGCACCAGGGGCCGCCGTTCGATCAGGCGCATACCGCGCTGTTGGCCGAACTGTCCCCGGTGCTGGCCGGAGTGCTGGGCCATGCCCGCGTGGCCGAAAAGGCGCGCGCCGAGAGCCTGCTGCGCAACAAGCTCTACGAGATCGGCTTCTCGGCGGGATCGGTGCTGCAGATCGGCAGCGTGCTGTCCCTGATGATCCGCACCATCGCGCGGCAGCTGCGGGTGGAGGAGATCGGCATCTACTTCTACGACGACGTGCTGGCCGAATGGAACGGCAAGTCGATCCTTTCGCAGACCATCAGCCCGGGCTTCCTGCAGCTGGTGCGCGAGGCCGGCGCCAAGCTGGACTACGAGAAGCTTTCCGAGATCCGGGACATCACCGCGGAGGTGATCGGCCGCGGCAGCCCCGAGATCATTCCCGACCTGGCGGCCGACCGGCGCTTCACCCAGCCGTTCCCCAACGCCGGGCTGCATTCCGGCATGTGGCTGCCGCTCAAGGTCAAGGACAAGACCATCGGCGCCCTGACCGCGCTCTCCCGGCAGCCGGCCTACTTCGGCAAGGACGACCTGGCGCTGCTGGAGGAGGTGGCCCCACTGGTGACGTTCGCCCTGCGCAGCGCGATGTTCTACGAGGAGATCAGGCGGGAGGGCGGGCGGCTGGCCGCCATCATCAACTCCATGCCCGAGGGCCTGCTGATGATCGACGCCCGCTACCGGGTGATCATCGGCAACGAGGCGTTCGAGAAGCTGTGGGGATTGAAACGGCCGGTGCGCGCCGACGCCGACCTCAAGGAGGAGATCCTGCCGCAGCTGCTGGAGCGGCTGATCGACAACGCGCCGCTGCTGGAGTTCTTCCGCCGCACCGCGGCGGCGCCGGGCGGCGTCGCGGTGCCGGTGGAGGTCGAGCTGGTCGACCACCGCTTCCTGCGGATCGGATCGTTCCCGGTGGAGGACGCCGAGCGGCCGGCCGCCGGGTCGGTGCTGCTGTGCCAGGACATCACCATCGAGCAGCAGGCGGCCAAGCTGCGCGAGGAGTTCGTGGGCATGCTGTCGCACGACCTGCGCAACCCGCTGGCGGCGATCATCGCCACGCTGGAGCTGGCCCTGGACGGCAGCCTGGGCGACCTCAACGAGAACCAGCAGCAGTTCCTGACCAACGCCATGAACGACAGCCGCCGGATGCTGGGGATGCTGAACGACCTGCTCGACGGCTACAAATACGAGGCGGTGCAGCTCAAGCTGGAGAAGGCGCCGTTCGACATCACCCAGGTGATCGCCACCCTGGTGGCCGAGTTCTCGTCGCTGGCGCGGGAGCGCGACATCGAGCTGCTGCAGGACACGCCGATCGGGCTGACGGTCACGGCCGACGAGGGCAAGATCAACCGGGTGGTGTCCAACCTGCTGTCCAACGCCCTGAAGTTCACCCCCAAGCGGGGCCGGATCGTCGTGACGGCGGCGGAGAAGCCCGAGCAGATCGAGGTGTCGGTGGCCGACAACGGCGAGGGCATCCCGCCCGAGGACCAGGAGAAGGTGTTCGAGAAGTTCTACCAGGTGAAGAAACGCAAGCTGGGGCGCAAGACCGGCACCGGGCTGGGCCTGCCGCTCTGCCGCCAGCTGGTGGAGGCCCACGGCGGGAAGATCTGGGCCGAGAGCCAATACGGCAAGGGCAGCACGTTCATCTTCACGCTGCCGAAATGACCCGCCGCCGCGCGCGGCGCCCGGACCGTACCGCAGCATAGTCCACGAGTCACCTTTGGGAGACAGCGATCATGCCCAAGAAGATCATGGTGGTGGATGACGAGCCCTACATCGCGCGGGTGATCAAGTTCAAGCTGGAGCAGGAGGGGTACATCGTCATCTCGGCCAACGACGGCGTCACCGGCCTGGCCAAGATCCGCGAGGAGAAGCCGGACATGGTGCTGCTGGACGTGATGATGCCCGGCATGACCGGCTACGAGGTCTGCCAGAAGATCAAGAACGACGCCGAGCTGGCCGGCATCCCGGTGGTGATCCTCACCGCCAAGGGGCAGGAACGCGACCGCGAGCAGGGCTTCTCGATGGGCGCCAGCGACTACATCACCAAGCCGTTCTCGCCCAACCGGCTGCTGGAGCTGGTGCGCTCGATCGTGGGGGAGGCCAAGTAGCCGATGCTGCCGTGGCTCGGCATCCTGGCGCTGCCGCTGGCGATCGCGCTGGCCGGCCGGCCTGGCGGCGGCCGCGCTGCTGGGGGCGTGGGGCGCGGCGCTGGCGGTGCTGCGGTCGCGCGACGTCGACCGGATCGCCAACCTGCAGAAGAACCTCAAGTCGGTGCGCGAGTCGGGGCAGTCCCAGTTGTGGAACACGGCCCAGGAGCTGACCAGGCTCAAGGAATCCAGCGCCGAGGCGCGCAGGTCGCTGGAATCGCAGCTGGCGCAGCTCGACCAGATCGTCAACAACCTGCCGGCCGGGGTGATCGTGGCCGGGCCGGACGGCGCCATCGCCTGGGCCAACGCCGCGGTGGAGCGCCTCACCGGATGGTCGACCCGCGAGATCGCCGGGCAGAACTGGAACCAGGTGTTCCGCGACCCGCTGGGCGGGAAGGCCGGGGGGCGCGAGGCGATGCTGGCCGACCGCAACGCCGCCGAGATCGACCAGGACAAGCTCTACTGCCGCGCCGGGCAGGAGCTCAACATCAGCTCGGTGCTGTGGCGGTTCGCCCAGGGCGACCGGATCGGCTGGCTGTTCACCGCCCGGACCCAGGCGGTCGACTACAACAAGCTGCGGGACGAGTTCGTCACCAACATCTCGCACGAGCTGCGCACGCCGCTCACCGTGATCAAGGGCTACGCCGAGATCCTGCAGGAGGAGGCCCGGGCCGCCAACAGCCCCAGCCTGGAGTTCCTCAGCGTGATCCTGCAGCAGAGCGAGCGGCTCAACGGGCTGCTGGAGTCGATCCTCAATTTCCGCGAGGCCAGCACCGGGCTGATCGGGCTGCGGCAGGAAAAGGTGGACGTGCTGAAGCTGGTCGACGCCATCATCCGGGACCAGGAGCCCAAGGCCCGCGCCAAGGGCATCGCCATCGCCCGATCCCTCCCCGACAGCATGGCCCCGGCCAAGGGCGACTTCAACGCGCTGCGGTTCGCCTTCGCGCACATCCTGGACAACGCGGTGAAGTTCTCGCCGGCCGGCAGCACGGTGCGGGTGGAGGCCGGCGACCTGCGGCTGGTGGACACCGCCTGGAAGCAGGAGATCCGGATCATCGACCGCGGGCCGGGGATCTCCGCCCAGGACCTGCCGCACATCTTCGAGAAGTTCTACCGCACCGACCAGAAGGTGCACACCCTGGTCGGCACCGGCATCGGGCTGTCCTCGGCCCGGGAGATCATCGAGAACGTCGGCGGCGCCATCCTGGTGGAAAGCGAGCCGGGCAAGGGCAGCACCTTCACCGTGCAGATCCCGATCTTCGAATGAGCGGGGACGGCACCGACATGGCGGCGCGGACCGGACCGGTGATCCTGGCGGGGCTGCTGGCCGCAGCCTCGGTGCTTTTCCCCGCCGGGCCCGCCCCGGCCGCCGGGGTGGTGATCAACGAGGTCGGCTATCACATGGACCCCGGCGGCGATACCGGCAAGGAGTGGATCGAGCTGTTCAATTCCGACACCGTCGCCCGCGACCTGTCGGGCCACGACCTGTATCCCGGCCGGTCGCCGCACTACATCCTGCCGCCCGGCTTCGTGCTGCCACCCCGCTGCTACGTGACCGTCCATCTCCGCCGGTCGGGCGAGAACTCGGCGGCGGACCTGTTCGAGGACACGGCGCCGACCGCCAACATGCCCAACACCCAGGGTTCGGTGGCGCTGTTCTCGGGCGCCGACCGCGATACCATCATCGATTTCCTGCAGTACGGAGCGGCCGGCCAGACCTACCAGGCGACCGCCGCGGCCGCCGGCCTCTGGACCGCCGGCGGTTTCATCGATACCGTGCCCTGCGGGCACTCGCTGGGGCTGGCGGTCGACGGCGCCGACTCCAACCGGCCGGCGGACTGGTGCGGGTTCGCGCGGCCCACGCCGGGGTACTCCAACACGCCGCCGCCGTACGACCTGGCCGCGGCCGGCCTGGCCACCGAACCCGCCGCGGTCCCGGCCCTGCAGCCGTTCCGGCTGGACGTCGCCGTCGCAAACCGCGGCGCCGGCACCGCCCGCCGTTGCACCGTCACGGTGTTCCGCGACGCCGACGGCGACTCGCTGCCCGACGGCGGGCAGTTGGTGTGCCGGCGCACCTTCGACTCCCTGCCGGGCGGTGACACGGTCGCCTGCCACCTGCCCGGGCTGCCGGAGGGGACCCACCGGTTCGCCGTGGCTGCGGCCTGCAGCGCGGACGCCTACCGCTGGAACAACTGCCTGACGGTCGACCTGACGGCGGGCAGCCCGCTGGTGGTCAACGAGGTGATGTACGGGCCGCCGGCCGGCAGGCCCGAGTGGATCGAGCTCTACAACCGCTCGGCCCAGGCGGTGGACCTCCACGGCTGGGCGGTGGCCGACCTGGCCGGCACCGCCGCCGTGATCGACACGGCGCACACCGTCGTCCCGCCGCAGGGATTCGCCGTCGTCACCCAGACCGTCGGCCTGCCGCTGGCGCCCTGCCCGGTGCTGCGCCCGCCGACCGGCCTGCCGTCGCTCAACAACGACGACGAGCAGGTCTCCCTGCGCGACGCCCGCGGCGCCGCGGTCGACCAGGTGCGCTACGCGGGTTCGTGGGGCGGCGGCGGCGGGCTGTCGCTGGAACGGATCAATCCCTTCCTGGCGTCGTCCGAGGCCGGCTCCTGGGGCGGATGCGTGGCCCCGGCGCTCTCGACGCCGGGAATGGTCAACAGCGTGTTCGTGGAGCGGCCGGCCGCCGGCGCGGCGCTGGACCTGGGCCCCAATCCCTTCTCCCCGGACGGCGACGGCCACGAGGACAACCTGATCGTCTCCCTCCAGCTGGAGTGGCCGCGGGCCGCGGTCACCGTCAGGATCTACGACCGGCTGGGGCGGCTGGTGCGCAGCCTGGCCCAGGACCGCGAGCTGCCGGGCACCGCCGACCTGGTGTGGAACGGCCGTGACGAGCGGGGCGAGGCCTGCCCGATCGGCCTGTACGTCGTCAGCCTGGAGGCCCGGGACGTCAATGGCGGCGGCGCGGTCCGGAAGGCCAGGACCGTGGCGGTCGCCCGCAAGCTGTGAATCTGAGCATGGGCATGGACAAGAAGGACAGGACGAAGCGGCGCGGCATGGTCCAGGTCTACACCGGCAACGGCAAGGGCAAGACCACGGCCGCGCTGGGGCTGGCGATGCGGGCCGCCGGCCAGGGCCGGAAGGTCCTGGTCGTGCAGTTCATGAAGGGCAAGACCAACTACGGCGAGCTGAAGTCCGCCCGCAAGCTCGGCATCATCGTCCGCCAGTTCGGCCGGCCGGACTTCGTGGACAAGGACGACCCGCACCCCGAGGATTTCCGGGGCGCCCAGCAGGCGCTGGCGTTCGCGCTGGAGTCGATGCGACGGCGGCGCTGCGACGTCCTGATCCTCGATGAGCTGAACGTGGCGCTCTGCTTCAAGCTGGTGGGCCTGAAACAGGTGATGGCCCTCATCGCCCAGCGGCCGTCGGCCGTCGAGCTCATCATTACCGGCCGCTACGCGCACAGGAACGTGCTGGCCGCCGCCGACCTGGTGACCGAGATGAGGGAGGTCCGGCACTACTACGCCGCGGGCGTGACGGCGCGCAAGGGGATCGAGTTCTGATCCCGCGACGCATACCATACAATCGGTGACGCACGGCGGCCGGTCCGCGGGACCGGGACGCCGTGAGACGAGGAGCACGATGGACGATCTGATCAAGCGGACGCTGGGGGCCAGCGCGGTCGATTACCTGGAGGTGCGGCTGGAGGAGCGGGCGACGACCAGCGTCAACTACTCCGGGCGGGAGCTGGAGGCGGTCGGCACCAACACCAGCCGCGGCGGCAACGTCCGGGCGCTGCACAAGGGCGGGTGGGGCTTCGCCTCGTTCAACAGCATCGACGAGCTGCCGGCCAAGGCCGCCGAGGCCGAGCAGGCGGCGCGGCTGGTGGGCCGCGGCAGGAGCCGGCTGGCCAGGGTCAGGCCGGCAGTGGCCGAGATCAGGGTGGTGGTCGGCGACGATCCGCGCGAGGTGCCGCTGGCCGAAAAGGAGGCGCTCTGCGCCCGCTACAACCAGCTGATCCTGA
Source organism: Candidatus Edwardsiibacteriota bacterium (assembly GCA_025453955.1). Taxonomy (GTDB): domain Bacteria; phylum Edwardsbacteria; class AC1; order AC1; family EtOH8; genus UBA2255. The sequence goes on from JALOPJ010000021.1 coordinate 22,814, forward strand.
AGCGCCAGGGCGTGATCAGCTCGCGGCTGCGCTACGAGGACGTCTTCAAGCGCCAGACCTACGCCAACACCGAGGGCGCGGCGATCACCGAGGAGCGCCTGTACTGCGGCCTGTCGTTCGCGGCGGTGGCCAAGCAGGGCGCCAACGTCCAGACCGCGCACGACAGCTACGGCGGCGGCGCCGTCGGCTTCTCGCAGCTGAAGGACCTCGACGAACTGGTGGCGCGGACCGCCGCCGACGCGGTGGGCCTGCTGAAGGCCGACCAGGTCGGCTCCGGCAGCTACACCGTGGTGATGGACCCCAAGATGTGCGGCGTGTTCGCCCACGAGGCCTTCGGCCACCTGTCGGAGTCCGACCACATCTACGAGAACGCCAAGCTGCGGCGGATGATGACCCTGGGCAAGGCCTTCGGCGGCCGGGCGCTGTCGATCGTGGACGACGCCACCATCGCCGGCGAGCGGGGCAACTACGCCTACGACGAGGAGGGCGTGCCGGCCCACAAGAACTACCTGATCAAGGGCGGCAAGCTGGTGGGCCGCCTGCACTCGCGCGAGACCGCCGGGGTGATGGGCGAGCGGCCCACCGGCAGCGCCCGGGCCATCAGCTTCCAGTACAAGCCGATCGTGCGGATGGGCTGCACCTACATCGAGCCCCGGGACTGGACCTTCGACCGGATGGTGGGCGAGATCGACCGCGGGCTGTACGTGGTGTCGGCGCTGGGCGGCATGACCGAGCTGGAGATGTTCACCTTCTCGGCGATGAAGGCCTACCTGATCGAGCGCGGCAAGGTGGGGCCGATGGTGCGCGACGTGATCCTCACCGGCAACGTCTTCGAGACGCTGAAGAACATCGACGCCATCGGCAACGACCTGCAGCTGCACGGCGGACTGGGCGGCTGCGGCAAGGACGGCCAGATGCCGCTGCCGGTGTCGGACGGCGGCCCGCACATCCGGGTGCGCAACGTGGTGATCGGAGGGAAGTGAGCATGCAACAGACGCTGGAGAAGGTGCTGGCGCTGGCCCGGGGCAAGAGCGACGCCGCCGAGGTGGTGGCCGTCGCGGGCGAGCAGGCGCCGGTGGAGTTCAAGTCCGGGAAGCTGCACTCGGTGGAGCACAAGGAGCTGCGCGGCCTGGGCCTGCGGGTGATCAAAAACGGCCGGATCGGCTTCTCCTCGACCACCGACCTGGCCAAGCTGGATGAGCTGGTGGAGCACGCCTGCGAGGGCGCGGCCTTCGGGCAGTACGCCCGGTTCGAGTTCCCGCGCCAGTGCGGCGGCGCCGCGGTCAAGGTGCGCGATCCCGCGGTGGAGCGCTTCACGGTGGAGCAGGCCGTGGCCGAGGGCGGCAAGGCCATCGCCGCGCTGAAGGAGAAGGCGCCGGAGCTGAAGTGCGACGTCTCGTTCACCAAGCGGACGGCCACGGTGGAGCTGGCCAACAGCCGGGGCGCCTACGCCAGCTACGACAAGACCGGCTTCTCCCACTCCGTCAGCGGCGTGGGCGTGGTGGACGGCAGCCTGCTGTTCCTGGGCGACGGCCGGCGCGGCTGCGGCCTGCAGCTGGAGACCAGGGCCATCGTCGCCAAGATCTGCGGCCACCTGCGCCACGCCCGCACCACCGCCCCGGTCGTCAGCGGCCGGATGCCGGTGCTGTTCTCCCACGACGCCATCTACCTGCTGTGGATGGCCCTGGGCCTGGGCGTCAACGGCAAGATGCTGCAGAAGAAGTCGTCGCCGCTGCAGGACCGGATCGGCGAGCAGCTGCTGGACCCGCGGGTGACCGTCAGCGACGACCCCCGCCGGCCCCTGGCCATCGGCTCGGCCCCCTACGACGACGAGGGCGTCTGCACGGCGCCGCTGCCGCTGTTCGCCAGGGGCGAGTTCCGCAACTTCATCTACGACCTGCAGACCGCGGGGATGCTGGGCACCCAGTCGACCGGGCACGCCCGGCGCGACTTCTCGACCCAGCCCGCGCCGTCGACCAGCAACCTGGTGATCGCGCCGGGGCGGAAATCCCTGGCCGAGATCGTCAAGTCGGTCGACGACGGCATCATCGTCCACGACCTGCTGGGCGCGGGCCAGAGCAACCTGCTGGCCGGCGATTTCTCGGCCAACATCGGGCTGGGCTTCCGCATCCGCAAGGGGCGGATCACCGGCCGGGTCAAGGACGCGATGGTGGCGGGCAACGTCTACGACCTGCTGAAGAACAAGCTGGTGGCGATCTCCAAGGAGGTCGAGTGGCAGGGCGCCAACCTGACGCCGGCCATGCTGTTCGACGGGGTCAGCATCGCGGCCAAGGGGAAGTGACCTGAGCCAGTGCCTGGTATCATGCCCAAGCGATCGGGGATCCAGTGACGAGTGACTTGAAAGGAATGACCCGGGCCGCGGCCCGGGTCATTTGACCAACGATGGACGACGTCGAGCGCTACACGCCGGGCGAGGAGGTCACCAACGCCATCCTGCACGGGGTGGGGCTGGGGCTGGCGATCGCGGCCCTGGCAGTGCTGGTGGTGATGGCCAGTCTGTCGGGCAACGCTTGGCACATCGTCAGCTTCAGCGTCTACGGCGCGACCCTGGTGCTTTTGTACCTCTCCTCGACCCTGTACCACGGCCTGTACGCCGGCCGGGCCAAGCGGCTGTTCCGGGTGTTCGACCACTCGGCCATCTTCCTGCTGATCGCCGGCACCTACACGCCGATCACGCTGATCACATTACGGGGAAAGTTGGGCTGGGCGGTGTTCGGCACGGTGTGGGGCATCGCCGTCGCGGGCATCGTGGCCAAGGCGTTCTGGGCGCACCGCTTCCCGGTGCTTTCGACCGTGTTGTACCTGGCGATGGGCTGGGTGGTGGTGGTCGCCATCAAGCCGCTGCTGGCGAACCTCAACACCGTCAGCCTGGTGTTCCTGGCGGTGGGCGGGCTGTTCTACACGCTGGGGACGGCGTTCTACCTGTGGCACAGGCTGAAGTTCCACCACGCCATCTGGCACCTGTTCGTGCTGGCCGGCAGCATCTGCCACTTCTTCACCGTGCTGTTTTTGCTGCCGAGAGATTAAGTATAACAGTAATTACGTTGGAAGGGATGTACAATGAAAAGGTTGGTAATCACTAGCGTCCTATTCTTGCTGTTTGGTAATATTTTACACGCGATTGATTTCGAATCACTCGAAACAGTCTATTATCCGGAACCAACAGATAATTCAAAAACGTATTATCTGAACGGGATACCTTTGTCTGCGGTTTATGCAGATAGTTCATATATTATGATGTACTTAGAAACGGGTAAAATTGCAGGTGAGACATATGCTAAATTGTGGCTGCTTTATCAGAACCTGTCGGAGGAGCCATACCTCCTTGAGCCTCTTAACCATGTTAAATTGACAATACAATCAAAAAAGAAAACATATCCAGGGTTAATCCCGGTGCCACCATCTCAAATACTTAAAAGTATAGATAATCAGAAAAATGCTTTGATGATTCTTCAGGCAATCGGTGGTGCTTTGAAAACAATTTCAACAGAATTGTCACCAGAGACTACGATTAGAAGTAATACTGGTGAAGAGTATCAGGTAGATGACAATACAGCAGGTGACAAAGTTATTAGCAGAACACGTGCAGAAATGCTCGGAACTGCTTATATGTATGAAACATTCAAGAAGAGCGTGAATAACGGGATTCTCCGAAAAAACACCATCTTTCCTAATAATAGCGTCACTGGCAATGTATACTTCCATCTGGGCAGTGTGTCATTGAAGGATTGTACAAAGATCATACTTTATGCAACCACTAAAGATGGTGTAAAAGTTATCAACTTTAAACCGACTGCTGGAGAATAAAAATAACATAGGTGCTCTGGGTCAACACATACAAAGGCCGTCCACGTAGTGGACGGCCTTTGTGCTTATTAACTAGGGAATTGACTCATCCCTCGGTCCCTTCTCTTTCGAAAGAGAAGGGATGCAAGGGATGAGTCGCGATACTTCACACTTCCAATCTCTGCATCGCCCGCAGCCCGTACTTCAAGGGCACCAGCACCGCCACCGCGGTCAGCAGCAGGAACACCCCGAAGGCGGCCGCCAGCGCCGCGCCGTAGCTGATGCCGGGCCGCACCGTGCTGGACGCGTAGAGGTAGGCCGGCCAGGCCAGCACCACGATCGACAGCCCGACGTAGCCCAGCCCCGCCAGCGCCGCCAGCATCCCGCCCAGGCCCGAGGCGATCTTGCCCGGGTTGCGCTCCTTGTAGTCCGGCAGGATGGCGCCCAGGCACAGGGTCAGGCTGGTGATGGCCAGGCACATCAGGCCCAGCGAGATAGTGGAGAGCACCCGCATCCCGGGCGTGGTCTTGAGGATCACGCTGGACACCAGGCTGAGGGTCTCGGTCAGCAGCAGGCCGGTGGCCAGCGACAGGAAGGCCTTCTCGAAGAACAGCCGCCGGAACGGCAGCGGCGACGACTTGACCAGCCACAGCACCGGCCCCTCCAGCGAGATCACCGGGAACACGAACCGCACCGAGAGCGTGGCCAGGATGTAGCCGGCGAAGGCGAAGTTGATGAAGGTGATCACCACCTTCCACACCGGGACCGCCGACAGCAGGGGGTAGGTGCGCAGGCTGCCCAGGTAGATCACCAGCAGCGACAGGAAGATCAGGCCCTGGGTCCACTGGGCGGGGTCGCGCAGGAACAGCACCACGTCCTTGCCCGCCACCGGGAAGGCCCGGTCGAAC
>JALOPJ010000125.1 GCA_025453955.1 Candidatus Edwardsiibacteriota bacterium
GCCCGCGCAGTCGCAGTCGGGCGAGATGTTGGCCAGTACGCTGACGTAGACGAAGCGGTTGCCGTCGGCCAGCACCTTGGCGTACTCCACCAGCCGCTGGTCGAAAAGTTCCGAACCCACCCGGTCACGGCTGGCCTCGAACGCGCCCGCCGGGCAGGCCTTCAGGCACTGGCCGCAGCCGATGCACTTCCGGGTGTCGATCCGCAGGGGGTCCAGCGAGATGGCGCCGGCCGGGCACTGCCGGACGCAGATGCCGCAGCGCACGCACGCGGCGGTGTCGTAGTCCGGGACGTAATCGGCGTGCATCGCCCGCTTGCCCATCCGCGACGCCAGGCCCATGGCCACGTTCTTGATGGCCCCGCCGAAGCCGGCCAGCCCGTGGCCCTTGAAGTGCGTCAGGACCACGTAGCTGCCGTAGCGGCCGGTGTGGCTGCCGGCGTACACCCGCGTGTAGTGCGCGGTGCTGCAGGCGTAGGTGGTGTCGCCCTCGCTGTCCAGGATGTCGATCGGCGCGAAGCCGAAGCCGTGTTCCTTGGCCAGCGCGATGTGGGTCTCGGTCCTCTGGCGCGGGCCGGAGTAGAGCACGTTGGTCTCGACCAGCGTCGCCTTCAGCTGCTCGACCAGCGGCCGCACCCACTCGGGCCGCAGGTAGTTGGTGTTGCCCTTCTCGCCGAAGTGGACCTTGACCGCCACCGGGGCCGTGACCCCGGACTTGACCTTGCCGTACGCCTTGAGCACGCCTTGGCCGGAGACGTCCTTGGTGAAATAGACGACCGCCGGGGAAGCTGGCGCAGCCCGTTTCTCGGCGGCGCATGGAACCGCGGCGCAGGCGGCCAGGACCGCGAGCAGTGATGCCGTTCGCCGCATCATGCCGGTTGCCCGACCTTGCCCACCGGCGCGATGTAGACCACCAGCTCGTCCGTGCCGTCCACCCGCAGCAGCCGGTCGACCTTGTCCTGGTCGTAGGCGCCGATGGCGCAGGTGCCGCAGCCGATCGACTCGCAGGCCAGGTAGAAGTTCTGGCAGACGTGCCCGGCGTCCAGCAATATCAGCTTGGCGGACTCGGTGACGTAGCGCCACTCGGTCTTGTAGGGCACGGCCGTCCAGAAGAAGGTGGCCGCGCAGTGCCCCACGAACTTCTGGCCGAAGTTGGCCGCGGCGACGGCGTCCTGCTGGCCCTTGACCTGTCGCAGGAACGCCAGCGTGTGGTCGGCCGCCTGGTAGCGGTACAACCCCGGTTTGACGCCGTCGACGCTGTTGACGGCGACGTAGGTCTCGAAGGGATGCATCGAGCCGGCCGAGGGCACGGTGCGCATGCTCATGCGCCGGTCGTCCGAGAGTTTCCGCACGCCCTGGGTGGCCCACAAAAGATACGACAGCTCCGCCAGCGACAGCGGCCGGTCGGTGAACTTGCGCCGGCTGCGGCGCTGGTCGATCAGGTCGTAGAGATCGCCCTTTCGCACCACCGACTTGTCGGGCTTGGGCAGGTCGACCACGATGCCATTCTTGGGGTGCGGCTTCTGCACCGGCGGCCGCGGCTTGCCCCGTTGCTGGTCGGAGATCACGTTGTCCAGCGTCGCGAAGCCCGAGCGCAGCAGCCTGCGGTTGGCGAGCACTGCTTTGTTGACCGCCGTCATGCCGCGTTCGATCTTCCGGATCCTGGCGGGGACCGTCCGCAGCGCCGTCGCCATGGTCCGTTCGACCGACTTCTTCGTCCTGTCGTCCGCGGGCGCGGCCTTCTCCAACTGCCCGGCGACCCAGGCGCCGTAATCCTGCGGCAGCGCCTTGATGAACGCACCGCGCTCCTCGTCGTCCCACCGCTTGAGCGTCCCCAGCAACCGGCTGATCGCGTCGTCGCCCTGGTCGAAGAACGTGTCGATGAAGTCCCGCTTCTCCAGCTGCGACAGCTTCACGATCCGCTTGATCAGGTCTTCCATGGTTTTCCTTTCAACCGTGTCTCATGCCGGCGAGAGCTGGAATCCAGGCCTGGATACCTGCTTCCGCAGTTATGACAACCGGCACGTCGTGCGTCACTTGATCGGGCTGCCGGTGGCCATCTTGCGCTGCGGCGTCAATATCACCACCCCGCCCTCGTCCTGCGCCGCCAGCAGCATGCCGTTGGACTCCAGGCCGCGGATCGTGGCCGGCTTCAAATTTGCCACGATCACGACCTGCTGGCCCACCAATGATTCCGGCGCATACCACTGGGCGATGCCGGCCAGCACCTGGCGCGTCTCTTCCCCGATCTTCACCTGCAAGCGCAGCAGCTTGTCGGCGTTGGGCGCCTTCTCGGCGGCGATGATCTCGGCCGTGCGCAGCTTGACCTTCTTGAAGTAATCGATGTCGATCAGCTCTTCGCTCGGCTGTTGGGCGTTGGTCGTCGGCTGTTGGCCGGCCGCTGCCGGTTTCGCTTCGTCGTCCATCTTCGTCTTCCTCATTCTGTCTTCGGTGTTCTGTATTCCCGTGGTCCGTTCGATCCTGGGGAACAGCGGCTCGGCCGCCGCGATCCTCGTTCCCGGTTTGAGCAGGCCCCACGAGGTCGCCGCGTCCCAACTGGCGTCTTTTTGATCGAGCCCCATCCGCGCCAGCAGCTCCAGGCATTTCGCCGGCATCACCGGTGACAGCAGCACCGTGGCGATCCGCAGGGCTTCGCAGGCGCAGAACAGCACGGTGTCGATCCGCGCCTGGTTGCCCTCCTTGTTGAGCTTCCAGGGCGCGTTGGCCTCGACGTAGCGGTTGGTGGCCCGCACCAGGTTGAGCGTCTCCTCCAAGGCGTCGTTGAAGTCGAACCCCTCGACAGACCGCTTGACCTGCGGCCCCAGGGCCAGCGCCTGCGCCTTCAGCGCATCATCGGAGCCTCCCGGCGTCCCGGCCTCAGGCACCATGCCGCCGCAGAACGTCCCGATCATCTTGAAGATCCGGCTGGCCAGGTTGCCGTAGTCGTTGGCCAGGTCGGAATTGATCCGCTGCTCCAGCCGCTCGTTGGTGTAATCGCCGTCGCCCACGGTCGAGATCTCGCGCAGCAAAAAGTAGCGCAGCTGGTCGGTGCCGTACCGGCGGGCCAGGGCCTCGGGGTCGATGATGTTGCCCAGCGACTTGGAGATCTTCTGGCCGCCGATGGTGACGTAGCCGTGCACCAGCAGCCGGTGCGGCAGGGGCACGCCGGCCGACAGCAGCATCGCCGGCCAGTACACCGCGTGGAACCGGATGATGCCCTTGCCGATGACGTGGGTCCGCTCCGGGCAGTTCGCCCAGTACTTTTGATACAGCCCGCCGTCATCGGCATACCCCAGGGCGTTGATGTAGTTGGACAGCGCGTCGAACCAGACGTACACCACCTGCGAGGGGTCGCCCGGCACCGGGATGCCCCAGCCGCGGGCCCGCTGTACCGGCCGCGAGATCGAGAAATCCTGCAGCCCGCCGCGGATGAAGGACAGCACCTCGTTCTTGCGGGTCTTGGGGACGATCTGATACGTGTCGGATTCGATCAGCTGCTCCAGCCGGGCCTGGTACTTCGACAGCCGGAAGATGTAGTTCTCCTCCTCGATCAGCTCCGGCTCGGTGTCGTGGTCGGGACACTTGCCGCCGACCAGCTCTTCCGGCGCGTAGAACTGCTCGCAACCCACGCAGTACAGGCCCTTGTATCGTTTCTTGTAGATGTCGCCCCGGGCGGCGCAGGCCGCCCACAGCTTCTCCACGCCCTTGGCATGGCGCTGCTCCGAGCTGGTGCGGATGAAGTCGTCGTTGGACAGCGACAGGTAGCCCTTCATGTCGGAGAAGAATTCCGCGTTGCGCGCCACCAGCTCGGCGGTGGGGATGCCCTCCTTTTCCGCGGCCTGCACGTTCTTCAGGCTGTTCTCGTCCGACCCGGTCAGGAAGCGCACGTCGCGGCCGAACAGCCGCTGGTAGCGGGCCAGGGCGTCGGTCTGGATGATCTCCAGCGCGAAGCCGACGTGCGGCTTGGCGTTGACGAAGGGGATGGCGGTCGTTATGTAATATGGTCTCTGTTCCATGTGACATCCGTCGGTTCAAATGATCGTGTTGATCGTGTTACGATTAGTGCAATCGTAACACTTTTTCTGTCGCGCCCGCGGTTATGATCTTGCCCTTGCCCGGACATAACGGCATACAGGATCCAGGAAAAGCAGGGACCGGCTCATGGATTCCTTATAGAAAACGTACGTGACTACTTGCCCTTGGGCTCGCCCAGCTCCCCGGCGTCGAACTCGGCCGGGCCGTCCTCCAGCCGGACGTGCACCCGCTGCCGCATCAGGTCGACCTTGAAGACCGTGCCGTCGCCCTTGGGCGTGCCCACCGCGGTGCCCACCCGTGGCAGCTGGGCGTGGGCCTGCTCGTAGAAGCGGTCCTCGTAGTTGAGGCAGCACATCAGTCGGCTGCACAGGCCCAGCATCTTGTTGGAGGTCATCGACAGGTTCTGCTCCTTGGCCATCTTCAGGGTCACCGGCGCGAAGGCCTTGATCCAGCGGACGCAGCACAGCTCGCGGCCGCACATGCCGAAGCCGCCCTGGCGCCGGGCCTCGTCGCGCACCCCGATCTGGTGCATCTCGATCCGGCCCCGGAACATCGAGGCCAGGTCGCGCACCAGCGCCCGGAAGTCGACCCGCTTCTCGGCGGTGAAGAAGAAGGTGAGCTTCGACCCGTCGAACTTGGACTCGACGTCCACCAGCTTCATCGACAGCCCGTGCTTGGTCACCAGCCCGCCGCAGGCGTGGAAGGCCTCGGCCTCGCGCCGCCGGTTGGCGTGCAGCCGGGCGGCGTCCTCGTCGGTGGCCTTGCGCACGATCTCGCCGTGCACCGGCTTGCGGTCGGCCGGCGGGACGTCCATCCGCAGCACCGCGCCGATCTCCAGCGCGCCCCCGGAATTGACCACCACCAGGTCCCGCTGGCACAGCTCCAGCTGGTTGCCGTTGGAGAACCGCCGGGTGCGGGCCTCCTTGAACAGCACCTCAACCAATGTCGGTATCATCGTCATCTCCTTGCGCCGCGCTGCAGGCCGAGACCAGGCACAGCCGCGGGTTGACGTTCCGGGCGAGCGCGGTCCGCGCCCGCTCGATGTTGCCGGCCAGCCGGCCCAGGTCCTCCGGGGAGTAGCGGGCGGCCAGGGCCTCGGTCGCCGCCCGCTTGTCGGCGTGGGCCGCGACGCCGGTCAGCCGGCAGCGCAGCAGGTCGGCCGCCACGCCGGCGATGAAGCCCAGCACCCGCTCCGGCCGCCCCCGCTCCCGCGCCGCCTCCTCCACCGCCGCCAGCAGGTCGGCGTCGCGGCCCTCGGCGGCCGCCGCCATCAGCTCCCAGGCGGTATCGCGGTCGGCCAGCAGCTCCTGCTCCCGCATCTCCAGCGCCCGGCCCAGGCTGCCGCCCGACACCTCGGCCAGCAGCCGGGCCTCGTCCGCGGCGACGCCGTGGCGCTCCCGCAGCGCGGCCTCCACCTGGGCCTGCGCCAGGTGGCCGAACCGCAGCTTCTGGCAGCGCGACACGATGGTCGGCAGCAGGAAGTTGGGGCGGTCGGTGACCAGGATGAAGTGCGTGGTCGGCGACGGCTCCTCCAGCGTCTTGAGGAAGGCG